>JAFGWU010000093.1 GCA_016936975.1 Bacteroidales bacterium | reverse complement strand
GGCAAACGGCTGGTGAGGGAGGAGATCACTGCCGAGGATATTGCCGATGTGGTATCGCGGTGGACCGGCATCCCTGTTTCCCGGATGCTGCAGAGCGACAGGGAAAAGCTCCTGCATATCGAAGCAGAGTTAAGCAAGCGCGTGGTAGGACAGGATGAAGCCATCGAAGCGGTTTCCTCTGCCATCAGGCGCAGCCGGACAGGGCTCTCCGACGAGCGCCGGCCGATCGGATCGTTCCTGTTCCTGGGAACCACCGGGGTGGGGAAAACAGAACTTGCCAGGGCGCTTGCCGAATACCTGTTCAACGATGAGGGACTCATGACTCGCATCGATATGAGTGAATACCAGGAGCGCCATGCCGTATCCCGGCTTGTAGGGGCTCCTCCCGGATACGTAGGCTATGATGAAGGGGGACAGCTGACCGAAGCTGTCAGGAGAAAACCCTACTCGGTGATCCTGCTGGATGAGATTGAAAAAGCCCATCCGGATACCTTCAATATCCTGCTCCAGGTTCTGGAGGACGGAAGGCTGACCGATAATAAGGGGCGTGTGGCCAGCTTCAAAAATACCATTATCATCATGACCTCCAACCTGGGTTCGGAACTGATCAGGGAAAGTTTTGAAGCCGCGAAAGAATCGGAACTGGGACCCGTATTTGAGCAAACCCGCAACCGGGTCTTTGAACTTCTCAAAAAGAGCCTGAGGCCGGAGTTTCTCAACCGTATTGATGAACTGGTCATGTTCCGGCCGCTGACCATGGAGAACATGGAGGGAATCATTCACATCCAGCTCAACCTGTTAAAGAAGGTGCTATCGAGGCAGGATATCTCCTTTACCGTAACCGATGCCACCATCGATTACCTGAAGCAAGAAGGATTTGACCTGCAATTTGGCGCCCGGCCCCTGAAACGGTTGATTCAGAAAAAGATTATCGACGGTCTCTCCGTTGCTTTGCTGAATGAAACCGTTAAACCGGGGATGCATGTAGAGATCGATGTGCAGGACCGGAAGGTTGTGTTCCGTCCTTCAGTCCGTTCCGCGGAGATATCCGCTCTCCGTTAGGTTTTCCCAGAAGCTGTCTTTCGTTATAATCCGGAGTGCTGTTTTAGATAAAACATTATTATCTTTCATGAGAATTTATTCCGCAACCGATGGACCTGGAGATTCTCAAGCATATTGTCATTATTTTCCTGCTCTCGACCTTTGTAAACCTGGTATTCACCCGGATCAAAGTACCTACGGTGGTCGGATACCTGCTGACGGGCATCATTGCCGGGCCCCATCTTCTCGGGCTGATCAAAACACAGCACGAGCTGGAGCTCCTGGCTGAAATCGGGGTTATTTTACTGCTGTTCACCATCGGCCTGGAGTTCTCCCTGAAGCATCTTCTGAAAATCAGAAGGATCGTATTCGTCGGGGGATTTATACAGGTGTTTGTCACGGCCGGAATATTTTTCGTTGTTTCCTATTTTTATGATTTAAATTGGCAGAGCGGTCTTTTCATAGGATTCCTTGTCGCGCTCAGCAGTTCGGCACTGGTTCTGAAACTGCTGCAGGAACGTTCGGAGATCAGTTCAAACTACGGGCGAACCGTGGTGGGCATCCTGATATTCCAGGATATAATGCTGGTGCCGCTATTATTATTCGCCGATTTCCTGGGAAAAGAATCTATGAATATTTCCAGGGAATTACTGCTCCTGTTTCTCAAAGCGATTTTTATTATCGGTCTTGTTTATGCAGGCAATAAATGGTTGTTACCAAAACTGCTCGAATGGATTGCCCGGACAAAAAACGAGGAGCTCTTTTTCATGAGCATCCTGCTTATCTGTCTGGGCATTGCCCTGCTGACCTCCAGGCTGGGCATGTCGCTCGCGTTCGGGGCCTTCCTGGCGGGTTTAATGGTTTCCGAATCGGAATACAGTCACAATGCTTTCGGCAATCTCATCCCTTTAAAGGATGTTTTTACCAGTTTCTTTTTCGTGTCGATGGGCATGTTACTGGATCTCTCCTTTGTTCTTGAAAACTTCCAGCTTGTTTTTATCAGCATCTTGCTGGTCATTGTACTGAAAACTGTCATTGCCGGGGGTACCGGATTCATTCTCGGGCACACCTTCCGCGGAACGGTCCTGGTTGGGCTGGCCCTCTGCCAGGTGGGGGAATTCTCTTTCGTACTGGCAAAAATCGGGTTTCAGAACGCCCTGCTTTCCGATTTCTACTACCAGCTCTTCCTGGCTGTTGCCGTGATAACCATGGCGCTGACCCCTTTCCTGATGCAGGCTTCCCTGCCACTTGCAAATATCCTGCTGAAATTGCCCCTTCCGAAATTCCTGGTCAACGGGCTGTTTCCCCTGAAGGAGATTGACATACCCGAACTGCAAAACCATCTTGTGATCATCGGCAAGGATAACAGTGCCCTGAAACTCTCACAGATGGCAAAATACAACGATATCCACCATGTATCGATCATATTCGATCCCATGATTGCCAAAGAAAAAATGAATGAGGGGGACACTGTTGTTTACGGGGATGCCGTGAATGAACCCGTACTGCTGAAGGCGCATGCCAACAGGGCCGACATTGTGGTTGTGTCGGTCGGCAGTCTTATCCCTTCGATGGCCATCATTGAAAAAATAAGGAAGCTGAACAAGGGTGCCCACATCATTGCAAGGGCCAAACATATAGAGCATGTCGAACAGCTTTACAAACTGGGTGCCGACCAGGTGATGCCCGAGAAGCTGGAAATCGCCATCGACCTGTTCAACCGGGTACTGGTTCAAAGGCTTTACACGCACAGGGATGTTAACCGGATCCTGGCGCATGTCAGGAACGTGAACCTGGGGGACTTTACAAAAAGAGACATGATCAATCAGCCCACCATCCTGGACGAGTTCCCGAACGTAAGCATCTCTGCAGTCCATGTCGAGGCCGGTTCTGAAGCCGAGGGGAAATCCCTTCTGGATATCCAGTTACGAAGAAAGAGTGGCGTAACCCTGCTGGCCATCAGGAGGGGCACCAAGGTCATTGAGCATCCCGAGCCGGAAACGGTCTTCCTGCCTGATGACATCGTCTATGTGCTGGGCGATCCCGAACAGACCAATCTCGCTTTTGAGTTATTCACTGTCCAGCAGGAGGAGGAAGAGGGGGAACACAACCAAAGGGGATGATATTCCGTCTTAATGAGTGAACAAATCATCAAAAAAAATGAAAAAGATCGTCATATTGTTCATCCTGGTTATCGTTATGACGGGATGTCCGTGGTACGGTTATAAATACAACACCGGGAAGTTCCCGGATTACCCGGTAAACCTGTCGGATGTCAATTCGGAATACGACGATTACAATCTAACGGCACCTTATATTTTTTACAGGAACCTGTTTCATTTTTCATCGAACCGGAAAAGTGAGGGAGGGACTTTTGATATCATAGGGGAAGACCTGTATATTCACTGGAACAAAGACCAGGGAACCCTGAGTGTCGGCACCGGTGATTTTGAAGAGACATTCGATGAATACTGGTTTTATGAGCGTTATGGTTTCCTGGGGCAGATGTTTGATTCCATCAACACCCCGTTTAACGAACTGGGTCCCTACTCTATCGGTTACCGGGATGAGATCAGTTATTCCAAAGTTCTCTGGACCGATCTCCTCATGTGGGCTACGGATGAAGCAGGGGATTATGATATTAAATATATCTGCGCTGAAATGGGTTATACCTCGGATACAACCGTCAACACACTCACTGAGGTTGGTACCGTTCCCTTCCTTGATCTCAATGCCAATGAGTTATATCCCTCTTTTTACGGGGAAGGATTTTACTGCTGTGATGAATGGGGGCTGGATATCGGGAAGATCGAATCGATCCTTTTCTGTTCCGACCAGTCGGGCGATTATGACATTTACGAGGTTGCACTTCCGTCGTTTAATGATTGGCAGGATCTGTTTCAAACCGATCCGGGAACAAATCCGGATGCGTTGTCGCTCAATTCGCAGGCGAATGACAAATGTCCGTTCGTTAACGGCCGGTTGCTGGTATTTGCATCGGACCGTGAGGGCGGTTTTGGCGGATACGATTTATACTATTCCCTGCATGATGAGGAGGGATGGGGTTCACCAAAGAATTTTGGTGAAAAAATAAATACGGAGTATGATGAATACCGTCCGATAACCATCAGGTTGTATGATTTTGAAAACACCCTGATGATATTTTCTTCCGACCGTCCGGGTGGCAAGGGCGGGTTTGATCTATATTATGTGGGGATCAGGCAGAGCGTGACGTAGCCATTCTAAACATGGCGTGTTAGGGTTCCCGGTTCAGGGTTTCCGCCTTCGTTAAAACTTCGGCGGACGGTTCAGGGTGCAGGATGCAGGGTGCAGGGTCCTGATTCTTCATATAGCTGAGTAAACTGCCAAAAATCGTTGATCTTACTGCCTACTGCCCACTGCCTACTGCCTAGTGTTTACTGCTTACTGGTTCAGGGTTTATGCAGCCACATAATGCTTTGCATGGAAAATAATTCCGTAAAGTCCGGGTGCATATCGAACACCGGTCAACGATTTAAAATTTAAGAATT
>JAFGWU010000092.1 GCA_016936975.1 Bacteroidales bacterium | reverse complement strand
CAGGGTGCAGGGTGCAGGGTACAGGGTGCAGGGTCTGATTCTTCATATAGCTGGGTGATTCGCTTGAAATAGAAGTATCCAGCTGGCGACTGGGTAATGAGGACTCTGATTGATCTAACTTAATATGTCCGGATTTCTGATTAACAGTTCTGCTATTGTTACCGGCAATTGATCACGGATTCAGGATTATTCAGGCTATAAAACATGAAAGAAATTTTGTTATGGATATATTGGAAACGGAAAGCAAAATAGTCGAGGCCCTGAAAAAGGTTTATGATCCGGAGATCCCTGTCAATGTATATGACCTGGGATTGATATACCAGATCGATGTGACCGATAACGGGGAGGCCAACATTACCATGACCCTGACGGCTCCGAACTGTCCGGTCGCCGACATGCTGCTGATGGATGTTGAGAACAGTGTGGGAACGGTTGAAGGAATCAAGAAGGTCATCATCAACCTGGTCTTTGATCCGCCATGGGATAAGTCCATGCTGTCGGATGAGGCAAAACTGGAACTGGGATTTTTGTAAGACAGAAGGTTCAATTCTCCTGAAATTCTGATATATTTCGAATCTCAATGGACAGGAGTACCAAAGAAATATCTGCGGCGATCAGGGCCGAAGCACTGCGGCTGGGATTTGCCGACTGCGGATTTTGCAGGGTTGAACCTCTGAAAGATGATGGGGTGAGATTAAAGAAGTGGCTCGACCAGGGGTACCATGCCCGGATGGATTACATGGCCCGTAATTTTGAGAAACGGTTGGATCCTGCCATGCTATTTGAAGGGGCAAAAAGCGTGATCTCCGTCCTTCTCAATTATTATACCGACAAGCGCCAGGAAGATTCCGCGGCCCCGGTCATCTCCAAATATGCCTACGGTAAGGACTATCATACTGTGATGAAGGATAAGCTCCGGCAATTGTTCGGTTTCATCAACAAAAATTATGGTCGCGTCTCTGGGAGGATCTTTGTGGACTCGGCCCCGGTGTTGGAGAAGTCCTGGGCACGGAAGGCCGGACTGGGATGGGTCGGGAAGAATTCACTGCTCATCTCCCCGGAGCTGGGATCTTTCGTATTCATCGGTGAAATCATCTGCGACCTGGACCTCGACTGCTTTCGCTCTCCTGGGGGTGACCTTTGCGGAGATTGTACCCGGTGCATCGAAGCATGTCCCACCAACGCCATACTCGGTAACAGAACCCTGGATGCCCGTAAATGCATATCCTATCAGACCACTTCAAACAAAGGGGAAATTGATGAAGATCTCAGGCCCCGGTTGTCGAACCGTTTGTTCGGTTGTGATATCTGTCAGGAAGTCTGCCCATGGAATAAAAGGGCGGTTTTGCACAGTGAGCCTGCATTCGGACCATCAGGGGAGCTGATGAAAATGAAGAGAAAGGAGTGGTTCGATCTTGACAGGGATCACTATTCCAGGTTATTCAAAGATTCCCCGGTGAAGGAAGCAGGATATGATAAGCTCATGCAAACATTACATGCCTTAAGGGGACCCGGTGATTAATGATGCCGGTTAACATGTAATCACCAACTGTTCAATCCCTGCTGAAAATTTCACGGTTCAAAACACAAATCCCACATATTTGCTTTTTGGAATTTTATTTCTTGTTCCTGTAACATCTGCTCAGGAAGTTCGTCTTATCAACAGACCTTAAATGCCAGCAATCATGAAAAAAATAATATTCGCTGCAATTCTGGCAGCTTTCAGCATAACTGCATTTGCTCAGTCTTATGATCTGGAAAACCTTTACTATAATTATAAAGGAGAAAAGGGCGTAGTGGCTCTGCGCATCCCCGGATTCGTGATGCGGATTGCCGGATCGTCGGCAGACATGGATAGCGAAGAGCGCCAGCTTCTCAGGTCCATGAGATCTGTGCAGATTGTGGCCATTGAAGATACAGAATTGAACAGCCGGGTGAATTTCGTTGAGGAGGTGGATCTCAATAACCTGAATAACGGCTACAACCTGCTTTTGAGGGTACAGGATGGCGCTGAGGATGTGGCCATCCTTACCAGGGAAAAGCAGGGAAGAATCAGAGACCTTGTGATTCTGACCGGCGGAGATGAAAATGTTATGGTGCGCATCAGGGGCCGGATGAATGCTGACCTTGTGGATTGCCTCGCCGACGTTTCAGGTATTGGGCAACTGAAGCATTTAGAAGGGATATAGTTATACAGGTGACAGAACCGCTTACGCATGGCTTCTGCGGGTGAAACAGCAGACATATGCTGAATCTTACTCCCCCATCACGGTAACCAGGATGGAGCGGTTGCTCCTTGGTCCGTCAAACTCACAGAAGAAAATATTCTGCCAGGTGGACAATCCCATTTTTCCGACTACGATGGGAATGGTTTCCTGGGGTCCGACGATACCTGCCTTCAGATGGGCATCCCCGTTATTATCCTGGTGATCATGTTCCCAGATCCCTTCGGGTATCAATTTTTTTAGCAGGTTTACTACATCGGTCTGAACCGATTCATCCCAATTTTCCTGGACCATTATTGCCGCCGTGGCGCCCTGCGCATAGACATTTACCATGCCGGTCTTTATACCGGATTCAGAGACTATGGATTCCACCTGCCGGGTGATGTCGTAGAGGCCATTATGTGCGGGAGTAGATATGTGGATGGTTTTTTGCATGACGTAATTTGTTTAAATTGCGGTTACAAATTTACAACTCCCGAAAACGTTTTTCAAAAATGAAATTTTTTACGGAAGCAGCTGTCTCTGATTATCCATTCAGAATTGACCACCGGACGCCCATGCTTATGATGGGTTCCTGTTTTACGGAAACTATCGGCTCATACCTTAACCGTTATCTTTTTGACATCACTGTCAATCCTTTCGGTGTGATTTATAATCCCCTATCGGTATACAGATCCCTGATTGCCCTGGCTGAAAAGGAAGCTTATACGGAGGATGACATGAACCAGTATAATGGTCTCTATTTTTCATTCGACCACTATACCAGATTCTCCCACCCCGATAAAAAAAGGGCCCTTCAAAACATCAATCAGGCTTTCGGAGAGGGAAAACGCACGATCAGGAATGCAGATTATCTGCTCATAACTTTTGGCACTGCATATGTATACAGGTATCGGGAAACAAACCAGGTAGTCTGTAACTGCCATAAAATTCCCTCCTCCGGATTCATCCGGGAATTGCTGACCCCTGAGGCGATCGTGGAAGAATTTTCACTGCTGTTTGACAGGCTGAAAAAAGTTAATGAAAAATTTAAAATTATTTTTACCATCAGTCCTGTCCGGCATCTGAAGGATGGGGCCCACGGGAACCAGGTCAGCAAATCAACTCTATTGCTTGCCGTGGACCGGATCTGCAGTCAGTGTCCCGATCGCTGCCTCTATTTTCCATCTTATGAGATTGTCATGGACGAATTAAGGGATTACCGGTTCTATGCTGAAGACATGGTTCATCCCAATGACCTGGCCGTAAGAGTTATCCGGGAAAAATTTGCTTCTGCTTTCTTTTCAGTTGAAACGACAGGGTTGATCGGAAAACTTGATGCGGTTCTCAGGGATTTTCAGCACAAACCGGTTCATACCGGCACGCCCGCCCATAATAAATTCCTGGAGGAACGGGATAAAAAACTGGAAAGCCTGAAAGCGGCCCATCCTTACCTCCAATGGTCAAAATTAACAACTATGGAAAGGCAGGACCCGATAAAATAAATACGTTTAATTTTTT
>JAFGWU010000091.1 GCA_016936975.1 Bacteroidales bacterium | reverse complement strand
TGATTATGAATCATGCGCTCTAACCAGCTGAGCTACCTCGCCATTTCTTCACCTTAGCCCGGGCAAAGGTGATATTTTTATTTCGGCGTGCAAATATACAATTTTATTCCTGAGACTCAAATTTTATCTTCAAAAGGCGGCAAAAACATTACTCTTCCGGAACATGCTTCGCCTCAGAAACAGAATGCCTGCTAATTGAAGACATAGGGTGATTATGAAAAGCATGAAATTGAAAATGCGATAAACAGAAAAAAAAGATAAATTTTTTAATGATTGATGAGTTTAGAAAACTTAAATAATCAATTATCTAATCTGCCCCATATTTAAATTTATTCTAAATAAATTTGTATTGTGAGAATATTCTCATTAAATTTGGATAGGACCATATGATTTTTATCCGGAGCATTTCCCGGTAATAACACACCGCCAGCGGGACGGGATCATGAATTCTCCGACCCGGTCGGAATACCTGAAACGACAAATCTCAGGTTGCTCTGCTCCTGAAGTTTGAAATTTACGGTTAAAGTAAATGTTTAAATTAACTTAAATTAAGGAGGGACTTAAAATGGCAACAAATATTGACCTGTTCGGGAAAATTAACTGGCAGGATGCACCAGAATATCCTGACGGCACTAAAAAGATGCTTCTTCGTGACCATGAGGGGGCAAAGACCGTTCTTCTTAAACTTCCTGAAGGATTTTACATGGCTACTCACTCTCATGTTACTTCCGAACAACACATTCTCCTCCAGGGAGAATATATCAGCGAGGGAAAAGTGTACCGGGCAGGTACCTATCAGAAATTTGAGACCCATGAAAGCCACGGTCCCTTTGAATCGAAAGCAGGGGCCCTGGTGCTGGTTATATGGGAATCTTATAAATCCGGGGAATGATTTTTTTAAATATGGTTATTCTAAAAAACATATCTTATGGCACTAATAATTACCGACGAATGCATCAATTGCGCCGCATGCGTTGCAGAATGTCCCAATGAGGCCATTTCAGAAGGAGACCTCATATATGTGATTAATTCCGATCTGTGTACGGAATGTGTCGGTTTTTATGATGAGCCCCAATGCGTCATGGTTTGTCCGGTAGATGCAATTGTACCGGACCCTGACCACAAGGAGGACCGAGAAACACTGTTGGAAAAAAAGAAGCGGATACATGGCTCGTAAGGGTGCCTGAAAACCCGGGCTGTCTCAATCAGGTACAACTGGTCCTGCAGCCGGACTGAGCTGTTATTTTATATTCTTTCCAGGCGGTTTTTTATCACCAGCCTGGAGAATCCGAAGAAACCAATAATCCGATTTTCATGGAGAGGAACGATTTCAGCATAATCAGAAAGAATGTCACAGAGCTCATGCAATCCATACCGGGAAAGATTCGGCTGGTTACCACACCAAAAGCCCGCCTGCCCGGGTAAAGGTGTGCCGGTAAACCGTAATCAGGAAATCCCGGGTCTGAAGGCGGTTTCCGATATCTGCTGTACCTCCGCCAATGCCGTTAATGCGTTTAACTCCCTCGCCGGGAACACGATTCTCTTCGTCCCCGACATGAATCTGGATTCTTATGTGTCGGAAAAGAGCGCCAGAATTGCCCAGAACAGGATACTGAAAATATCATGAAGACCCCTCAACGATTAAAATAATTTTAAATGCAGAAAATATGAATATGGACAGATTAAAAACAAATATCGGATGGTTTGATGAGTTATTACCCGAGGGAATACCCATTCCCTCATCCACACTGATCAGCGGTCCGGGTGGAAGCGGAAAGCCACTGATTGAATTTGCCATCGTTGCCGCATGGTTGAAAGCCGGAGGCTCACTGGTAGGGATTCCATTGCAGTACCCATCCGGGGAACTTGTAAAATCGGCTATGAAAAAGCTGTATCAGATTGAACTGGACGATTACCCCGGCAAGATCGTTTTTATAGAATTTGATCCCCATGTTGAGGGATGCAAAAAATCGGACAGTCATACGCTAAAAGCCAACATGGTGAAGCCTGAACTATGGGACGAAGCTATTTCAACTGCTGAAGGTATGGTTTCCAGGTCCGGGCCGGGAACCATGGTTTTTGGCTCCGCCTTAAATTTGCTGTTATTCTCCAGAACTTATAAACATATGATGCTGAACAAACTGAAGGAGTATCTTCAGCAGGACAAAAGCCGGTCCTATGCTTTTGCGGTAAGCACCACTGCCCTGGCAGAAGAGATCAGCGTTTTGGAAGAGGTGGCAGATAACCTGATGTTTACCAGGATGGAAAAACCTATGAAGCTTTTTTTAAAGATTGAACGGATGAAGGGTGTGGAATTTTTGGACCGGGAACAGGAAGTCCCCATTCCTAAAAAGATGCTGGAAGAGATCAATGAGATCGCAGAAGCAACTCGTAAAACAAGAATTCCGGAAATCCGGAACATTTAAGAAAATGAATGATAACCGGCTGTTTAAAATTTGAATGAATAATTAAACAACGACTGATATGGAAAAATATTTGGTTGCAGCATCAGGCGATATCATGGAATCAAAAGTATCGGGAAGGTTCGGGCATTCCGGATATTACCTCATCATTGATCCGCAAACTTCCGGGTTTCATGCCATTCGTGGTATCGGCAAGGATGACCCCCAGCGTATCGGTGAAATTATCACCCCTGATATCAGGAAAGCCATTGTCGGCAATATCGGACCCTAATACATCGCATTTGCATAATGAAAAACCCGAGGGGTATGAATCGTTTCAAAAGCGTCAATCTATGAAAAGAAATAAAGAGAATCCTGCAGGAGCCAGATTACATCTGGGAATAGATATTGGATCCATATCACTGAACACTGTATTGATGGATGATGAGAAAAGGATCATCGAAGACCGTTACGATTACTGTCATGGAAAGCCGTTCCACCGGCTGAGGGAGGTGCTTGAGGGAGTGCTTTCTGAATACAGGCAATATTCTGTTGCAACCCTTTCACTTACAGGCAGTGGAGGTAAGCTTGCTTCCGAACTGATTGGCGGCTATTATGTCAATGAGATCATCGCCCAATCCACTTCCGTATCCATACTCTATCCGGAAGCAAGAACCATAATTGAAATGGGCGGAGAGGATTCGAAGCTTATTTTCATGGAAGTTTCCGAAGGCAATGTTTCCAGGCTCTCAGATTTCCAGCTGAACAATTTATGCGCGGCCGGGACCGGTTCATTTCTTGACCAGCAGGCAAAAAGAATCGGGGTTTCCATTGAAAATGAATTCGGCGAACTTGCCCTGAAATCTGAAAATCCCCCCCGTATTGCAGGAAGATGCAGTGTTTTCGCCAAGAGCGATATGATCCATTTACAGCAGATAGCCACACCGGTCCATGATATCGTTGCCGGATTGTGCTTTGCGGTTGCAAGGAATTTCATCAGTTCCATGGCCAGGGGGAAAAAGCTTGAATTTCCGGTGATGTTTCAGGGCGGTGTGGCGGCAAATGCGGGTGTGGTAAGAGCATTCAGGGAGATACTGAATACAGGCGAGAACGATCTGATCATTCCTGAATATCATGCATCCATGGGCGCCATTGGAGCGGTCTTTCACACGCTGTCCACCGATGCCTCCGGCAAGGCTGTCTATAAAGGGCTGGAAGGACTTGAAAAATATCTTGAGAGCGGAGATACCAATGAAAAGTATATGGATCCGCTTCATGAACCGGATACCGGGATTAACAAAGAAGTCAGGATATTGCCCGACCAGGCCGTGAAGACAGAAGTATACCTCGGGCTGGATGTGGGTTCACTGAGTACCAACGTGGTTCTGATTGATGATGATAACCGGGTTGTTGCCAGAAGGTATCTTCCCACAGCCAGCAAACCCCTGGATGCCATCAGGCGCGGCATGATTGAAATATACGGAGAGATTGGTGACAGGGTCGTTGTTAAAGCGGCCGGGTCAACAGGTTCGGGTCGTTACCTGACCGGTGATTTTATCGGGGCTGACGTGATCCGCAATGAGATCACCGCTCAGGCCACCGCGGCAATTGCATTTGACAGGGAGGTGGATACCGTATTTGAAATCGGCGGACAGGATTCCAAATATATCAGTATCGACAACGGAGTGGTTGTTGATTTCGAGATGAATAAAGTGTGTGCCGCCGGAACAGGATCCTTCCTGGAAGAACAAGCTGAAAAGCTCGGCATCAACATCATTGAAGAGTTCGGTAACCTGGCCCTTCAGTCACAAAAACCCGCTGCATTGGGCGACCGGTGCACTGTTTTTATGGAATCAGACCTGAACGCGCACCAGCAAAAAGGGGCCAAAACTGAGGACCTTGTCGGGGGACTGGCCTATTCTATTGTTCTGAACTACATTCATATGGTAGTCGGTAAAAAAAGGATCGGCAATCATATCCTCTTTCAGGGCGGGGTTACAAATAATAAAGCCGTGGTTGCGGCATTTGAAAAAGTTACAGGCAAAAAAATATTTGTACCCCCTCACTTCGATGTAACCGGCGCCATCGGCGCCGCAATGCTGGCAAGGGATTATGTAAAGGAAAACCGGATTGATACCCGGTTTAAAGGGTGGGATATCAGTAAAATTCCCTATACAGTGGATAAGTTTATCTGCAAGAAGTGTCCCAATTATTGTGAGATCAGACGGGTAAGGATAGAAGGTGAGAAAAGGCCCCTGTTTTATGGAGCGCGTTGTGAGTTGTTTGAAGTGGAAGAACGTAAGAATAAAGGCAAGGGCATACCCAATTATTTCAATGAGCGATTAAGCATGCTGTTAAGTGATTACAGGGAAGAAGAAAATGATAACCGAATTTCCATTGGCATACCGCGGGCACTGATGTTATTTTATCAGCAGTTCCCATTCTGGAGGAGATTTTTCGAAGAACTCGGATTCCGCGTGGTGCTTTCCTCTGAGACCGACAACAAGATCATGAAAAAGTCGCTTGATGTAATTGTTGCCGAGACCTGTTTGCCAGTAGAAGTCATGCACGGCCATATTCATGATCTGCTCGAAAAACAGGTTGATTATATTTTCACACCCTTCATAATAACTGAAAAATCGGAAAAAGAAGACCCAACCTATAACTATAACTGCACCTATGTGCAAACTTATCCTTTCATGGTAAAAACTGCTCTGTCACCTGATGAACAGGATAAGCTCCTGGTCCCCGCACTTAATTTCAAATATTTCGGAAGAGTTTTAAACAATGATCTGGCCGATTTTATGTGGAAGAAGTTCAAAATACCGAAAAAAAAAGTCATCCGGGCCATTGAGAAAGCCGACAATTCACAGACGGAGTATGAACGGAGCCTTGAAATAAGGGGAAAGAAGGTGCTGGAAAATCTTCCTGAGGATAAAGAGGCTGTGGTTATTTTAGGCAGGCCTTACAATACAGGAGATCCAACATTGAACATGAATCTGGTTGATAAACTGATCAATCTGAATGTCATACCGATACCGCTGGAATTTTTACCGCTATCAGGTGAGCATATCACCCGGGATTACCATCAAATGTACTGGCCAAACGGAAAAAGTATTCTTGCGGCAGCCCGAATCATCGGAAGGGACAAAAAACTTCATGCCGTTTATGCAAGTAATTACCGTTGCGGCCCCGATTCGTTTCTGTCGCATTTTGTCCATGAAGAAATGGCCGGTAAACCCTATCTCGAACTTGAAATTGATGAACACAGTGCCGATGCTGGTTTGATCACCAGGTGTGAAGCATTTCTCGACAGCATGCGGGGTTCCAGACTTATCAACAAAGTCCGGAACAGAGTTTATATACCCAGGGGATTTTCAACATCACCTGCAAAGGACCGGATACTCTATTTTCCATATATGTGTGATGCAGGAGAAGCTGTATCCGCAGCATCACGAAGTTGCGGAATCGACGCTCATGTGCTTCCTAAAGAAGGTGAAACGGATCTTGAACTGGGCAGGCAATATACAACCGGTAAGGAATGTTTTCCCATGATCTGTACAACCGGAAGCTTTCTCAGAAAACTGATGGAGCCCGGAACCGATTCGAAAAAGATAAGTTTCTTCATGCCTGATCATAACGGGCCGTGCCGGTTTGGACAGTACAATAAGTTTCAGAGTATCTTATTCAACAGACTGGGATTTGAAGATGTCCGAATCATTTCACCCAGCAATGATACCTCCTATGAAGAGATCTCCGCAGGACAGGGAACGAAATTCCGTTACCTCGCGTGGAAAGGCATCGTTGCGGTTGACCTGCTGAGAAAATTAAAACAGGAGCACAAGCCTTATGAACTGCAGGAAGGATTAACGGAACAAATTTATAATAAGGCGCTCTCCGCCATTGTTGAATCGATTGAACATGGAGCCAGGGAGGTTGTGGAAATAGTGAAGGATACAGCCAGGAAAATGCAAGAGATTCCGATGAAGAATGGGGAGAGAAAACCGGTTATAGCCGTTGTCGGAGAAATATTCATGAGGGATAACTCCTTTTGCAATGGCTTTTTAATTGAAAGACTCGAAAAAAACGGGGCCGAGACCTGGATTGCCCCTTTCGGTGAATGGTTAAGTTATACCACCTACCGTTACCATCGTGACAGTATCTGGAAAAGTGATTATAAAGGATTGATGAAAGCCGGTATCCAGAATTTTGTTCAAAGATCCGTAGCGAAAAAACTGCAGAAATCAATTGCCGGAATGTATGACCACCACAGAGAGGTCGAACTGCATGAGATGCTCGCATCATGCGGCCCGTACATTCATAAGCATTATGATGGTGATCCGGCCCTTAACCTGGGCACCTCCGTGGTATTATCCGGAACAGGTATATCGGGTATTGCAAATATCCTTCCATTTACCTGCATGCCGGGTACGGTTATCGAATCGTTATCGAACCAGTTTAAACGGGATCACGACAACATTCCTTATGTGAACATAGCCTATGACGGACATGACAATACGGCCATTGACATGAGAATCCAGGCTTTCATGCACCAGGCAAGAGAATTTGCCCGTGAAAAAGGGTACCACAGAGATGTGAAAAAATTTCAGGAACCGGCGATGATTTAATATATTTTCCGGGAAATCGTAATACCTGAAAAACCGGTTTTCAAAAGTATGCTGAGTAGCGCTGAAGTGTCACCCGGCAGGATCATTATTTGAAATAGGCGGAATCCTCAATGAAATTTTCATCATGATGGCCCAGTTCAATTTCAATCAATTCATTCTGCAGACTTTTGATGCAATCCACTGAAGGCAGATAAGGCTTTAAATCTAATATCGGAGTCCCCTCGAAGGCATCAACACCCGACACATATAAAATACCCTCTTCAATCTTTTCAAGTTTTACAATCGATAATCCGATTGGATTAGGTCGTTTGGGACTACGGGTGGAAAATAGTCCGAAATTATGTTCGTGACTTGCAGCAGGCGGATTAACAACAGCTTCCCACCGCTCCACCTCACTGAAATGATAAATGACAATAATATATTCAAAAAGGTTTAACGTATTTAAAGCACTGCGATAGGGAGGAAAGATTTCAATGGTTCCCGTGGTTTCGGGCATTAAGATACCCTGCCGCGGAGCACCGGTCTGTGGTGTGTAGGATGTATGGAAAATCCCTATTGGCCTGTAAATGACAGGCTGGAGGGTGTCCTGCCCCTGCATGGGCATGATGCCGCACCCGGCAGTCAATATGAACCAGACTATTTTCAACATTGAAATGAACCGTTTGTCCCCCGCAGGATTACTTTGAAAACCTCCTCAGGTAATAATTGTGTCCGTTGAATTGCAGTTTTTCAAGCTGTTTCTCTTCCAGCAGGAGGATCAGCGCATCCTCACTGTCATTGGTTTTATGCAGTAATCCCCTGACAGCATCTTCCCTCATAGGATGAACGGCTGTTATACTCAGGATATCCTCCCTGAAGTGGCCGGTCGACGAGAAGGCATTGCCCTCATAGCCAGTCAGCAGTTCAACCTTATCCAGATAATCCCTGAAAATATGATATGCCTCATTTACAGTTTCTTCATCAGCAGGGACCGCCTGCCGGAATGCCGGAGGCCTGGTGGGAATGGCTATGTATGCCGTTTCGGGGGTGAAGGTTCTAATAAAGCGTGCCGTTTGAGTTAACTCATCGTAAGAATCATTAAAGCCCCTGATCAACATGGTTTCAGTTACCAGTTTGCCGGTAAAAAGCCGTGCGAAGGTCTGAATCCCTTCTTCAATGGCTTCCAGCCTGATGCTCTTATGGGGTTTGTTCACTTTTTTCCAGGTCTGATGCTGAACCGTGTCAACTTTCAGCGAAACATAATCTGCCCCTAGCAGTTCCTCCCTGACTTCAGGCAGGTGCATCAGCGATGCATTGGTAATAACCGCAACCGGAATGTTTAAAATCCCGAGCCGCTCTATCAGCTCGCCCATATGAATATCCAGGGTGGGCTCCCCGTCGGGTACAAGGGTTACATAATCGGGGTATTCATTTTCCTTTTCAATGCTGTCCAAAACAGTCTTTACTTCCCCAACCAACTCTTCCGGCCTGTAAAATTCCTGCCTGTTTGCCTGCATCCTTACAGCCTTGCCGAGCTGACAATAGATACATTGGTAGGTACATATTTTGTAAGGAATATTATTTATTCCAAGGCTTTTTCCCAGCCTGCGCGAGGGAACCGGTCCAAATACTCTTCGTTCCATAATGTCATTTTTTAAGCACAGTGCGCTTTTCAGAATCCCTTAATACCCCATATATCCCTCCATAATAAGAATGACACATTATAACATTCTGAGGCATTAAACTATACATCACAGGCGTTTGAGATTTTTATCACAAAAACCGAAGGATATCGATCCATAAAGATTTTAACTTCACGATTCAAAAGCATCATCACATCATCATAATCACCACTTATAAATGTACTCATGATGCCTGCTTGACCTTTAATTTTTTCATCCGCCTCAATTGCGTTGATAAAATCTTCAACCACATTGATATATTCAGCAATAAGCGGATAGTAACTGATTTCAACCGTTATTCCCACGATGTTTGTTTTTTATAACAGAGCCAACAATGAATGCAGGCTGCACCGTTTCCCTTTCTTCTCTTCCGTCGAGCAATTCAAATGCGGATGAGAAATAAACCCCGGAACTCAATTCGGGGGTGCCAAAACGGGACAGCAACTGCCCTGCCTCTGCCGGTGAAAAAAAATGCGCATGTTTAAAGACCGGATCCTCCCGGCTTCTTTTCCCCAGTTCGGAAAATATATTCAGACAGCCGAGCACCAGAAGCCCGCCCGGTCTCAGAACCCTATCGATTTCATCAAGAACCATGAACGGACTTTCTGTAAACTCCAGCATGGTAACCGACACTAGGGTTGAAAAACTACTGGTCTTGAACGGCAGGGCACTGGCATCAGCCTGTCTGAAAATGGCCCTGTTTATATTTTTTGTTCTGGCAATGTCGATCATGGCCCGGGAACTGTCCACAGCCAGAACCCGGAACCCTTGTCCACACAGAAACTCCGTCCAGTGGCCGGTCCCACAGCCCAGTTCCAGTATTGTTTCATCCCTGGTTACCCTTAGATGCTTCTGCAGGATCTTCTTTTCAATCAGGTCGACCGCTTTCCCCCTATCGTCATCATAATAACGATCATATGCATTTGCAATCTCTTTATTATTGAAAATGTTCATTGTTTTCTGCAACCTTCCTGTTAAAAATCACACTGCCCGGCATCCCTCATGGTCCTGCACCAACAAATTTATAAAATAATATGAACAAATGTTCATTTGAATATTTAATCCGGTGTACTTTTTTTCGGGGCTCAGGGACCGGTTATAGAAGCCAGTCGTTCTGCGGAGTATGCATCCGGCAGGGGCACTGAGATGCTACGGGGCTTCATTTCCCGACTGAATCGTCCTCAGGAGATTGCGGAAGCTTGATTCAATACCAATAAAAATAGAGCAATCAGGCCAATAATTACTGCAATTCCAATGATAACAATCCAACTGCGGATTGTCTTTACTTCACGATAAATATCGGACTGCCCGTGATCCATAACCTGATCCTGCCCCGTTAATCAGGATGCACGTGCACCCATCCTGCTTTTTATAATGTTGATGATCAGTCTTTCCATCCTTTGAAAATGCGAACCTTTCCAGAACACCTTATCGCATACAGGGCAATAAAAGAATTCATTATAGCAATTGAAAATACCGGATTTAATTCTATCACGAACGGCCTCTTTTTTAATCGGTCGCAGAACTGAATTGCACGTCATGCAACGGGTAAATGATTTGAATTGCGAACAAAGGTCAAATTTTTCAACAATTTCAACCAGCTGGTTATGTTTGTCAATTGCGCGGACATAATAGCCGTGATGCACCTCAGGCGACTTCAATAACAATTTATCCCGGGACAATATAATCCGCTTTTCTTTCCCGGCAATATCGATGATTTCATGATCTCCGTAATCATTCCTGTAAAGCGTATCGAATCCGAGCATTCTTAAATACCTGGCCAGCTTGCCAAGGTGCGCGTCAAGAATAAACCGGGTGATCCTCAGGGGTTCGTTCGGAGCGTTTTTAAGACTGCTGATATCGAGGGTTTCAAAAACAGGATAAACAGAGACATAGTCATGTTCACTTATCCGGTGGCTTTTCGCCGCCGGCCAGCTGTTGACCATTATCAGATCCACCTCTGATAACGGGATGCCAAGAAATTCAATAACTTCGGCAGCTGTTACAGGCATTTTCAGCGAAAGCTCAAAGTTCTTCTGTTTTCTATCCGATGGCAAAAAATCGTTGAGTTCGGCATAACAGCGAACGGTAATGGTTTTACGCGTGGATTTTCTGACTTCTTTAACCATTTGCATAAAAGTACAAAATTCGGCAGACACACCACGCAGGCACAGCGAGCCCGTCACATATATTCACATCAAACAATGTTTCCCCGTTCACGATTACCTTATGTACACATGTTCATCCTGAAAATATTACATCTGCAAGTTAATTTCAGGATCAGGATTGCTCAGTTCCCATCCTGATAAATCACCAAACATCTAAAATTTTTCATGATTAATTTGTTTGTGAGAATATTCTCATTAAATTTGAATAAACCATACAGTTAAAATGCCCCGGGCACGTGTCAAAAATCCAGCTCTTCCGGAATTACAGGGCCCACCATAATCAAAATAGGAACTCTTGTTTTGGTCATAGGGGTTTTGTACTGTTCTGAACATTGATTTTTATCATTTATTATTAATTGTTAAACAAGGAGGTATATTATGGCTTTAATAATTAACGAAGAATGCATTAACTGTGCAGCCTGTGTATCTGAATGCCCGAATGAAGCAATCTCTGAAGGCGATACCATTTATGTAATAAATCCTGATCTGTGCACGGAGTGCGTCGGTTTTTACGATGAGCCGCAATGTGTTAATGTTTGTCCGGTCGATGCCATAGTTCCGGACCCGAATCACCAGGAAAGCAAGGAAGCACTGCTGGAAAAGAAAATACGGATTCACGGGGAATAACCATTTTTTAAATCATCCGGCACATTAAGCCGTTATACCTGTCTGCCCCATACCGTCTGTGATGTCCCAGGTGCATTACAGGACATTCAGACAGTAATTAATGGATTTACGGAGCGGAAGGTTGAATATCAAACAGAAAAAATGAACAACTTCGATTCGATTAAAAGTCAGATTACTGAAATAATGCAAACCATCCCGGAAGGGGTGTTACTGGTTGCTGCCGCAAAAACAAGGCTCCCCGGGGAGGTGAAGGCGGCTGTTGAAGCCGGGATCAGGGTGGTAGGCTATAATTATGTCCAGGAGGCAGAACGGATCAAACAGGCCATCGACGACAAGATTCAATGGCATATGATTGGTCATCTTCAGCGAAACAAAGTAAAAAAGGCGATCGGACTTTTTGACATGATCGAAACCATTGACTCGGTCCGGCTGGCTGAAGAGGTGGATAAACAGTGCGCCCTTGAAGGAAAAACGATGCCGGTACTCATCGAAATCAACAGCGGGAAGGAGTCCAATAAAACCGGAGTTTTGCCTGAACATGCCGAAAAGCTCATCCGGCACATCAGCACATTGCCCAACCTCCGGCTCCTCGGACTGATGACCATGGGACCGCGGTTCGGGAACCCTGAAGAGGCGCGCCCCTATTTCAGAATCACCCGGAAACTGTTCGACCGGGTCAGGGAAATGAATATGCCAGGGGTGGAAATGCGGTACCTTTCAATGGGAATGAGTAACAGCTATAAAATTGCCATTGAGGAAGGCGCCAATATCGTACGGATAGGAACCCTGCTGTTCGGGGAAAGAGCCGCCCGGGAAGATTGAATGAACCGGATTGTTCAGCAAACAAAAGCCGGGTTTATACCGGAAAAGATGTTGTCTCTTATATAAAGGAGGTCTGGAATGGAAAAATATTTAATTGCATCAACAGGTGATACACTGGATTCAAAAGTATCGGGAAGGTTCGGACATGCCGGGTATTTCCTCATAGTTGATCCCGGAACCTTAGAATATAATGCCATCCGGGGAGTTGGCAAGGATGATCCCCAGCAAACCGGGGAATTGATCAGGCAGGGCATTTCCAGGGTCATTATCGGTAATATCGGTCCCGGGTCATATGATGAACTGCTGCTCGCAGGATGCAGGATATATCTCTGCCGGAACATGCGCGTAAATGAAGCTGTTGAAAAAGTTAAGAATGGTTTGATCCCGGAATTAAAGGAGCCGACATTAAAAAGCAGCATTCATTCGGGCCGCAAGGGGAGTTCATCTTACGAAGGACGGGGCGAAGGACGAGGAAGGGGACGTGGTATGGGGTTCGGTCCCAGGAACGGCCGTGGAAGAGGCGGCGGAAGAGGCAGCGGAATGGGAGGTGGAATGGGCAGAGGAAGATATGATTAAAATCTGATTCTTCCTTCTTCATCCGGATCCTCCCGACAATAAACCCGAACGGTTTTATACATACCTGGAGTAGTGCTGCGGATTCACCAGCTCCCGGTACTTATAAACAACTTTTTTAAAATCTTCCCAGGTATCGCGCTTCAGGCCGGGATTGCGAAGCAGGGCCGCAGGATGATAAACAGGCATGGCCAGCCGGTTCTGCCAGATCAGCCAGTTTCCGCGTTCAACTGTAATTTTATATGACGAACCTGCCATGTATCTGAGAGCGGTTGCACCCAGCAGGATGATTATTTTCGGATCTGCCAGCTCAATCTGCTTCAACAGCCAGGGCATGCAAACAGCCGCTTCCTGAGGGGTCGGCACCCTGTTGTCAGGAGGCCTGCACTTAACGATATTGCTGATGTACACATGATCTTTCCGGTTAAATCCGCAGGCATCCAGTATCTTATCGAGCAACTGACCCGATTTGCCCACGAAGGGCCTTCCAATCCGGTCCTCATCCCTCCCCGGGGCCTCACCGATAATAAAAACACCGGCATGAATGTTTCCTTCCCCGAAAATGACATGCTGACGGGTTGCGGCCAGATGGCACTTCTGACACTGCAGGACTTCATTTCTTAAGGTTTCCATTAGTTCAGCAGATATAATTCTTCATACCAATCATCATAATAAAGAGTTTACAGAATGGTCGGCAGACTCTTACTGCTTCATCCATTCTCCCGGAAACATCAGGTTAACAATTTACCCTTTCATTCCCTGTAAATAGTAATGTCATAAGATGTTTCCCCATGTACCGGTATCCCGGTATCGGTGATGCCCTCCAAAATACACCTTACTCTTGTATAGCGGTCTGAATTGAAAAACACGATCCTGGCTGTTCCATTTTCATCAAATCGAACGTCCGGCTCCCAGTATATGGTTTTCCGGATATCGGGCACAGGGAAATTGCGCTCCTCTTCAGTGCGGTAAGCTGGACTGTAAAACTCCCTGCCGACCTTTAAAACGGGTATTATTGCATAGTTCTTATCCCGCTCATCCACTGAATCGTCATATCCGGCACGGAAACGGCTTTTGATATAAACCACCGCATAGTTCCTGTACATTACAAATGCGTCAAAGCCCCTGGCCAGATAGAGGCTTTCAATCTCACGCGGCGAATAGAACGCATTGATATCCGAATAGGCCTCCCCCATGTCAAACCCATCCACCATAAAACGCACAGGAACATATTCACCCTGAAAATAAACCATCAGCCGGTCGTTTTCCACATCCAGGTTGCAGTTGAATCCCATGGACATCACAATTTGAAAAATGTCATTCGAGGTGGACAGTACCAATTCATCAGCTGTCCTGACACTGTAAAGGCTTTTTACCAGCTCTTCATTCAGATCGATGGTGTCGGGCCGGATATTGCGTGTAATTTTTACCTCCTCCAGCCAGATACTTCTACTGGTATTGACGTTCAGGATCCGGTTGATGTCCTCAAAAATGTAAGGTTTACCCGGACCTGATCTCCCGGCAGAATCGGGTAACGCCCTGAGGGTTCCTTTCAACCGCTCCTGGAAAGGATCGCTGTCCATCTCGACTATTACCCTGCCGGAGCCTTTCCGGTCCCTGGCTGATATAATTACCGGGGACAGATGATCGACGGAATATTCCGGTAATATTGAAAAACGTCCATTTTCTTCCGTGAACAGGGATACCCAGTTGCCTGAAAAATAGACGGTGAGCTCAGCTGCTTCAGGCACCGGATCCCTTCCATAGCGAGACCTTTTTACCTGGCCGGTGATTTCGTCCCGGTTTCTTGGAAATTCAAGGGAGTCTGTGTGGCGGTATAACACCTGGTAGCGATAACGCCTCCATCCCTGGGTCAGCATGAGCAGATCCAGGTGATAGCGCGTTTCCTGGTTATCCGACAGGAAATAATAATTCGGATTGAGGATCTCCCCTTTTATTTCCGGTCTGAGATAGCTTGAAGCAATGATATTCGGTTCGTCAATCAGACCGGAACCGCCGAATTTCTCGTCATAGACCGTCAGGGAATATTGGCCTTCCCTGAACGGCTTTTGTCCCGGTCCGGGTCCGATTGCCAGAATCACCGGGTCCCGGCAGAGGTATTTCTTCCGGTCGGTTTCCAGGACGGGAAGAATAGACCGGTCGTGGTTTATAAAAACCAGCCGTTCTGCAAGCGGCACCCGGTTCCGGTCGAGCAGTGTCAGGACAGCAATTCCTGCAGGAAATTCAGCTGTCGGCAGAACAAAAGCCAGCCCGGACTCAGAGCGGATCCACATGAAGTAATCCGAAAAATCCCTGATGGACAACACAAACAAACAGGTATCGAATGCCGGCAGGTTGTTTTTGATCTCAATGTGCAGCCTGTCTTTGAATGCATTGGCATGAATCGTCCATGCATACGCTTCCCCGGCGGGCAAAGGATAGATTTTGCCGGGTACGGCGGGGTGCGTGATCTCCAGGTATACCTTTTTATTTTCCTGCGGATGATAAGGGAATTGACCCATTCCGTCGTGATCCGTCCTGACATCTGCCAGTACATCGCCTGCATCATCCACTATGATGCCTCTGACCTCTGCCGGCCGGCTATCTGCATAAACCGCCTTGAAAGCCATGATCCCCGACACATTGTTCAGACAGTTCCCCCCTTCAGGAAAGAAATCAACCCTTATGTCTCTGTTCAGCGGAATATCGAAGGAAGCACTCAGGGTGTTGTCCCATATCTCCAGCACAGGGGATCCGGCCAGAGAATCGGGCATGATAAATTCCAGGGGATTCGATTCAGTGGCCGAGGAGTGGGCCCCGCCCCTGGCCATGACCTCCTTTCCCGTCAGAAGCCTGTACCTGAACCGGGAACCTTCCATCTGGCCATTAAGTTCGTCATAATATTTCACCATCACTTTTACCGTATCGCCCGGCCGGTAATAGGCCCTGTCGAAATGGGGCACCATCCGGTTGCCTTTATTAATATCCCTGATAATCAATATCTCTTTTTGATATACCTGTTCCGGATCAAAATTTTTCATCCAGCTTGAATAGCAATAAAGGACATAGTAACCATCGGGCTGGTTATTATCAATCGCCAGGCAGCCTGACGACCGGGAATCGGTGATCAGGTAACGATCGTGAGAGAGGATCGTTCCGTTTTTACCCACCAGGTTCAGGTGGAAAATATTGCTCAGGTTTGATTTCTTCAGCGAGTATTTGTTCCGGATATAGGCCTGGAACCAGATGGTATCTCCTGGGGCATAGACTTCACAATCGGTGTGCAGATAGATTTGCTCATTCAGATTTAACCGGTTCAGGTCCATTAAATCCTGCCGGATAACAGGAATCTGAGCTTCAGCAATGGAAACGATGCCCGTCAACAGGCACAGCCAGGGCAAGCATCCGCGACGGAGGATAACCGGGAAATATTTCGCAGCCTGTAGAAAAAAACACTTTCGGGATATCACAGCAATGAGATGTTTTATCACATCAGGGTGTCAGAAATGGGAAAACCTAAAAATAGCAAAATAATCGGGATTTATGCCTTCGCCAAAGCTTCGGCATACTAAGCCGGAGGGTGAAAGGTTCCCGGTTCAGGATTCCCGGTTTGATCCTTCATGATATAGGTTGCCCGTTTAAAGTAAACTTAATTATTTAAAATTTTTATTAGATTTTTCATTAAAATCATAAAGGATCATTGTTTTTCTTTTGTTAGGATTTAATGTTTTTCACTGGTGTCCCGTTAAAAATAATTATAACTGAACAAGTTAGGAGAATCATCAATTGGGACCGATATTGACCCTTTGCTAAAGAGTTCATTTAGAGATACTTTTTCAAAAAGAGTAATGCCTGTATATACCAGTTGAAAATCGTACCAAATTTCAGTTGAAGTCCATGCCACTTATCAATGCTTATCATATCTCATTTTTTACAAATGAGAGAAGAATAAAAAATGATAAGAATGAGTGCGAAGCAGAAAATTATCCTGCTCAGGTACCGGGATGGTTATTCAGAACGTAAAATGACCAGGGAGTTAAGGATAAGCCGTAATACGGTACGTCGTTACCTGGAAGAATAAAGGAAATCCATGGAGAAATTATCCGATGCATCGGAAACAGATGAAGTGTTTATTGAAGAGATTGTAAAAATCCCTAAGTACGATAGGAGCAATCGGGGTAATAAGATTACTCGCCCGCTATGCGGGCTTGTGATCCTTAAGGGGAAAACTAAAAGAAAAAGCCTCAAGTGCTGTGCACTTTACGGTATTTTGTCTTTTGTCCGGTTTTCTCAGGTTATTCCTGAAATGCATTCAGGTGTTCAGATGTACGCACATACAGATTGCTTTCTGAAATAGCAGGTGTGGCAAGAATTTTTCCCCCGGTTTAATGTCACATTCCTCATTCATGCAAGCCGATATTAATCCGGGTTCACCATTATTGCTGTTATAAAAATGCAAACCCTATCATTCCAAACTCTCAATGTGTGAATGATGTAAGAATTTCAGAAAGTTATGTAACGCTTATCATAGAAAAGCGCCATACCTTACATCAATATTTATTACTGATATTCAGATTTATAAATAATTTAATACATCTATTATGAAAAAGTTAAAAATTGGATTGATCATGATTGCAAGCGCGGTTTTGATTTTATGCGGCTGTGCATCCTGGAATAAAACCCAGAAAGGTGCAGTTGTCGGTACTACAGCCGGAGGTGCCATGGGCGCTGTAATCGGCAGTGCCTCGGGTAACACTGCCCTGGGTGCAATAATAGGAGCCACAGTCGGTGGTGCCACAGGTGCGGTGATTGGTCATCAGATGGATAAACAGGCTGAGGAAATTAAGAATACCGTTCCTGATGCAAAAGTGGAGCGTGTAGGTGAAGGAATCGTTGTGGAGTTCAGCAGCAATGTTCTGTTTGGTTTTGACGAGTCGAATCTGTCGGATGATGCTAAAATCAACCTTGATAAACTGGTTAGGATTCTTAGCACTTATCCTGATACGGATATTGAAGTGCAGGGACATACCGATAGTAAAGGCAGTGAATCGTATAACCAGGCTTTGTCTGAAAGACGGGCCAATGAAGTGTCTGCTTATCTGATAGATAAAGGTCTAATGCCCAGCCGTTTAACAATTAAAGGATTTGGCGAAACGCTACCAAAGTATGAAAACACCACAGCAGAGGGTCGTACTGGAAACCGCAGGGTTGAGTTTCTGATCACTGCAAATGAGAAGATGAAAGCTGAAGCTGCAAAAGCAGCCGAATAATCATGATAATCAAGTTGAAATAATACACATATAATCTTAATATTAAATGAAAATGAAAACGAAACTACTTACTTTATCAACCATCTTTATTCTGTCAGCATTGGCTCTGCAAGCTCAGATTGGCATAGGGTTTATGGCCGGTGTCAATTTCACGAATATAAACGGGAAGGACAGCAATGGGGATAAGCTTGAAAATAGTTTGTTGCCAGGATTTCATGCAGGAGTTAATGCAAATATCCCGGTGGCACCTGACTTCTATTTCCAGCCAGGGATTCTTTTCTCTGCCAAAGGAGCAAAGAATGACTTCTTTACACCTCCCGAGCCAGGTGATTTTACCACCACCACAAGATTGTCATACATTGAAATGCCTTTGAACTTATTGTACAGGCCACTGTTAGGACAAGGATTTTTACTATTTGGTTTTGGTCCCTATATAGCTTACGGGGTAACAGGCAAGGAAACCTCCGAATACGAAGCTATTTCCTATGAACGTTCGGTAATATTCAATCCCACTGTCGCTAATTTGAACGATCTGTTGGAGAATGCGTATTACAGGGCTTTCGATGCCGGTGGGAATATCTTCTTCGGATATGAATTATCAAGAGGCATCTTCTTACAGATGAATGCCCAGCTCGGTTTGCGGAAGATCAATCCGAAGTTGGATTGGGTCTCTGACGATAAATCATCATACAGGAACATTGGTTACGGTTTTTCACTCGGTTACCGTTTTTAGAAAAAAGTCTATATGATAAAAATGGCCGTCTCTGTATTAGGGACGGCCTTTTTTATGTGCGCCCGGCATGGGCAATAACTATACGTGAGAACCATGAACGCACTTTAACAGCAGGAAGCCTTAGTCAAAGGCAAGGGTGTCACCGCGAGGTGGAATCTGAAGGCTGGACGGGAGGGCTTTTATCGTCACAATCCGGTCCGCTGGGTAGAGATACCCAGGGAAAAAAGGAACAAATGGCAGTTTGGGATTCCGATCGTAGTGGATAGGGAAATCCGGCAAGCCATTAACCAGGTACCCACTTCTGTTTACGAGCCGCAAATTTCTATGCTCAAAAGGCCGGTTTCATCTTCAAATATCAGGGTCAGCCCTGCCTGTCAATTCTGTTCTTTATGGGAAGTAAAGGTCGAACAGCAGGCATGCAATGGATTTTTTTCATTCCGGGAATGATATTATTTCTTTTTAGAGACCAACAGAATAACTCCGCCAGCCGCCATCACTGCAACGCCAATCAGCGGAGACCATTTAAGGTTGTGACGTTTTTTTGCGGTGATTGCGAGTTCTCCGATATCAACTACCTTCTCTCTGGTGAAAAATGTAACTGTTGTAAAAATGGTTAACACCAAACCTATGACTAAAATGATTATACCTGCTTTTTTCATGGGATTCATTTTCTAAAGTTTATAACCATCGCCTTTTGGAGGCCAGCAAACCAAGCAGAAATCCGCTACCTAAAGGATTTTTCTCCCCTGGATAACCCTGACAATGATTGCAATAATTGCGATGACAAGCAGGATATGTATTAGGCCGCCGGCGTGGTATCCCCAAAATCCGATTGCCCAGGCGATAATAAGGATCGCTGCAATAATATAAAGTAAGTTTTTCATGAATTATGTTGTTAATAGTTTATAATAAAATGATCAACAGAATAATAATAATAATGAGTGCGGCTCCTGAAATATACACACCATTACCGATTGCCTTAAGCTCACTATTAATTGAACTTACTTCTTTTCGCAGTAGTTTCTTTTCTGACGAGTTCAAGTTTGACTTGTCCGACGTATTAATTTCGTTTAACCTAAGCAGTAATTCGTTAGCTCTTGCTGCTTCTGCCGGGCTTACGGGAATGGGGTCAACCACGGAGGAAGGTGTAACTTTGGGTGTTGCGTTTAATTGAAGCGGAATAAATGTTAATGATAACCCAGTTATCATTAAACCAAGAAAGATCTTTTTCATTTTGCCTGATTTTGTTAGTGTGCTATTAAGGATAATAAATATCAACCTGATCTTAATAAGGAAAAGATTTCAGGAATAAAATTACACAGCCAGGTTCGGATGATCGTTATATAATTTTGAGAATTACTTACATAATTCACATATTCCCTGAGGTTTCGACTACCGAATGCATAGGATGACGAAAGGGAGATTTTATTTATCTCCAGGCCCGTAAGATTCAACTTCAGTCAGGACACTGATATCTGTCACGGCATCAAAGTACGAAAGTTTTTTATTACAGATCAGCTTAATACATGTTGTCATATCCTCAAAGTAAAAAAGTGTTGGTTTTGTTGTCACCTCTATCCTTACTGAAACATTCTCTTTTTTACAATATAATTCAACAGGCATGCTGAAGCCCTCCGGAACGTTTACCCATTTTGCTGCGACTACCGGTACGCCTTTCCTGACATTTGTGCCGTAATCCTCATTTTTTCCGACAGAACCATAATACCAGTAAAGAACAGGAACCTCACGGCTATAAAGGTATACTTCAAAGAATTTGTCCCAGTCCTTGCCTGTTTTCCGCTCAACAACCTCGATGAAATCAGCAGTTACAACATGAGATGATCCTGTATTCTCACGGTAGAAAGTCTGGAGGATATCAAAGAAAAGGGCGCTGTCGTTCAGAACGTTACGTATTGTATGCAGTACCATGGCTCCTTTATTGTAAATATCATTGTCCCTGTTATTCCAGTAACTGACATCCGGCGGACCTACAACCGGCCGTTTATTCTTTATCGATCCGGCTATATAGTATCTAGCATACAATAGCGAGTTGTCATATCCCAGTGTATGTTCTGCAAAGATCATTTCGGAATATGTGGCGAACCCCTCATGCAGCCAGATATCGCTAAAATCAATGACTGATACTGCATTACCCCACCACTCATGGGCAGCCTCATGCACGATTATATAGTCCCCTCCCAGCCATGCCCGGTTTGAATATCTGCTCCCATAGGCAATGGCTGTCTGATGTTCCATTCCTTCATAAGGTGCCTCAACAAGTCTGAATCCCTCTTTCATCCACGGATAAGGTCCAAAAGACATGATATAGATATTAATGACATCTTTTGCCTGTATAAAGTGCTTTTTTGCTTTTTCAAGGTTTTGCGGCAGAACATAATAATCAAGGTTAAGGATGCCTTGCGGAGTATGCATTGTATCACTGAAATGTTCAAATTTCCCTGCATAGAAAGTTATATTGTAGATATTGACAGGGTAATTTGTACTCCACGTAAACGTTTCCCACGCTGACTGGAAGATATGGCTCTTCATTGTACCATTTGATACAACCTGCAATCCTGCCGGAACAGTCATTCGAAGCCTGACACTGTCGGGTTCATCAGAAAGATGATCCTTGCAGGGGAACCAGATGCTTCCCCCTTCGGTTTCGCAGGTTACCCCAATCCAGGGGTTACCATCCTTGTCTCTTTCCCATACCACACCTCCGCTCCAGGGTGGATTTTTTGCACGGGAAGGTTTACCCTCATACTCAACAACAAGAATATAGTCCCGGCCAATAACCAATGAAGCGGGAAGAGAGGCAATCACTGCTCTGTCATTTCGTAAAAAGGATATCTCCTGTCCTGATATCTTTAAACTGCTGATATCAAGATTTTCATATAGGTCAAAGCGGATGTTTTTAAGTTCTGCAAGTGCAGTGAAATGGATATTTACCGTACCGCCAAGCTTTTTATTATCTGGATTAAGGAAAAGGTCCAGATCATAAAAAGTTACATCATAACCCGCACGATCTTCGTCAAGCTTTCCGACCAGGTAATCCCTTTCCGAAAACTTTGGGTAACTGCCTGGTTTTTTAGGAACCTTGCCAAAATCCGGATACCTGAGAATAGCGCAACTATTGAATAAAAGCGATGCAATAATAATGAATATCAGTCTTTTCATTAAAGATACCGGTATTGGAAAGGAGGTTTTTTAAGTGAGACGGGGTAAGTCCTGTCATTTTCCTGAAGTGGTTTGACAAACGGGTTTAAGAGTTAATAGATAGATTTGGCTTTGCCGAGCTAAAGTTTCTTAATTTTCTAATCAATAAAGTTCAACAAATGGAACCAATAAACCAAAGCCCGGAATCCAGAGTACAGGAGATCCGTAACGATGCTTACTATTCATAGCCGCTCTTTATGGTTGTCGATATCATCTTGAAACGTTCATTCGCTTTAACAAGATTCGAGGAATGAGCCGGAATAATAATTGATTGACCTGTTTTTAATAAATTTGATATTCCGTCAATTACAATCTCTGCATTTCCATCAATAATCTGGACAAAAGTGTCGAATGGTATTATTTTTTCATTCAATGCTTTCCCGGTATCAAATGAAACCACACTGATATTGCCAGTTGTTTTTTTTATTATTGATTTCATAACAACTGAATTAGAGACATATTCAATGATTTCAACAACGATGTGCGCTTTTGCTTTCTCAATCCCGATATTATCCGTCTGTCCCATCATATTTGCCTGTTTAAATATCTGCAATGAAGATCAACGGCTGATTTCCTAACCAGTTTTTAAAGATGATCTCTTCATGAGATTATCAATTTACTCTACAAAGTAAAGATTCTTTGTTCAGATAACCGTTATATAATTCCGGTAATAAATTGCATCATTCACAGATCATTCAGAGCACTACGCCTGTTATGCTTAAGGTTTTTGAATTGGGTAGGTGTAAGACCTGTCATTTTCTTAAACTGGTTTGAGAGATGTGAAACGCTGCTGTAATGTAGTTTCCAGGCAATTTCGGTAAGAGTAAGCTGATCATAAACCAGCAGCTCTTTTACCTTTTCTATTTTATGCATCAGATAATACTGTTCAATGGTGTGATGGTCTAGAAAAACTGGACAGGAATTTAATAACTTTAAAATTTCTGTCACATGAAAAAGTCAAGAAGAACATTTACAGCTG
>JAFGWU010000090.1 GCA_016936975.1 Bacteroidales bacterium | reverse complement strand
GCGGAGAGAGGGGGATTCGAACCCCCGGTACGCAGAGCGTACAACGGTTTTCGAGACCGCCCCGATCGACCACTCCGGCATCTCTCCGGGAAACACAAAAATAGTATTTTTTCTTTCGTTTTTGGGATTACTTTTTAAATACCAATTTTATCCGGACCCGCTCCTCAAAGTTCATACCTTCCTTTTCAGCCGGCAGCCAGTCCGGACCTTCGAGTAGTACACGTTTTGCCTCATCGGTGAAGGCCTGTCCGGCAGTTCTCAGAACCTGGATATCATCGATGGAGCCGTCGGTTTTAACAGTGAATCGCAATATCACCACCGCCCTTTCCAGGGATTCATGACCTTCAGGGAATTGCATATTTTCTTCAACATAAGTTTTAAAAGCGTCGTTTCCCCCTTCCGGCAGGGGCGCTGTATAGGAACCTGCCGGTGATGTATTTCTCATAGCAACCTCCGAAACGGAAACGGTTTCTGCCCGCTGATCCCCGTATACTCCATAGCCGATTACCACAACCTCACTTAAGGCAGATAGATCCGGATTCATTGCCAGTGTAATATTCGAATCATCCTTTACGGTGAACTCTTTTTGCTCCATGCCAATGAAACTGGCTATCAGAGTCGGGCTTGTATCACCGGCATAAGCCATATTGAATCTTCCATCCGTATCCGTTATTGCGCCCTTTGTTGTTCCTTTGATCATAACCGTTGCTCCGGGAACTGGCATGCTGTCCTCCAATGAGATCACCAACCCCCTGATTGATTTCAATCCGGGTTGGGATTCTTCCGAAATTGATTTTGAGGATGTGACCTGGAACAACGGCTCCCTGCTTCGGGCAACCGGTAGCGCAACTCTCTCATCAGTTTTCTCAACCTCCTTTCCGGCCTCTACAACGGTGATAACATCACTTCTGGTTTCATCAGCCAGGATTGGTTGTTCATAATTTTTTGCAGGTTGCTCTATTCCTCCCGCTTTTACCCTCTCTTCAACAACTCTTATTTCCTGAACCGGTTCCTGTTTGATATACTGTAATACCTCACTTTTCCCCTGTTCATCAGCCGGCTGACTCTTTTTCATTTCTGCCTGACCCGGGAGTTCTTTTTCGGCAGTTCCGATTTTGTCTTTAATCTCCATTTGCCCTGTTCCTTCACCTGTTCTTTCCGGGATTGTTTCTTCTTCGGATGTTTCTTCAGGCACGACATTTTCCTGTATATCCCCGGGGGCAATAACCGGCGTTCCTTTTTCCCCTGAACGTTCAGTAATCTCCTTCGATGCCTCCTCAGGGTTGAAATCATGGAGTTTTACAAAAATGGTGGATACAATCAGCAGTGATGCAACAGCGGCGGCAGCACTGTATAAAGTAATACGCCTGCGTCGTTTTATCCTCCTGCTCAGTCTTTTCCTGAGAGATGCCATATCCGCTTCAATATCATCCCGGGCAAACATCTCAAATCCTTCCATAGCTTCCCGCTTGAACGGATCCGATTCGAGATCCCGTTCGAAAGCATGTCTTTCGCGACCTGAAAGATGATTTCTCAGGTACTCCAGATAATCTTCAAAATTCCTGTGCCTGTTTCTATCTGACATTTTTTTTCTCTAAACAGATTTTTAAATTACGCTTTCCGTTCTGAAGATGACTTTTGACGTTCTTCACTTCCAATGAGAGTTTTCGAGCTATCTCCTCGTAACATAATTTCTGAAAGTAAAATAGCTCTACACAATCCCTTTGCTCCTTTTTTAAATGTGCAATACAATCACTCAAAGCTTTTTCAGCAATCCCGTCATCTCTGTCTAAAGGATGCAATTCTTCCCGGGATTCCATAAATTCCTTATCGAAATCATCGGTTACAATCCGGTTGTCCTCTGCTTTCTTTGATCTGAGAACCATCAGACAATGGTTCCTGGTGAGGACGTACAGCCAATTCTTAAAATTCCGGACCTCATGGTTCTGAAGTGTGCCGATCAGCTTTTCAAATATCTGCATAACCGCATCCTGGGCGTCTTCCCGGTTTCTGAGGTACTTGAGGCAGACACCGTATACAAGGTGCATGTAACGGGTGTATAATTCACCCAGCACATCCAGGTTCCCTGATGCGATAAACTGTTTCATCAGTTCCTCATCGGACTTTTCAGGATGTTTCCAGGTGACCTTCAGCATGGGGTTCTAAAAAAAATGCTGCTAAATTTTTTATTACTCTTTTGCTTCCGTGGCATATAAAGATAAGAGGTTTCCTGATAGACTTCAAGAACCGTGCCCTTATGCTGACAGGATCGGGGTAGCGCAGCAGCCTGACCGGCCACCAGCCTGAGAGCCCCTTTATTCGGTTAAAAAACCTTTTAATGCAATCCTGTGAAATATTTTCCGGGAGCATTTATGGAATTAATCAAATCCCTGCATCCTTTAAATGAAATCAAACTTAAAACCTGATGTCATGAAAACAATTATTTCATTTTTGGTCATATTCGTTTTATCATCCTTTTATGTTTTCCCAGGGCAGAACAGGGTTGTTTCGGGAACTGTAACGGATGAAAACGGACATGCATTGCCCGGTGTAAGTGTAGTTATAAAGAACACCAGCCGCGGGACGTTGACCGATTACAGCGGTACCTATTCGATAACCGTTAATCCTTCTGATAAAATTCTTGTATTCAGTTATATTGGTTACGAAACCCTGGAGGTTAAGATTGGGGAGCAGGTCCGGGTAAATGTCCGGATGATTCCATCGTCAGAAGCTCTTGAAGAGGTTGTGGTCACCGGGTACGGTGCAGTGTCGGTTCAGATGCCCGAACTCAGCAGGGGAGAAAGGAAGTCGGGCAATTATAGCCAGATGGTTTCCCTGGCAGTTGCTGATAATTCCGGTTACTATAGGGGAATGCATGTCCCGCATCCCGACTGGAACACCGAAGGGTACAGTGCGATCCACGAGAACGGTTTCAGGGATGTCCTGCACAATCCCCTTTCCACATTCAGCATCGACGTGGATAAGGCTTCCTATTCAAATATCAGGCGTTTTATAAATATGGGCCAGATGCCGCCGAAGGATGCGGTAAGAATTGAAGAAATGATCAACTATTTCAGCTATGATTACCCGGAGCCGAAGGGGGAACACCCGTTTTCGGTCTATACCGAGCTGTCGGCCTGTCCATGGAATCCCGGTCACCAGCTTTTGCATATCGGGCTGAAAGGGAAAAGCATCGATAAGAGCAAACTGCCCCCGTCCAACCTGGTTTTCCTGATCGATGTCTCCGGATCAATGAACAGTCCCAACAAACTGCCCCTGCTTAAGAATGCATTTACCCTGCTTGTGAAAGAGCTGAGGCCGGAGGATCGCGTGGCCATTGTGGTTTATGCAGGTGCAGCCGGACTTGTACTGGAACCCACAACGGGTTCGGAAAAAGATAAGATGCTGACTGCAATCAATGACCTTCAGTCGGGAGGATCCACGGCAGGCGGGGCCGGACTGAGACTGGCTTACAAAACGGCAGAGGAGCATTTTATTGAAAACGGGAACAACCGGATCATCCTGGCAACCGACGGGGACTTTAACGTGGGTGTATCCAGCAATGCAGAGATGGAGCGGCTGGTTGAGGAGAAACGGGAGAAGGGGATTTTCATGACCGTGCTGGGATTCGGGATGGGTAATTATAAGGATGACAAGATGGAGATCATCGCCGATAAGGGGAATGGTAATTACGCCTATATCGACAACATCCAGGAAGCGCGGAAAGTGTTTGTAACCGAGTTTGGAGGGACGTTGTTCATCATTGCAAAGGACGTGAAGTTCCAGGTTGAGTTTAACCCGGCAAGGGTTAAGGAGTACAGGCTAGTGGGGTATGAAAACCGGTTATTGAATGATGAGGATTTTAATGATGACCGGAAAGATGCGGGAGAGATGGGTGCAGGTCATACCGTCACGGCGCTTTATGAACTGATCCCGACCGGTTCAGAAGAAGAGACTGTGAGTATTGATCCCCTGAAGTATCAGCCAAACCGGAAGCCTGCTGATCTGAAAGCCGCAAGGGAGTTAATGACTGTCAAGCTGAGGTACAAGAAGTCCGACGAAGAGACCAGCACAAAAGTGGAGATCCCGATAAAAGGTGAATTGCTTGACATCGAAGGAACATCTGATAGTTTCAGGTTCTCTGCCGCCGTAGCGGAATTTGGTATGATCCTGAGGGATTCGGAGTTCAAAGCCGAAGGGTCTATTGCCCGGGTAATCGAACTGGCAAAAGGAGCAAAAGGAGTGGATGAAGAGGGTTACAGGTCGGAGTTTCTGAGACTGGTGAAAACTTCTGAGGCAATCAACTAGAAATATTGCCGGGGGTTCAAACCCCCGGCAAATTATTGTAACTGACCCCTGAAAATTTCCAGCATAATCAGGACTTCTTCTCCAGCTTATTATAATACCTGCTTATCAGGGCAGCTCCGATGATCCCTGCTTCGTTCAATAATTCAGCGGTCACAACAGGAGCCTTGGTCGTCAGGTATTTCAAGAATTTGTCTCCTTTCTTGCTCATGCCGCCTCCAATGATGATCCTGTCGGGCCATACCAGCGATTCGAGTCTTTTCAGGTATTCGTCAAATCTTGCCGCCCACACCGGCCAGTCGAGTTCCTGGTTCTTGCGTGCCGCATCGGAGGCATAGAGCTCCGCATCATCCCCTTTAAGGATAATGTGACCAAGCTCCAGGTTCGGGACAAGTTTTCCGTCGGTAAACATCACGGTGCCCAGGCCGGTACCAACGGTCACCAGCAGGACAACCCCTTTTTGTCCTTTTCCGGCCCCGAATTTCATCTCCGCCATACCTGCGGCATCCGCATCGTTGACAACATGGACCGTACAGCGGGTTGTTTTTGAGAAGAGGCCGTTCAGATCGCAGTCGATCCAGCTCTCATCCAGGTTGTGGGCCGTACGAGCAATTCCGTGCTGGATTACTCCGGGATATCCTATTCCAACCGCTCCTTTCCATTTAAAATGTTCTGTGATGGACTTTATAACCTCAGCAACAGACTCGGCCGTCGGAGGCTGGGGCGTGGGGACCCGGAATCGTTCCGAGAGGAGTTTCCCCTTTTTGGTATCGATGATTGCTCCCTTGATGCCGGAGCCTCCGATATCAATACCCAGAATGTTTCTTAATTTCATGGTTTCCTGACTATGGTTTTATAAAGTGCATTTCTTTCTACAGCTTCACGGGTAAAATAATCAGCGTGAAACCGGTTATTCATATACAGGTTTGTTTGATCCAGGTAATGCGGTGAGGCAGGGACACCCGAGGTGCCGGTGGGAATGACGGTCAAAGATGCATCCCAGGCCGCCGTATTGAATATATGACGCTCGGAAGCACCATGATTGGCCACAAAGGATTCGTTCATCGGGTACTTATATGGACAAACGGTGTGATAGCTTCCTCCGATGGGATAGGGCCCCCGGTTGGTTTTAAAGAGTTTGTTTACGATATCGACACTGCCCATCGGATGGTTCAGCGATACCTTATGCAGGTCGCCCCATTGCCATTCAGACGGATTGTCGCCATACATTACTGAAAGGGTATCGACCGTTTCCCTGAAAGCTCTACGGATATTATCTTCGAACGTCTCTTTTATCCCCGTGGTGGTAACATCGTCGCACCAGGGGGAATCCCCCTGTTCCCTGATCCTGTGAACGAGATTCCTCGCCCCTTCTGAATACATATATTTCATCCGTTCATTCCCAACCTGATCATGGAACAGTGCATCTGTAAGCTCAAGATACATTATTTCATATATAAGCGGGGCAGGGGATTCCGCCGACATCCGGTAATCCCATTCCTCAAGAAGGGAACGGGCTTCGCCATACAGGCCATCAGAATCTGAAGGGATTGCATCGAGGTACACCGGGGTAAAATCCTTTGCGAATGCAGACACCTGGTCGGTAATCATCCTCTTAAAATCGCCGGTTCCGAATTTATCTTTTTCCGACAGCATCTCCCTGATCCTGTTTATCCGGTATGGCTGATCGAACCATGTGCCTATATAATAGGGATAATCATCCCCGACGGTTTTATTATTGGCACTGGACACCATACCGCATTCAGGATTAAAGGAGTAAGGGAGCTCCTCAAACGGAACGAGGCCCTTCCAGTCGTATTGCGACGTATCCCCGGGGTATATGAACATACCCGCTCCTTCGCGAATGGGAACACCGGTGGATGTCTGTAAACCGATATTTCCGAACCGGTCGGCATATACAATATTCTGTCCGATAGCCACAAAAGTCTTTAATGCCCCCCGGAAATCCTCCCAGTTCCCGGCCCGGTTAAGCATGTGAACCGATACCAGCTCATTGCTGAAGTCCGAGCCGAGCCATCTTGCAGATATAACCCGGTCCTCAATGCCTTTCAGGCTGCTGACCACCGGGCCGCGGTGGGTGTAACGGATGGTCCTGATAACCGGCTCCTCTTTCTTTACCTTTATCTCAACATCAATGGTTTCCATATCCTTCCACTCCCCGTCAAGCAGGTATTGTCCGGAATCCTCCGGGTTAATGGTTTCAAGATAGAAATCTATATTATCGACGGTCACATTCGTCATTCCCCAGGCAATATCATCATTGTGCCCGCAGATGATATAAGGGGCACCGGGCAGGGCCACGCCCGTGACATTGAGCTTCCCTTCAACGACCTGGTGCATCTGGTACCAGATACCGGGGGACATCAGTCCAAGGTGCATATCATTGCACATAAAGGGTTTGCCCGTGACACTTTTATCCCCGGAGACGGCCCAGTTGTTTGAGGCTTCAAAAACCTTCAGACCAAGTTCGTCGATGGCTTTTGCTCCCTCAAACATGGAAGTATTCAGACCGATCCTGCCGTCAATCTCAAAATCCGGAAAAACATAGGCTTTTTGCAGATCCATATCCGGAATCAACTCTTTAAAAAGGGTATCCGGCAGGACCTGTGATAATTCAAAAAGGGCCATGTCGGGATCCCAGCCCGAAGTCAGATCCCAGGCCATGTAACCGATCAGGTTGAAGGTGTGAATCAATTCCCAGGATTCGGGTTTGTATCCCAACATCGTAAACTCGAAAGAGAGCTTTTTACGGTTTTGTTCTATAAACTGGTTCACCCCGTCTGAAAAAGCTTCAATGCAGCTCAGTATTGAAGGATCGGTCCGCTCGATCACCATCTTCGATTTTTTACTGAAATCAAAGGCCCTGAAAAGATGATCCGTTTCAATCATGCCCGATCCGAAAATTTCAGAAAGCCGGCCAAGGGTAATTCTGCGCATCAGATCCATCTGCCAAAACCGATCCTGTGCCATAATATACCCGGTCGCCCGGTAAAGGTCCGCTTCATTGTCGGCATAAATGTGCGGGATGGCCAGGGAATCCCTGTAAACGGTCACCGAACCCTTGAGGTTTTCAAGGGTGATCGCGGCATTGTAATCCGGAATGGCCCGGTTGCGGAGTTGGTTCAATAACAGAAATCCTCCGAAAATGAGTATGAGGATAACGATTCCGAGTCCCGTGAGAATTTTTTTAAAAGCTTTCATTACAATATGTTTTAATTATTTTGCAGGGATCAGACCGATCCCCAGTTCAACGGGTTGGTGATCGCTATAGGTGAATCCGACATCAACGGTTTGAATATGCTTTACTTCGATGTTGGGGGAGAGGAGGTAGTAATCGATGACAGTGGTCAGGGTGGTCCCCCGGTCATAAGGGGTGTTGACCCGCCGGTTGGTGGGCTTCCCGGGATCAAATGCCCAGGGCCATCCGGGATCAGGATAATCTTTTTCCACGTAAGTCAGGTTGATCGTATCAAACAGGTGACCGGGCAGTTCCGGCTTCAAGCCGTAAGGCGTCTGGTTCCAGTCTCCGCCAACAATCACATAATTACCTTTTCCGTATTCATCCAGCAAAAATTGCTTCAGATACTCCATCTGCTGTTTTCGCAAGGATCCGTCGTCATAGGCAGAGTTGTGGGTATTGATGACGACCAGCTCTTTATTTTCTTGCGGGGTTGTACCGGAGGAACCCGGCCCTATCCTGCTGGTGACAACAGGATATCGGTTAACCAGGAAACAGCGGTCGAGCATAAACAGTTTCACGGGCCAGGCGTAATTTCCTGGGAAACTGTAACGGACCACCGATGCGGGATTGGCTCTGGAAAGGGTCAGTAAACCCGATTCCACCTTCCCCATAGGCTCTTTCAGGGGGATGGGCACAAAGGTGACGTCGTAATTCTTTCCGAAAAAATGGTGATGTTCCGGGAAAGATGCTCCGATAACCTCCTGCATGTTTATCCGGTAACTTCTTTTGGACTTTCTGTCCAGTTCCTGGATCAGCACGAAATCATAAGAACGGTAGGGCATAAGCGTTTCCAGGACCCCCTTAAGGTTGTTGTTTACACCCTCTTCTGAAGGGCGCATCTGTTTGCCCCCGTCATAAAAGAAATCCATCGAACGATCCAGTCCGCAATACCCGATATTCCAGATAAGCATGGAAAGCTGTACGGAATCGGTAAAAACACCTGGTTGATCCGAACGGTAAACCGCTTCCTGTTTTTCGGGCTGATAATCATCGAGGGTAGAGTAAAGAAGGAACAGAATAAACACTCCTGCCGCTGCGGCAAGAAGATAAAGCAGTATTTTTAAGGTTTTCATGGGTGGAATTTGAAAATTAAATGTAGCTAATATAATTATTACTCAGGTAGGCTGAAAGAAAATTATTTATAAATTGACCCCTGACTAAAACCAAATCCTGATGAAAAGAATAAATTTTCTGCTGATCGTTGCCATGTTTTCTGTTTCGAACCTCTCTGCCCTTGACCAGGATACTATTGTCACCGGAAAGGAAGAGAAGATTAAAAAAGGATTCTCCCTCGGAGGGGTTCCTGTAGTGGCTTATGATGCCGATATCGGCTTCAAATACGGTGCACTCGTCAACCTTTACTGGTACGGCGACGGGTCGCGCTACCCGATGTATGATCATTCCGTGTATATTGAATGGTCGCGCACGACAAAAGGCAATGGAATTAATCAGATAACCTACGATACGGATAAGCTTATTCCCGGAATCCGTTCTTTTTTTGAAGCGAGTTACCTGACTGAGAAAGCGCTAGATTTTTATGGTTTTAATGGATACCAGTCGGTGTATGACATGGATTACGAGGCAAGCACCGATATGCATGATAACCGGAATGCCCTTTACTACAGGCATGCCAGACAACTGTTGAGATTGAAGGCCGATTTCCAGGGGAAGATTACCGGGAACCGCTTCAGGTGGCTCGCTGGGGTTGCCTACTACGGCAATAAAATTGATTCGGTGGATGTCGACAAGCTGAATGAGGGCAAAACTTCCGGTCTGCTTTCCTACAACAGCCTTTACGGAAATTATGTGCAGTACGGACTGATTCCGGAGGATCAGGCCAACGGAGGGGGACATACCATCCTGAAGGCCGGCCTGGTTTATGATACCCGCGACAATGAGCCCAATCCGTTCAGGGGGATCTGGACGGAGATGCAGCTGCATTATGCCCCTTCATTTTTAAGCAATACCAGTTACAGTTACACACGGTTGGTCTTTACCCACCGGCAGTATTTTACACTGATTCCTGAATGGATGAGCCTGGCCTACAGGCTCTCCTATCAGGGCAAGCTCACCGGGGAGATGCCTTTTTATATGCTGCCTTACCTGTTTAATACCGCCCCAAAGCTGACCAGTGACGGGGTAGGGGGATCCAAAACGGTGCGTGGTATCAGGAGAAACCGTGTGGCGGGTGACGGATTTGCCTATGGAAATATTGAACTACGGGGAAAAATTCTGAGAACAACAGTATGGAACCAGAATGTGTATATCGCCCTTTCCGGATTCCTCGATGCCGGGATGGTTACCCAGAAGTACAAATTCGATACTACGGGGTTACCCGGCAGCCTGCCCGCAAACCTGCCCGAAAATATTATTGACCTGGATGAGGAGGAGGTGCCGCACCTGGGATATGGTGGCGGGGTGCATATAGCCATCAACCAGAATTTCATCATCACGGTGGATTATGGTTTTGCAGCCAGGAAGGAGGACGGGGACAGCGGATTGTATATCAATCTTAATTTCCTGTTCTAAATGAGCTTGTGGCAGCAGGGAAATTTATCATTTAGATAAGAAACGAGGGAACCGGAAGCTCTGACCCGGAAGCTTCTTCCTGCTTCGGCAATCAATCGTTCCGTGGTTGAAAATTCCATTCCCTGAAAAATTGCTGAAGGAATTGCTCCATGTACCGGTGCCGCTCCGAGGCAATTTTACGGCCTGAATCGGTATTCATGAGATCCTTCAGCCTGAGGAGTTTTTCATAGAAATGATTAATGGTCGGGGCCGCTGACGCATGATACTCTTTTGAGGATCTGTAATTCTGCAGGGGGATTTCCGGATCATGGATGGGTCTGTTTTTGAATCCGCCGTAATTGAAGGCCCGTGCAATTCCGATTGCGCCCATGGCATCGAGGCGATCGGCATCCTGAACGATTTTAAATTCTATCGTATCGATTCGGGCAGGATCTATACCCCCTTTGAAGGAGATATGATTGATGATCGCTTTAACCTGTGCGGCCTTATCTCTGTTCAGTCCTTCAGCAATCAAAAAATCATAAGCAGTGTCCGCACTCCTGTCATGATAAGCGTCATTGAACTTCGGATCTGCGATATCGTGCAGCAGGGCGGCCAGTTCGATAATTAGGATATCGCCCTTCTTCTCCATCTTCCGGATAACCCTGGCCATCTTCCAGACCCGCTCGATATGGAACCAGTCGTGACCTGACTCGGCACCTTCGAGCCGGGATTTAACAAATGCTTTGGCAGAATCGATCAATGCGGGATTCATCATAACACTTCCCTAAACCATTCCGGCAAAACCCATGAAGGCCAGGGCCATCAGTCCGGCCACGATAAAGGCAATCGGGACCCCTTTCATGCGTTTGGGAACGCTTTTGAGTTCGAGGTATTCGCGTATGCCGGAGAAGGTGATGAGTGCCAGTCCGAACCCGAGGGCATTTCCTGCGGCAAAGACCACACTTTCCAGCATGTTGAAATCTTTCTGAACAGCCAGTACAGCCACTCCCAGGACAGCGCAGTTGGTGGTGATGAGGGGCAGGAAGATCCCGAGCGCCTGGTAGAGCGGGGGACTGATCTTCTTGAGGATGATCTCGACGAGCTGAACCAGGGAGGCTATGACGAGAATGAACGTAATGGTCCTCATATATTCAAGTTGAAAGGGGACCAGCACATACTGAAAGATGATATAGGTAACCAGGGTTGCAATAACCATTACGAATGTTACCGCACCTGTCATCCCGAAAGCCGTCGACACTTTGGAAGAGACCCCGATGAACGGACAGATCCCCAGAAACTGGTTCAGTACGATATTACTGACAAATACAGCGGCAATGATGATCAAAATATATTCCATAATTGAGGCTATTACGCTATTATGCTATATTATTATCTTTTTATTCATTAATTTCCATTTGCTCCGTCGCCCATTAATCCTTCGCCAGGGCTTCGGATTACACGCTCGCCCAATCGCTATTTCAACTTGTTTTCTCCTTCAACATATTCGCCAGCACAATCAGGTATCCGAGGGCGATAAACGCGCCGGGCGCCAGGACAAATACGAGCATGCCGTCACCCGCAATGAATTTAAAGCCGAAGATGGAACCGCTCCCCAGAATTTCGCGAACCGACCCGAGAACGGTAAGGGCCAGGCCAAATCCCAGTCCCATTCCGGCGCCATCCACAATGGAGCTCCATACCCCGTTTTTCGAAGCGAATGCCTCCGCACGACCCAGGACGATACAGTTCACAACAATCAGGGGGATAAAGAGCCCCAGGGCATCAAACAATACAGGTACGTATGCTTTCATGACCATCTCAACAATGGTCACGAAGGTGGCAATGATCACGATGAAGGAGGGGATCCGCACCTTGTCCGGAATGAAATTCTTAACAAGGGAGACCACCAGATTCGACATGACCAGCACAAAGGTCGTTGCCAGTCCCATTCCCAGTCCGTTGATGGCAGAAGTGGTGACACCCAGGGTGGGGCAAAGGCCCAGGAACAATGCAAATACGGCATTCTCCTTTAGTAATCCTTTACTGAAGTTCTTCCACTGATTCATAGTATTAGTCTGTAAACACCATTTAATTTGTAAAATCTCCCTGCACCTTTTACCCTCCAGAGCTTTAACGGAGGAGGGCTGCACCCTGCAACGGATCCCAAAACGGGTCCCGGATGCCATTCGGGATAAGTTCGACATAACAGATTCATTTCATTTTACTCCGGAATCATCAGTCTTACTAACCCTTGAGTTTTTATTTTTTTACTTTTCTTTTTTTACTTTCATATATCCGTCGTAAGCCCGCTGGACCGCATCGCAATATGCCCTGGAAGAGATGGTTGATGCGGTAATGGCATCCACATCTCCCCGGTCTTTCTTTACGGCAAGCCTGAACGATTCCGGATTCTTGTCCTGGAACTGGACGCTGAAGGCCGACTTGCTTTTCTCCATCTTATCTCCCAGTCCCGGGGTTTCCGCATGACTGAGGACTGCGATATCAATGATCGTTCCGTCGGGTCTGAATCCGACCATCAGTTTGATTTCCCCGCTGAAACCCTCGTTTGTAAAAGTTTCCACGGCGGTTCCAATAATGGAATCCCCGATGCGTGCCGTATAAAAATAGAGTGTGTCCCCGTCCAGAGCTAGTTTGCTGACCTCTTCGGAGGGTACATTGTCGAAGGGGGGCACGACGGTTTGAATGGCTTCATTTTTTTGCGCCAGTTCAGCCATCCGGATGGGTTCACTAGTAACTGAATAGATGGATCCAAGCAGGGCCGATGCGACCAGTGTAATAACCAGAAGGGTTAAAACCATATTGAGAAAGGTTGACTTTTTCTTAGCCATTTTTCACCTCCTTTCCAAATCGTTTGGGTTTGACGTATTTATTGATCAGCGGTACGAAGGCGTTCAGGATCAGGATGGCAAACTGAACCCCTTCAGGGTAGGCCCCGAATATCCTGATCAGTACGGTGATGACTCCGATTCCCACGCCGTAAATCCACATGCCCCTGACGGTCATCGGCGAGGTAACATAGTCGGTCGCCATATAGATGGCCCCGAGCATCAAGCCTCCCGAGAGGATATGGAAGAGCGGATCTGCAAATTTATCGGGATTGATCAGCCAGAGGATACCGGTGAAGAGGAAGACGGTCCCGATGATGGAGACGGGAATGTGCCAGGTAATGATCTTCCTGTAGAGCATGTAGAGCATCCCTATCAGCAGGGCAAAGGCGGCAATTTCTCCGGAAGAGCCTTTCATATTCCCGAGGAACAGTTGCAGGTAACCCGGTATTTCCGGCATGATCTCGGAAACCGTACGGCTTGCCACGCCCTCCTTCATAATAGCCAGGGGGGTGGCTCCTGTGACAGCGTCGGCATATTTCATCCACTGCCCCGGTTCGGGCCATGAAGTCATTGCCACAGGGAAGGAGACAAACAGGAACACCCGTCCGACAAGCGCCGGGTTAAAAATGTTGTTTCCGAGCCCGCCGAAAGTCATTTTCCCGATCCCGATGGCGGCCAGGGCACCAATCATCACCATCCAGATGGGCGTATTTGCAGGAAGGCAGAAGGCGAGCAGGAGACCTGTTATGAAGGCTGAACCGTCCAGATGTGTCGGTCTGACTTTCAGGATGAATTTTTGTATCAGGTATTCAAAAAGGATGCATGAAATAATCGACACGGAGGTAATGATGATCATCCCGATGCCGAAATAAAAAATCGAAACGGCCAGGGCCGGAAGCAGGGAGATGATCACCCCATACATCAGCCTGGGCACGGAAGCCTCGGAATGAATATGGGGTGATGGTGAAACAACGAGTTTATCCATTATATGAATCTGTTTATTACTTAAATCGCTTTTCTTGACCGGATCAATTTATTGACCTCTGCCTTCCCAAACCTTATGTAATCGAGCAATGGACGTGCAGAGGGGCAGACATAGCTGCAGCTGCCGCACTCAATGCAGTCGAGAACCTTCTCCTCTTCCATTCTTTCAAAAAGAGCATTCTTCCCCAGGGCCATCAGCAGGTATGGCTCCAGTCCCATCGGGCATGCAGAGATACATTTGGAACAGCGGATACAGGGTAATATTTCCTTCCTGTGGCTTTCGCTTTCCTGCATGAGGAGAATTCCCGAACTGCCTTTTACGATGGGGACCTCCAGTGAGGTGAGTGCCTTACCCATCATCGGACCGCCACTGATCACCTTGCCGGTATCCGCGGGCAATCCTCCACATTTTTCAATCAGGTAAGATACCGGGGTTCCAATCCTGACCAGGAAGTTGGAGGGTTCCCGGAGTGATTTGCCTGTGACGGTCACCACTCTTTCAATCAGGGGTTTGTTTTTCTGAACGGCTTCATAGGCCGCATAAACGGTTCCGACGTTAAAGACGACCACGCCGACGTCAATGGGCAGTCCCCCGCCGGGGACCCTCCGATTCAGCAGGGCCTGGATCAGCTGTTTTTCTCCTCCCTGCGGGTAACGGACCTTCAGTCCCCTGACATGGATATTTTTCTCCTGCTCCGTCAGGGACTTCATTTTCTGTATTGCATCGGGCTTATTCGCCTCGATACCCAGGATGGCCTTTTCAACACCCAGTCCCTTCATCATGATCTTAATACCGACCACGAGCTGCTCACCCCGTTCCATCATCAGGGCATGGTCGGCCGTCAGGTATGGCTCGCATTCAACACCATTGATGATCATGTACTCCGCACTTTTTCCTTTCGGGACCATCAGCTTCACATGTGAGGGGAAGGTTGCCCCCCCAAGCCCCACTATTCCGGCCTCAAGGATTTTATTGCGGATCTCTTCCGAAGTGAAGCTAAACTCTTTGACCAGGTCATCCGACCGGTCGATTCCCTCTTCCCACTCATCTCCGCTCACCTTGATCTGAATCCCCTTGCGCCTGTATCCCGAGGTATCTGTAAAATCATCTATTTTTAGCACCTTTCCTGAAACGGAGGCGTGAATGTTGGTCGAAATAAATCCGTCGGATTTAGCGATCAGCTGTCCGGTTTTTACGTCGGCCATTTTTTCAACAAGAACTTTCGAGGGGGCCCCGAGATGCTGTGAAACAGGAATGATCACGGTTTCTGGGGGAGGAAGGATTTCAATCTTTTTTCCTGCCGACAGCTTGAGTTCCCGCGGATGCACACCACCCTGTGAAAAGGTTTTTAAACGCATGTCTGGTTCATAATTTCTTGTTACAATATATTGTCCTTTGCCGCTATTGCGAGCTGTCTGCTACTTTTTCCACCGGCTCTGTTTTTCTCGGGGGGAACCCGATCTCCAGGATGGCATTGGTCGGGCACACCGGCACACATTTGCGGCAAAGTTTGCACTTGTCGGAATCGATAAAGGCAAGGTTATTGTTCATGGTTATTGCCTCGTAGGGACAGGCCTTGAAGCATAATGAACACCCGATGCAGGCAACGGCGCAGTTCTTTTTGGCAGTGGCACCCTTCTCCTCATTGATGCAGGAGACATATATTTTGCGGTCCTTTTTATTCTTTTTACGCAGTTCGATGATACCGCGGGGACAGGCGTCGACACAGGCGCCACATGCCGTGCACTTATCGTCCATCACCTCGGGCAGTCCCGTCACCGGATTCATTTGGATGGCATCGAATTTGCATACCGCCACACAGTCGCCCAGCCCCAGGCATCCGTAAGGGCAACCCCCCTCGCCGGCATAGAGGCTGTGCGCAATGGCACAGGTTGGGGCGCCCTCGTAATGGGTTTTAAGGCTCCTGAACTCGGGGGTTCCATTGCACCGGACTACGGCCACGCGCGGCTCCTGTTCAATTGCCTCCCTACCGAGAATCGAAGCAACCGCCGCCATGGTTTCGTTTCCTCCTACCGGGCAGAACAGTCCATCGAAGCTTTCTGACCGCACCAGGACTTCCGCAAAGTTGCGGCATCCGGGATAACCACAGCCCCCGCAATTGGCGCCCGGCAATGCTTTTTCAACCACTTCGATCCGGGGATCCTCCTCCGTCCTGAACAGCTTCGCAACAAAATAGAGTATAACCGCGGCACCGGCCCCAATCGCCACCAGTGAAATAACGGTATAAATGATGATCTGATTCATTATAAGATCTTATGATTTCTGTATCGTGAACTTGAATTCAGACTTTAACCTTTTTCTGGCGCAATACAATCCCATGTAGTAGGGAACCAAGGAGCCGAGGGCGACCAATCCTGATGCGGGTTCACTCATACCGGTCAGCGGCAGTGTAAACAAAAGCACCATTACCAGGATGAAGGGGTAGATGTAACCCATCGCAACGGCTTTCAGACCAAGATTTCTGGCAATCAAAACCTTAACCATGTCTCCCTTCTTTAAGGTTGTGTCTTCCGATGGAATGTCCAGGAATTTTGTCTTTTGATCGGCAGCACCGCAAACACCTTTTGCATGACAGGAGGCGCACGCCGATTGGCTGATGATCCGAACACGCGCCATCGCTCCCTCTACCTTTTCGATGTATCCATCATGGTCAATGGTGTTCATTTCTTCTCTGCTCATTGCTGTCGTCAAAAAACAGCTACAAAATTATTCATGTTGGATAATTCTTTATTGCTAAAAATCATATTCTTAATTAATAATTGTTATTTATTATCATTTTAAATAAGCGAATGGGCGATTAAGCAAATGAGCGAATGGGCGACTGGGTAATCCGCAGCACTGGCGAAGGATTAATGGTTTTCCTTCGCTAACTTCGGAGGATAAAATCCGGGTGGAAACGGGTTCTTTGCGTCGATTGTCAGATAGCTTACATCCATTGTAAAATTGCATCTAACCATTGTAAGCTGGTTTCCAACAATTGTAAATTGGTTCCCAACAATTGTAAGCTGGCTCCCAAGGATTGGAAGCTGACCTCCAACCATTGTGAGATGGTTTCCAATGATCTTAAGGCGGGTTCCAATGATCTTAAGGCGGGTTCCAATGATCTTAAGGCGGGTTCCAATGATCTTAAGGCGGGTTCCAATCATTTTAAGGTGGGTTCCAATCATTTTAAGGTGGTTTCCAAAGATTGTGAGCTGGCTTCCAACGATTGTAAGCTGGTTTCCAGCGGTTGTAAGTTGGTTTCCAATTTATTGATAATGAATATATAACGGTTAAAAATGGATATAAGTTGAAGATCAAAGGGAAAAGATAAAATGCGGAATAAGCAGTAGCCACGCCATGTATGGCGTGGAAGATCAAAGATTTTAGCAGCTTACTAAGTTAAATGAAGAATCAAAATCCTGCACCCTGCACCCTGGAACTACGAAATACTCCCCCAGTTCAGCCTGTTCGGGTCGCCGCGTTTCACATGTCTGGCAAAGAGGTGGTTTTTCTCGAGTTTCAGTTCAGGGTCCTCCTCGATGATTTTTTCCGCGATGTCCCGGGCCAGCTGAAGGATCTGTCCGTCGCGGCCGAGGTGGGCGATCTTCAGGTTGAAGGGGACACCGCTTTGCTGGGTGCCCTCAATGGTGCCGGGGCCCCTGAGACGGAGATCCTCCTCTGCAATTTCAAAGCCGTCGTTTGTGCGGACCATTGTTTCGATCCGTTTTTTTCCCTCCTCGGATATTTTGTATCCGGTCATCAGGATGCAGTAAGACTGGTCGGCACCGCGGCCAACCCTTCCCCTGAGCTGGTGAAGCTGTGAGAGACCAAAACGCTCGGCGCTCTCGATGACCATGATGGATGCGTTGGGAACATCCACACCTACCTCAATCACGGTGGTGGCCACCATGATGTGGGTCCGCCCCGCGATGAAATGGCGCATTGAGATCTCCTTCTCCTCCGGTTTCATCCTTCCATGTACCACGCTCACCGCATATTGCGGCGGAGGGAAGGCCCTGGTGATACTGACATAACCATCTTCCAGGTCCTTGTAATCCATTTTTTCCGACTCCTGTATGAGTGGGTAGACGATGTAGACCTGTCGTCCCCTGGCGATCTCCTTTGTCAGGAAGCCAAACACTTCAAGCCTTTTAGAGTCGTAGGTATGCCGGGTAATAATTGGTTTCCTGCCGGGCGGCAGTTCATCGATCACCGACACATCCAGGTCGCCGTAAAGGGTCATGGCCAGGGTGCGCGGAATGGGGGTGGCGGTCATGACTAGGACGTGGGGGAGTATATCGGCTTTTTTCCACAACCGGGCACGCTGGGCCACCCCGAAACGGTGCTGTTCGTCGATAATCACCAGTCCGAGGTTATTAAACTGAACCACATCCTCAATCAGGGCGTGCGTACCGATAAGGATGCGCAGGCTCCCGTTCCGGAGGTTTTCGTGAATCCGGTCACGGTCACTTTTTTTTGTGGATCCTGTCAGCAGTTCCACATCAAGGCCGAGCCCCTCCAGAAAAGCGGATATGCTCCTGTAATGCTGGTTGGCCAAAATTTCCGTGGGAGCCATGATACAGGACTGGAAACCATTGTCTGCTGCAATCAGCACAGACATCAGGGCAACCAGCGTTTTACCGCTGCCTACATCGCCCTGCAACAGTCTGTTCATCTGTCTGCCGGAGCCTGTGTCGCGCCGGATCTCCTTCATGACCCGTTTCTGGGCACCGGTCAGTTCAAACGGCAGATTTTTCCTGAAGAAGGTATTGAAATAGTCTCCCACCTTTTCAAACACATTTCCCCTGAATGATCTGCTGTTGATCTCCTTGCCCTGGAGGATATGAAGCTGGATATAGAACAGTTCTTCAAACTTCAGCCTGAATTCGGCCTTCTGGTACTGTATGGGCGAGTCGGGAAAATGGATCTGACGGAGCGCCGTGTCGAGATTGAGAAGGTTCAGTTTCTGAATCAGCCACGACGGGAGTGTTTCTTCAAATTTTGCGGGAAGCTTCCTGATCACATTGGACATCAGCTTGCTGATGGCTTTTGAGGTCAGGTAATTATCCTTCAGTTTCTCTGTTGTTGAATAGACCGGTTGAAGTTTCGATTTGAGGATCTGCTGTTTTGATGGATCATCGATTTCAGGATGGATGATATTGATCCTGCGGTTATAGAGGGTCGGCTTCCCGAATACTACGTATTCCCTTTCCAACGGGTAAGTCTCGGGAATCCATCTGGCTCCCCTGAACCAGACCAATTCCAGGTGGCCTTCGCCGTCTGTAAAATCTGCCACGAGTCTTTGCCCCCTGCCTTTTCCAATGGCCCGGTAGCCCTTAATGATTCCTTTTATCTGGATGTAGGGAAGGTCGGCAGTAATTTCCGATATTTTGTAGAACCGGCTCCTGTCGATGTATTTATAAGGGTAATAGGTAATGAGGTCCTCGAAAGTTTGTATCTTTAGCTCGTCCCGGAGCAACTCCGCTCTTTTGGGACCCACGCCGGGAAGAAACTGTATGTCCTGTTTAAGATATTGCTGCATGAGTGGGGATCATACCGGATGATCAGGTAGTGTAAAAATAGTGTTTATCCAGTCAAAAACAGTTCATTGTTCAGATTAATCCTGAAATATCTCCTTCATTTTTGCCGGTCGGGGCACCGGAAGGGAAGAGGAATTCAATCTCCGGCACTGTATGCCCTGGTCGGGGAAGCGCTGTTTAACGGGAAGAAATTTCCTTTTCCTGAAAGGGTTGATAATGCTCACCGCTCCATTATGAAAGATCCGACTCTGCTTGCGACAGGAGGTTACGGGGCGGGCTCGCAGATATCCGGTAAAGCTGTCAGGTCTGCAGCTTCCCTGGCCCGCTGGTCGTCGGTAAGCGGGAAAACGGGACGGCTCCTTTACAGGCTGGCGGCATGGTTCTGTCCTTCGCTTGTCCTGGAGTTCGGAACGGGGCTGGGAATCAGCACATCCTATCTGGCAACAGGGGCAGTGGATGCCAGGGTGATCTCGGTAGAGGCAAACCGGGAGAAGGCGAATTATGCCCGGGCATGGATCCACTCCATGGGTTTGGTGAACGTGGAGATTGTTCAGGGCCTATTCGAAGAGTCTCTGAAGCATATTCCGGATTTTAATGATGACCGCGTTATAATTTTCCTTGACGGAAATCATCTTTACAAGCCGACCATATCCTGTTTAAACCAATTTCTGAAATTGGAGTCGAAGGAAATAATGATCATACTCGACGATATTCACTGGTCGAAGGAGATGGAGCAGGCATGGAAGGAGGGTCGTGAGATGGAGCGGGTTGATGGTTCGCTGGATCTCTTTTTTGTGGGAATATTGCTGGTAAAACCCGGCATGAGCAGGGAACACATTGCGGTGAGCTGGTAGGGGAGGCGGAACAGTGATCTGTGGGGGATGGTGTCCCCGGGTATGGAAATGTCGGAGGAGAAGCATCCGGATTGGTTCGGTAGCGGTCGTTGGCAGTACCAATTATTTTTTTATGAAGAGGTAATTTTGCCTCAGATTGATTACATTCGCATACAATTTAAAATCTTATGAATTCATCGATTATCAGTCTTGAGAACATAGTAAAGAACTATTACGTCGGCACCATTACGGTTCGTGCCCTGCGCTCGGTGTCGCTTGAAATAAAGAAAAACGAATATGTGGCCATTATGGGCCCCTCCGGGTCGGGAAAGTCCACCCTGATGAACCTGATCGGTTGCCTGGATACGGCCACCGACGGACGCTATGTTTTGAACGGGAAAGACGTAAGCAAGATGGAGGACAACCAGCTGGCAGAGATCCGCAATAGTGAAATCGGTTTTGTTTTCCAGACGTTTAATCTCCTGCCGCGTTACACGGCCCTTGAAAATGTAATGCTGCCCCTGGTGTATGCCGGGGTCTCTAAGTCCACCCGTGTCGAAAGGGCAAAGGGTGCCCTGGCCGACGTAGGCCTTGAGGACAGGATGCATCATAAACCCAATGAATTATCGGGGGGCCAGCGCCAGCGGGTTGCAGTGGCCAGGGCACTGGTAAACAAACCCTCTATCATCCTGGCTGACGAGCCTACAGGGAACCTCGATTCAAAGACATCGATTGATATTATGAGATTGGTCAGGGAAATTCATGAGCTCGGCAATACGATCATTCTGGTAACCCATGAGGAGTCGATTGCAAAGAATGCGCAAAAAATTGTCCGGCTGATAGATGGGGAGGTTGAAAGGATAGAAATGAATGAGCATCATGAAAAAGAAATCGGGGATATACACAAAGGGCGGTGACCAGGGCGAGACTTCTCTGATCGGGGGGAAACGGGTCCCCAAATTCCATCCGAGGATTGAGGCATATGGTTCGGTGGACGAACTGATGGCCCATACGGCCCTTCTGAGAGATATGGTCACCGATGAGATTATTAAAAAAGAGCTTTTGAAGATCCTGTCGCTGGAGATGTCTACCGCCAGCCTGCTGGCAGCCGACTGCCTGGATTGCCCCGTTCAGCTGCCGGAACTGACGGAACAGGATGTGGTTTTTCTGGAGGAGCGGATTGATGATATGGATGCAGGGTTGAAACCCCTGAAAGGATTTATTATTCCTGGGGGGAACCCGGTGGTTTCCCAGGCCCATGTTGTCAGAACCGTTTGCAGGAGGACAGAACGGAGCATTCTCAGGCTCGCCGGAAAGCAGGAAGATATCGGTTTGATTATTATTTTCTACAACCGGTTATCCGATTATTTCTTCGTGTTATCCAGGAAGTTAGCTGTAATATCCGGCATCGACCAGCTGCCATGGAAACCAGGAGTTGCATAATAGAATATTTTTTATATATTTGCGCCACTTTAAAAGTACCTTAGTTTTTAATATTAATTGTTCATTTTATGTATTGGACACTGGAACTGGCATCAAAACTGGAAGATGCTCCCTGGCCAGCGACCAAGGAGGAGCTGATAGATTTTGCCATTCGTTCAGGGGCACCTCTTGAGGTGATTGAAAATTTACAGGAAATTGAAGACGAGGGCGATGTTTATGAGAGTATCGAAGACATCTGGCCCGATTATCCAAGTAAGGACGATTTCTTCTTTAATGAAGATGAATACTGAAAATGTAAAGGAGCCTGCGGGCTCCTTTTTATTTCCAGAAAAATATATCCTTCGGCTTCAGGGGACGCCACTCCTCCTTCCATGAAAAATCACTGAGGAAGGCCTCTTCATCAGGGAAGAGGTGAATGGGATAGTAGGTGCCTTTTGGACTGCCAATGTAATTTACCCTTGATACTTTATTATCCTTAAGATAAATAACCAGGTCGGAGCTCTCGGTTTTGTTTACCCCGATAATCTCTTCGTTGTCAACACCGTAATAGATCGTCTGACCGTTTCCGGATACCAGGACTTTCGACAGCTCATTGTTAATAAAATATCCGTTCATCATTTTTCCCCTGATCTGGTTATATTTTGCAGAGTCCTCCCTGGAGGCAATGAAGGAGTTATCCCTCATCACCATTTCTTTCAGTTCCTTATTCTGCATCAGGAGCTCAATTTTTCCGGCGGTAAGCTGATTTTCATCCGACCACAGGACAGGGGAGCCAAAGAAATGGAATGTGCTGTCGGCCTCCCTGTAAACCAGGGAGTCGCACATCCCCTGGATATCCGACCGGAAGATCTTCACGTGATAGTATGCCTTGAGCAACCTGCCCGATCCTTCAGCCTCCTGGTCCTGCATGGACCGCAGGGTATCGGCATGCACGAACATCGAATCGGCATCTTCAACCTGGATCATCATCGCACTGTCGGTAATCATGGCGTACTGATTCTCCTTATAGTAAATACCGTAGTGGCCGCTCAGGATCATGTTCTGTGCAGAATCGACGAGTTGCACGTTCCCCATAGCCCTTCCGAATCCGATCTCCCCCTCATAGTATAAGCTGTCACCGTTGAGCCGGGTCTCGTTGTCGATCAGATAAGCGTTGCGGGTAACAAGCGATTTGTCGGTCCTGGTATCATACCAGCCGTTTTCACAGTATATGTAACTGTTTTCCCCGATTATTTCCGTTGGCCCGTAAAAATAGGCGACTTCCGTGGCGGTATTGTACTTAAGTGTATCGGAGATGATATTGTAGTCGGGATGATCGATTTTTACATTTTTTTTAAAGATGAATTCATCAATCTGGGTGTAAAAATAGCCCTGTTCACTGGCAAGGATGTTTTCCCTGTCTGTTATTTTTCCTCCGCCGAGGTAGTATGCGATACCGGTTTCCCTGTTATAGTCGAGGTAATTGGTGACCAGGGTGGTCTCCTGGTTTATAAGGACCACATTATCCCGGACCTCGGCCTGCCGGGTTAATCCGTCGTAATGTAGTCGGTCACCCGTAAGGGTGAGTGTATCTCCCTGAACAATCCTGACGTTGCTGAATGCATCCACCGTATAAGTAGAGGGATAGAAATAAGCCGAATCACAGGACATAATGGCATCTTCATGCCGAAGACTGACGTTTCCCAGCAGCTTCCGGGCATCCTTACCGATCCGGATATCCGAAGCAGTAAGGTCTGCGTTCATGATATCAATCTTGTGGACTTTCTGGGAAAAGAGACCCGGCGTCATACTGAGACTGAAAAGGATCAGACAGAAAAATCCCTGTAAGGTATGACATCTTTTCCCGTTCATTATTTCATCCCGGTCAATTCGCTTTCCAGGCATTGCCTGAATGAATGATCGATACGGATATAGGTATTGGCTCTTTTATCAAGGTACCAGTTGTTCATGACCTCCATTTTTTTCTTTTGCAGGGCCAGAGTCTGAAGCAGGAGGTAATCCTGTTTGAGGTTCGCTAGGTGGGGTTCTGTGCGGTCTTTCAGCATGATAATCTTGTAACAGGTTTTTCCGTTATCATCCTCTGTTTCATAAGGTTCGCTGATATCACCGACCTGCATGTTCCGCACGATATAATAATCTTTTGTAGAGAGGTCATCCAGTTCGAAGGTGGCGGCATTTGTTTCCTGGTTCACGATCAATCCGCCGTTCACACTGGTGTTTTCATCCTCGGAATAGAGTTTTGCGGCCATTTCAAAACTGATGGAGTCTGCTTCGATGACCGTTTTCAGACTGTCGAGCTTGCTGATGGCTTTCTGTCTGGCTCCGGCATCGGCCTTGGGTTTCATGAGAATATGGCGGGTATTGATTCGGTCGCCTCTCCGGTCAATAAGCTGGATGATGTGAAATCCGAAACCGCTTTCCACGATTTTTGAAACCTGTCCTTCCTTCAAAGCCCAGGCTGTTTGGGCATATTCCGGATCCAGCTCACTGCGCAGAAGGTACCCGATCTCGCCCCTCCTGCTGGCCGACGGGCCTTCCGAATAGAGAACGGCCAGGGTACCAAATTCTTCTCCCTCCATGACCCGTTTCCTTAGCTCAAGGAGTTTTTCCTTAACCTCAAAAACGGCCTCCTCACTGTAAGGCGGATAGGCTACAATCTGGAGCAGTTTTACCTGGGAATTTATGTAGGGGATACTGTCTTTGGGAAGCGCCTTGAAAAAACTTCTGACATCGGAGGGGGTAGTGGTCACATCCTCCAAAATTGAGGACTGTACCTGCTCCGAGATCATCTGTTCGCGGACGGCTTCCTGCATATCTGCCCTGATATCAAAAATGGATTTTTGGAGATATGCTTCCATCTCTTCTTCAGAGCCGAAATAATTCAGGAAGTAATCCATCCTGGCATTCATTGCCATCTCAACCTGGTCGGGACCCACTTCGACACTGTCTATTTTAGCCTGGGCCAGGAGTAGTTTCTGGTTAATGTAATTGTTGAAAATCCTGCACCGGGCATCCGGGGGCAGGTAGGCTCCCGACATCTTCATCTGTCTCAGCTCCTGTTCGATATCGGATTGCAGAATGGTGAAATCTCCGACGACTCCAACCACCCTGTCGAGGATATATTGTTCACCCTGGCCCTTCACATTTACATAAAGAACAGTTAACAAAATGGCTGCTATAAGGCTTCCTGCACGTTTCATGTTAATAGATTTCAAATAGATTTTTGCTCACGCCGTCGTTAAAAACCCTGGTTTCAAGATCCTGAAAGAATTCGATCTTCCGTTTGTTCAACAGAATACTTTTTATATCCCCGAAAACCATCTCGGGGGGAGATACATCACCGGTGGTTTTATGGTTTGTGATGTGCAGAAAATAGATAAAAATAGAATCCCTGGTTTCAATGTTCCGGTTGTATCTCAGATAAGCAGAGGGTTGCCGGATCGCAAGCGGAATCTGATCCTTAATTGATGTGAATGCGATCCAACTGTCATTGAAGTCGTTGTATATTTCAGCATAATCCGCACAGTACTTTTCAAGTTCATTCAGGTCGTCGGGGGTGTTGTTTCTCGACCAGGCCCTTACTTTGTAGAGGGTTGGTGCAGTAAGGGGAACTTTTACGAAGGTTCCTTTAATAATATCCTCCGACAGGATGAAATTGTCCATATTATTTTCATAATATTCATACACCTCCTCAGGGGTAATGGTCGTATCGAGTTTCTGCTGCAGCAGTTTCTGCCTGTAGGAATAGATCAGCAGTGATTTGCGGTACTCTTCGATCTGATGTTCAAAATTTTTCTGATCTTCGGAAAGTGCCATCTCTGCCCTGTGCAGCATCAGCTCTTCCCTGACCCAGGTATCGATATATCGTTTGGATGTCAGGATGCTGTCGCGCTCATCGAGTCCGTCTGTCACACTCCTGAGATCGGAGGGGTACAGGTAGCGGTCGTTCACTCGCGCAATCGGTTTCTCGGAGTTTTTTTCCCTTTTGAATTCGAAATCACAACCATAACTGGTGAGGAGCGGCAGCAGCAGGATTGAAAAAATTCCAATCCTGCCTGTTCGTGTCATCTTCCTGACCGGTGATGCGGTAATACGCCGTATGGATTCCGTAAAAGGGGGCATGGTTATTCCTTGTAGGATATCCGGGATAAGAGGGATTGATTGACTTTAACGGGATATTTTTTTCTGAGCTCCTCAATCCACTTCATCTCCAGCTCATTTTGATAATCGGAGGTGATTTGTCCCCTGGCTTCGTTCAGTTTCCTGGGCTCCGGGTCCCTGATGTCACGAACAACCACAAAGGCGGTGTTTTCCCCATCTCTGAAATTATTGCCGATCCCGACTTTCATATTCAGTTTATCGACATGCTCATTTTCACCCTCTTCAACGAGCAATGTTACGAAAGTGATACAGGGCAGGGTGTCGTTCTGGCAGAATTTCCTGTTGAAATCCTCCTCATCCCAGCGGCCTTTAATGATTTTGCGGTAGGCCTTCCGGGCTTTCTCAAGGTTGACGGTACTGTCGCAACTGACGATGACCGCATCGGCTCTTTGTCCCCACATATAATCATTCAGATGGTTGCTGTGGAACTGCTCCAGCCCGGCAGTATCCTTTACGGCTTTGGACCATACCCTCTCATCCATGATATCGAAAAGCAGGATCCCGTCGTGATACTCCTCAACGATATGCCGGAATTCAGGATATTTTTCCGGCAACTGCTCCTCTTCATACTTCATGATAACCGATTCGGAGTATTCCTTCAGCATCTCATCGGCGTAAACACGGAGGGAGTAAGCTCTTCTCCGGCTCTGTTGTTCTTTGATATACCGGGCAAAATCACCAGTAGTAACCTGTTTGTCCCCGATGGTAAAAAGGAGCATATCCCTTCCAAAAGATTCCGGAACAGTCCATTTACCCTCAAAAACTGATGTATCCAGCTGGCTGACAACATACGAGAGCGCCCGGTCATTCAGGGTATAGTTATAATCTTGCTTCAGTTTCTCGATAAAAAGATGTGATTTGTGTGAGGCTCTGTCCCCCCGGTTTGTTTTCTCAAGCAGTTCGGGCTTCATTTCTTTAAAGCTGCCTATGGTTTTCCTGTCGAGAAGTTTAATGATATGCCACCCGTAGAATGTTTTGATGGGTTTGGTGTAATCCCCGATGTTATCAATTCCGAAGCAGGCGTTCTCAAATTCCGGGATCATCCTGCCGGTTCCGAACCATGGCAGCTCCCCTCCCTGTCGGGCTGAGTTAGGATCATCGGAGTACCTGGCCGCCAGTTCTGCAAAGTCGGTACCAGCTTCCAGGCTGTCGTAAACCATACTGGCTCTTTTCCACGCCTCGGTTTTTGCAGTTTCGTCCGTTCCGTCGGGCAGTCTGATGAAAATATGGGCTACTTTAACCTGACCCCGCGCGGGACGCCGGTCATGCACCTTAATGATATGATAACCAAAATCCGTTCTTACCGGCATGCTCACCCCTCCGACAGGGGTGTTGTATGCTGCGGTTTCAAAGGGGTAAATCATTGAAAAAACGGTGAAGTAATTCAGGTTCCCGCCATTATTTCTGACCGATGCATCCTCGGAAGTGGCACGGGCCACCTTTTCAAATGGCTCGCCATTGATTATCCGCTGACGGATCTCCATCGCCTTGTTGTATTTTATAAGGGTATCTTCCGGGGGCGATTTGGGATCGATCTTTATGAGAATATGACTTGCATTGATATCCACTTTCGACCGTTCATAGGCTTCCCTGACCATGGCGTCGCGGATGGTGGTATCGGTCAGGTAAGGTTTTGCCAGTTGGGACCTGTATCCGCTCAGTTCATCGATGAACTTCCGGGTTGTGTCCATGCCAAGGGATTCTGCTTCAAGTACCTTCAGTTTGAAATTAATAAAAAGCTGGAGATATTCTTCCGGCTTCTGGCGATTCAGTGAGTTTTCATTATTGTTTTTGTTATAAATCCTTTCAAACTCACCCAGGGTAACCTCTTCATCACCCAGTGTTAACAATATTCCATTTTCCTGAGCCGTCAGGGAGATCCCTGAAAGAATAAGAACGCTGACAATAATTGTTTTGATCCTCATATTCAGTTTTTTTTATGGTTTAAATTAAACGTTAAAAAGGTGCAGATATTATCTGCTGTAATTCGGGGCTTCACGGGTTATCGTGACGTCATGGGGGTGGCTTTCCTGGACGCCCGCATTGGTTATCCTGACAAATTTAGCCTCCTGGAGCCGGGCTATATTCTGTGCGCCGCAATAGCCCATCCCTGCACGAAGACCTCCCAACAGCTGAAAGATCACTTCGGAAAGACTTCCCTTGAATGGAACCCTGGCGGCAATGCCTTCCGGAACCAGTTTTTTTATATCCTCCTCAACATCCTGGAAGTAACGGTCTTTTGATCCCTGCTGCATGGCTTCGATGGAGCCCATTCCCCGGTAGGATTTATATTTTCGGCCATTGTAAATGATTGTTTCTCCAGGTGATTCCTCCACACCTGCAAAGAGGGCCCCAGCCATAATGGAACTGGCTCCTGCGGCAAGCGCCTTCACAATATCTCCGGAATACCGGATGCCTCCGTCTGCAATGACCGGCACTCCGCTATCCCTGACGGCACTGGCAACATCATAAATTGCGGTCAGCTGGGGAACACCGACTCCGGCGATCACCCTGGTGGTGCATATGGAACCCGGCCCGATACCGACCTTTATGCCGTCGGCACCCGCTTTCACCAGTTCCCTGGCTGCTTCGGCCGTGGCAATGTTCCCGACCACCACGTCGATATCCGGGAAATGCTTTTTAACCAGTCTGCAGGTATCCAGAACCCCTTTCTGGTGCCCATGGGCCGTATCGATCACCACGGCATCGACACCGGCTTCCCTTAAAAGGCCAACCCTTTCCACTATATCGCCGGTTACCCCGACGGCAGCAGCAACCCGTAACCGTCCTTTGTCATCCTTGCAGGCATTCGGCCTGTCCTTTGATTTTGTGATGTCCTTGTAGGTAATCAGCCCAACCAGCCGGTAGTCTTTATCCACAACCGGTAATTTTTCGATTTTATGCACCTGGAGGATCTCCGACGCCTTTGCGAGATTGATATTACGGGTGGTGGTGATGATGTTTTTGGAGGTCATGACCCCTTCAATTTTCTGTTTCATGCTCTTCTGAAACCTCAGATCCCGGTTCGTTACGATACCAATGAGTACATTGTCATTATCGACAACGGGAATGCCTCCTATTTTATATTCCTTCATCAGGTTCAGGGCATCCAGTACGGTCTGGTCCTTTTTAATGGTTATCGGTTCATGGATCATCACGCTTTCAGCCCGCTTGACTTTCTTTACCTGCCTGGCTTGTTCTTCCAGGGGCATGTTCTTATGGATGACCCCCAATCCGCCTTCCCGAGCAATGGTTATGGCCAGCAGGTCCTCGGTGACGGTATCCATGGCTGCGGAGACAATCGGTGTGTTTAGAACAATGTTTCTGCTGAACCGGGTCATAAGATCGACTTCTCTCGGTAAAACCTCCGAATAGGCAGGAAGCAGCAGTACATCATCGAATGTTAATCCCTCAGCTATTAATTTATCGGTCAGGAATGACATTTTTTCTTATTTTGGTTAATTTTAAATGTGGCAAAATTACGAAAAAATCAGTAATGACTGCCGTTTTTTTTTATTGCTTTACAATCCGCCGGATTGATCGGAGGATGAATAAAATATGAATACATAGTGAGGACCTGTCACCAGATATTGTCGGACTATTGGGGATATACTGAATTTCGCCCTTTGCAGGAGGATATTATCCGTTCGGTTCTGGAAGGGAAAGATACCCTTGCCCTGATGCCTACCGGTGGCGGCAAGTCCATCACCTTCCAGGTTCCGGCGATGGCAAGGGAGGGGATCTGTCTAGTGGTCACTCCCCTGATAGCCCTGATGAAGGATCAGGTCGAGAATCTTAAGAAACGTGGAATCAAAGCGATTGCTGTTCATTCGGGACTCAGCCGTGAGGAGATGGATGTGTCGCTGGATAATTGCATTTATGGTGATTTCAAGTTCCTCTATGTTTCTCCCGAACGGATCGATACGGAGCTTTTCAAAGTCAGGGTGCAACAGATGAAGGTGAATCTGATCGCCATTGATGAAGCCCATTGCATTTCTCAATGGGGATACGACTTCAGACCGTCCTACCTGAAGATAGCAGGATTGCGGGCGCTTCTCCCGGGGATTCCGCTTCTTGCCCTCACGGCGACCGCAACACCGGAAGTGGCGCAGGATATCCAGGACAAACTTGGGTTCAGTCAAAAAAACGTTCTGCGGACAAGTTTTGAAAGAAAAAACCTGGTCTATCTGGTCCGCCGAACCGAAAAAAAGGAGCAGGCTCTGCTTTCCCTGGTCGGGGAAATGGAAGGGTCGGGTATTGTATATGTCCGAAACAGAAAGAAATGCCGCGAATATGCCGAGTTGCTTTCTGACCACGGAATGAACGCCGGACATTATCATGCCGGCCTGAAGCATGAGGAGCGGACCGGGAAGCAGGAGTTATGGACCCGCGACGGGATCAGGGTGATGGTGGCGACCAATGCGTTCGGGATGGGCATCGATAAGCCGGATGTGCGTTTTGTTATTCATATGGATTTGCCGGATAACCCCGAATCGTATTTCCAGGAGGCGGGACGGGCAGGAAGGGATGGAAATCCTGCCCGGGCAATTCTTGTCTTCAGTCCGGTTGACGAGCGGCTGATTCAAAACCGGATCGCGGTGAACTTCCCTGGAATACCAAAAATCAGAGAGGTGTATAATGCCCTGGGGAATTATCTCCAGGTGCCGGTTGGCAGCGGGAAAATGCAGAGTTACGATTTTGATTTTGGAGGATTCCTTGCCAGGTACCGTTTGAATGCACTGGTGGCACACAGCTCTCTGGAGGTGCTGATGAGGGAGGGATATGTTGATGTAACCGACGAGATAAATAATCCTTCAAGGGTTCATTTCAGGATTACCCGGGATGAGCTTTACCGGTTCCAGGTGAAAAATGAAAAATTTGACGGATTTATTAAATTATTGCTACGCTCCTATACCGGAATGTTTTCCCAGTTCGTCAACATCGATGAGGGAACCCTGGCCAGGCGGTCGGGATTATCCGGTGAGGGAATCTATAATTTCCTCAAGAATCTCTCCAGGATGCAGATCATAACCTATGTTCCCCGTAAACGGACCCCTGTTGTCACCTATCTTGAGGAGCGCTTGGATGAAAGAAACCTTCACATATCCCCTGAACGTTATAAATTCAGAAAAGAGCGTTATGCAAAAAAAATCGGGGAGATGCTGAGGTATGCAAAATCCGAAAGTGTCTGCCGCAGTCAGTTTCTGCTGAGTTATTTTGGGGAGTTGGATGCACCCCGTTGCGGGCAGTGCGATGTATGCACAAAAAATATCAACGGGGATCTGAAACCTGACGAGTTTGACCGAATTGCTGAAACGATCAGAATGCTTCTGATGGAAAGAGACATGACGGTTCCGGAATTGACCAAACGTTCGGGAGTGCCGTCTGAAAGGTTACTCCGGGTCCTGGAGCGATTGCTGGATCAGGACCGGTTGCGGAGGAATGAGCAATTGATGTTTCAGTGGAACAAACGGAAAGGGCTATAGGAGGATAGATCCATTCTTGCCGCTTCGCAAGGAATTATTACTTTTGCACCATGCAGGAAGAGAACTTGAACCTACATTATGTGTACGCCCCGGAAGTCCTGGAGTTTGTCAGATCGTGCAATGCATTTTGCAGTTATCTGGAGACTCTTTCCGAAACACAGGCGCAGGATTTCATTCCGGATATGATCGGACTTCTTTCAGGTATTTATGCATCCGCTGTAAAAATAGATCAGCCGGAACCGATTTACGACGGGAACGAAAAAGTTGTAACGGAAGAGGACTGGTCGCTGGTTTACCGGACGGCGGCAAAAGTGCTGGGTCCGTATAACGCCTATTTGAGGATCGTTGACGAGGAAGATTACGACCGGTCGGACCTCATTACACACAATATTTCCGAGGACCTGAGCGATATTTACCAGGAGCTCCGGGATTTTACCGGGTTATACAGCCGCGGACTGGAAGATATTATGAATGATGCGCTGTGGGAAGTCCGTGGTAATTTTGAGGAACACTGGGGAGAAAAACTGCTTAATGCACTTGCAGCCCTCCACCGTTTGTATGTGAAAAAAGTGGACCTGGAGTGGAGTAATAATCATATTTCCGGGGAAGTTGGACAAAAACCGCCGGATTTTGACAATTCTCTTTTCGAAAGGTACCGGGACCAGTCAGGGAAGGAGGATGAATAATGTTTCTTCAAAAGATTAGCCGGGAGGAGATAGACCGGTTGGAGATCAGAAGTTTTGATGGCAGGGTTCACCTGATCGACAGTCCCGGGAAGTTCCAAAGGGCATATCCTTCCATTAAAGCCGAATCCATTCTGGGATTCGATACAGAAACACGACCCTCTTTCAGGAAGGGAACCGTTCATGATATCAGTCTTATCCAGCTAGCATCAGCCAGTGAAGCATGGTTGTTAAGGATAAACAGGATTGGGATCCCTCCGGAACTTAAAAATCTTTTCGAAGATGCGGGAATAATGAAAGTTGGAGTGGGATTGAAGGATGATTTGAGAAAGATCAAAAATCTGGATACCATCGTACCCGCTGGTTTCCTGGACCTGCAAAAATTCGTGGAACAGTTTGAAATCGAATCCAGGAGTCTTAAAAAAATTACTGCTATCATCCTGGGGTTTAAGATATCTAAGTCACAGCAACTGTCAAACTGGAATGCGGATGAGTTAACAGAAGCTCAGAAGTTATATGCCGCTACCGATGCATGGGTTTGCTACTTGATTTACAAAAAATTAACAAAAGTTCAGCATGGTTCTGGTCAGGGAGCATATTAAGGTTGTTCTGAAATCGGGGAAGGATCAATCGGTCCGAAGGTTCCATCCCTGGATATTCTCGGGTGCCATCAAAAAGGTTTACGGCAGGCCTGCTGAAGGAGACCTGGTATCGGTATTTGACAACAAGGACGAACTCCTGGCCACGGGTCATTACCAGGGAGGTTCGATCGCCGTTCGAATCCTTGCTTTCGGGGAGGGAGGATTACCTGAGGACTTTTATGAAATCCGGTTACGGGAAGCATGGGAACTTAGGCGGAAACTGGGACTGGCAGACAATGAGGAGACCGATGTTTTCAGGTGGGTGTGTGCCGAAGGCGACGGATTACCGGGATTGATTATCGACTATTACGGCGGAACGGTGGTCCTTCAGGCACACTCGCTGGGAATGCACAGAAATATTGAGTTGATCAGGAATGCTATTCTGAAAATCGCGGGAGACAGGATAGATACGGTTTACAATAAAAGCGAAGGTTCACTTCCCCTGGTATCCGGTATTGAAAATCGATCGGAGTTTCTGCTGGGGAACCTGAACGAACGGTGTGTGAAGGAGCACAGTTACCGGTTCAAAGTGAACTGGGTGGAGGGACAGAAAACCGGGTTTTTCATTGATCAGCGGGAAAACCGAAGCCTGGTTTCCCGTTGGGCGAAAAGCAGAAAGGTACTCAATCTGTTTGGGTACACCGGTGGATTCAGCGTTTACGCACTGGGAGGAGGCGCCTCTGAGGTCCATACCGTGGACAGTTCGGTGAGAGCGGTTGAACTGGCCAATGAAAACGTTGCTTTGAATTTTCAGGACGACAGGAGGCATAAGGCACTTGCGGCGGATGCGTTCCGGTTTCTCGACGAGACAGCGGAATCCTATGATCTGATCATACTTGATCCCCCTGCATTTGCCAAACACCAGAACGTTCTCGGAAATGCCCTGCAGGGTTATAAACGTTTGAACCAGAAAGCACTTGGGAAAATCCTTCCGGGCGGGATCCTTTTTACATTCAGCTGTTCACAGGCAGTCAGCAAGGAAAATTTCAGGAAGTCTCTTTTTGTAGCGGCAGCAAATGCCGGAAGAAGGGTCCGCATCCTTTATCAGTTGTCCCAGCCGGCAGACCATCCTGTAAGCATTTTCCATCCAGAAGGAGAATACCTCAAGGGACTGGTACTGGAGGTGCAATAGATTCTTATAAAATCCCGCCCGGAAATGGTTTATTCTGGAATATGTGATAATTTTACGGGGTAACCCTAATACATCTGTTATGAAAAATGCAGTTCTTTTACCGTTAGGCTTATTCTTGATGGCCCTTGCATGCTCATGTTATTTTGAAGGTTGGAACAACGGGATAACGGGCGCCGGCAATGTGGTTGAAGAGAAGAGGGACCTGGATGGATTTACGGGGCTCCATATCACTTCAGGTGTTGATGTTTTTCTGAGTCAGGATGCGGAATACACCGTTCGGGTGGAGGCAGATGAAAACCTGGTTGAGATGATAAAGACCGAGGTGAAGGGGGAACTCCTTGAGGTAGGGGTTGAGAAGCCGGGTATCCGTAGAGCCGAATCAAAGAAAGTATTTGTTTCCCTTCCGGACCTCAAAAGCATAAGGGTCAGCAGTGCCGGGGATTGTACGGGAGAAACCCCGTTCCGGTGTGAAGAACTGGATATAGAGGTCAGCAGTGCCGGTGATCTGACAATGGAGGTCTATGCCCGTCGTATCGATCTGGATATCAGTTCCAGCGGTGATGTGAAATTAAGCGGGGAGGCAGGCGATTTTGAGGCCGATCTCAGCAGTGCAGGGGATCTGGATGCCTTTGACTTAACGGCAAAGAGGGTGGATGTGTCTGTGTCGAGTGCAGGCAATGCAAAAGTCTTTGCAACGGAAGAGCTGAGGATGGTTTCGTCGAGCGCAGGATATATTTATTATCGCGGTGATGCAAAAATTATCCGGTCCTCCTCTTCAAGTGCCGGTAATATCATCAGTCAAAATTAGCCAGTCTCCTTTACCCAAGATAACTTTTCAGGATTTTGCTGCGGGTGGTATGCTTAAGCCGTTTTATGGCTTTCTCCTTGATTTGGCGAACCCTTTCACGGGTGAGGTTAAACTCCTCCCCGATCTCTTCAAGGGTATGGGGATGTTTGCCGTTCAGCCCGAAATAGAGCCTGATGATGCTTGCTTCCCTGTAGGTAAGCGTGGACAGCACACGCTCAATCTCCTTCCTGAGGGAGTCATTCAACAAGCCCCGGTCGGGGGTGGGAGCCTCGCCGTTCAGCAATACATCATACATATTTCCTTCCTCGCCATCCTGAAGCGGTGCATCCATCGATACGTGCCTCCCCGAACTCCGGATAGCATCCTTAACATCTTCAGGGGCCAGTTCCAGGGCCTGTGCAATCTCAAGGACGGTGGGTTCTCTTTCAAATTTTTGTTCCAGTTCGGCGAATGTTTTATTGATTTTGTTGATGGAACCAATTTTGTTCAGGGGGAGTCTGACAATCCTGGCCTGCTCTGCGAGTGCCTGCAGAATCGACTGCCGAATCCACCATACTGCATAGGATATGAATTTAAATCCCCTGGTCTCGTCGAAACGCTGTGCGGCTTTGATTAATCCCAAGTTCCCCTCATTGATAAGATCCGGCAGGCTCAATCCCTGATTCTGGTATTGTTTGGACACGGAAACCACGAAACGGAGGTTGGCTTTTATAAGCTTTTCCATTGCATCAGTATCCCCCTTGCGTATTCGTCTGGCCAGCTCTACCTCTTCCTCTGCAGTAATCAGATCAACTTTACCTATTTCATGCAGGTACTTGTCGAGTGACGGGGTCTCCCGGTTTGTAACCTGTTTGATGATTTTTAACTGTCTCATACCTGGGGTTATTCATAGGGTTCATTTATACGTAATAATGATCGGTTTGTTACATGCAAAAAAAATGTTGTTAATCATTTACCGGAGGACGTTTTTTTGATGACTGCAACCGGATCTTAAATATTTATTTTCGTTAAGTCCTGTAATTAATTTATATATTGAATTTTAACTTTCATCCCTCTTTTTTTCAAAATTTTCTAAATATATATGAAACATTTTGGTTTTACAAGCTCTGGAATCTTTCTTGAAATAATTTTTGGTAGTTCAGCAGAATTCAACTATAATTGCACCAGAATTCCAGTCAACGGCACATTTGTCCCAATCTGATTTTCCAAAGAACTAATTAATAGTATTCCATTGTTATTGTTCTAATTTCCACTATTAACATGTATGATATTCTTGAATTAAACAAAAAGTTACTTTCCGAGTTACGGGATATAGCGAAGGATCTGAAGATCAAAAGGGTTGAGTCCTTCCGTAAACAGGACCTTATTTATAAAATCCTGGATACACAGGCGATATTTGCTTCGGAGTCCAAAGCCCGAAAAGATACTTCCGGCAAGGAAAGAGAGTCCTCCCCCCGCCAGAATGAACGGAGGGGCAGGCCCAAGCGGTCCCGTCATCCTTCCGATAACAGGGAGCAGGCGGCCCCGCCGGAGCATAAACCCACCCAGCAGCAGGCTACGCCTGAGCCCTCCCAGGAGAGCAAGCAGGCCCCTGTTCAGAACTCCTCCCGTGAGGATCGGCCTAGGCCTCAGGAAGCGCAGGCTGAAAGGGAACCCTATCATTCCCGCCAGAAAAAGGGCGATGATGATTCCCAGAAAAAATACCAGTATGATCGGAACAGCCATAAGCGTCCTTATGAGAAAAGGCAGGTCGATAAATATGATTTCGAGGGCCTGATAGTGAATTCAGGCGTTCTGGAGATCATGCCCGATGGTTATGGATTTCTCAGGTCTGCCGATTATAATTACCTGAACTCACCAGATGACATTTATGTTTCGCAGAGCCAGATTAAGCTATTTGGACTGAAGACGGGCGATAATGTCAAGGGAACCATTCGTCCGCCCAAGGAAGGAGAAAAGTATTTTCCGCTGATCAAGGTTGAAGAGATCAATGGTCGGAGTCCCGACTATATCCGGGATCGCGTTCCCTTTGAATACCTGACGCCACTCTTTCCCGATCAGAAGTTTACCCTGGTGGGCAATGGGGTTAATAATCTATCGGTCAGGGTTGTGGATATGTTTGCTCCCATCGGAAAAGGCCAGAGGGGATTGATTGTGGCGCAGCCCAAAACAGGTAAGACGGTATTGCTGAAGGATATTGCCAATGCCATTGCGGCGAATCATCCCGAGGTTTATATGATCGTCCTGCTGATTGATGAACGACCGGAAGAGGTGACGGATATGGCCCGGAACGTTAATGCCGAGGTAATCTCCTCAACGTTCGACGAGCCGGCAGAAAGGCATGTCAGGGTTGCCAATATTGTCCTGGAGAAAGCAAAGCGGTTAACAGAATGCGGCCATGATGTTGTAATTCTGCTCGACTCCATTACCCGACTGGCAAGGGCCCACAACACGATTTCACCAGCCTCTGGAAAAGTGCTTTCGGGAGGGGTGGATGCGAATGCGCTGCATAAGCCGAAACGTTTCTTCGGAGCAGCCCGGAACATTGAGAACGGCGGTTCACTGACCATTCTGGCCACAGCCCTTACGGAAACGGGCTCGAAAATGGATGACGTGATCTTTGAAGAGTTCAAGGGTACCGGAAATATGGAGCTCCAGCTCGACCGGAAACTTTCCAATAAAAGGGTCTTTCCTGCAGTGGATGTCAATCCGTCGAGTACGCGACGGGAGGAACTTCTTCTTGACAAGCCGATGCTCGATAAGATATGGATTCTGCGTAACTACCTATCAGACATGAATTCGATCGAAGCAATGGAATTTCTGAGGGATCGAATGAGCAAGACCAACACCAATGAAGAGTTCCTGATCTCTATGAACAGCGAGTAAATTTTGTATCTTCGAAAGGAAAATTATTCAATCTTATAACATAAAATATCCGGAAAATAAAATGGCGAATAAGAAGAAGTTTATAACCTGCGATGGTAATTATGCTGCCTCTCATATTGCTTATATGTTCAGTGAAGTGGCTGCTATCTATCCAATTACCCCTTCCTCGAATATGGCCGAATATGTTGATGAATGGTCGGCACATGGAAGAAAAAATATTTTTGGAGAGACCGTTATGGTCACAGAAATGCAATCGGAAGGAGGCGCTTCCGGAGCAGTGCACGGCTCTTTGCAGAGTGGAGCCCTTACTTCCACCTTTACGGCCTCACAGGGATTGTTGCTGATGATCCCCAATATGTACAAGATATCCGGAGAACTTCTGCCGGGGGTATTTCACGTTTCAGCCCGGAGTATTGCCGCACATGCGCTTTCGATTTTCGGGGATCACAGCGATGTGATGCAGACTCGTCAAACCGGTTTTGCCATTCTGGGGACAGGAGGGGTGCAGGAGATTATCGATCTGGCCGGGGTCGCTCATCTCTCCGCCATAAAATCCCGTGTTCCATTCCTTCATTTCTTTGATGGTTTCAGAACCTCTCATGAGATTCAAAAGGTGGAATTGCTCGAGAACGAAGACCTGGCCCACCTGATCGATATGGATGCGCTGAAGGCGTTTCGCGATAATGCCCTGAACCCGGAGAAACCTGTTACCAGGGGAACTGCACAGAATCCCGATATTTTCTTCCAGGCGAGGGAATCGGCCAACCGGTTTTATGATGCTGTACCGGATATCGTTGAACACTATATGCAGGAGATCTCAAAAATCACGGGACGTGAGTACCATCCCTTTACTTATTATGGAGCTCCGGATGCTGAACATATCGTGGTTGCCATGGGGTCCGTCACCGAAACCATTAAGGAAGTGGTGGATCATCTTGTTGAGAAAGGAGAGAAGGTGGGATTGATCACCGTTCATCTCTACCGTCCATTCTCCGAAAAGTATCTCATGAAAGTATTGCCTGAAACGGTTAAGAGAATTGCGGTACTCGACAGGACGAAGGAACCCGGTGCAAATGGGGAACCGCTTTACCTTGATCTGAAGGATATTTTTTACGGAAAGAAGAATAATCCCCTTATAGTTGGAGGAAGGTACGGACTATCCTCAAAGGACACCACCCCCGCAATGATTCTTTCGGTTTTCGAGAACCTGAAGCTGAAGGAGCCGAAAAACCGGTTTACCGTTGGCATTGACGACGATGTTACTTACCTCTCTCTGCCGCTGTTACCCGATATCTCCGTGGTACCCAAAGGTACCTTTGAAGGCAAGTTTTACGGTCTGGGTTCGGATGGGACTGTTGGCGCCAATAAAAATTCCATTATGATTATCGGGGATAATACCGATAAATATTGTCAGGCTTACTTTGCCTATGATTCAAAGAAATCAGGAGGGATAACCACCTCCCATCTTCGGTTTGGGGACAAACCGATCCGTTCACCCTACCTGGTTGGAACGCCCGATTTTGTTGCCTGCCATGTTCCGTCCTATCTGGAAAAGTATGACATGCTCAAGGGATTAAAAAAAGGCGGCACATTCCTGCTGAACTCGATCTGGGATGAAGAAGAAACCATTGAACATCTGCCCGACCACATTAAAAAGTATATGGCGGACAATGATATCCGGTTTTATATCATCAACGCAACCCGGCTGGCGCAGGAGATCGGACTGGGAACGAGGACCAATACCATCATGCAGTCGGCCTTTTTCAAGATTGCCGACATCATTCCTTACGAGCAGGCCGTTGACCAGATGCATCGGTTTATTGTGAAAAGTTTTGGGCGTAAGGGGGAAGAGGTCGTGAAAATGAATTACGCCGCTGTGGAGAAGGGAGGCAATGTAACCCGCGTGGAGGTGCCTGCCGAATGGTCGAAGCTTAAACCTGTGAGGGAAAAGCCTGACCAGAACGACCTTCCCGAATTTGTCCGAGATGTTGCAGAGCCCATTAATCTTCTCAAGGGAGATGATCTGCCGGTCAGTGCGTTCCTGGGACGCGAAGATGGAACATTCCCTGTGGGGACCACTCAGTATGAAAAACGTGGGGTGGCCGTGAACGTTCCCGAGTGGATTGCCGAACATTGCATTCAATGCAACCAGTGTGCCTATGTGTGTCCGCACGCCTGCATCCGGCCATTCCTGATTGATGAAGAGGAGTCTAAAAAGTTACCTGAAGGAATTTCCCTGCTGGATGCAAACGGACCACAATTCAAAGGTTTGAAATACAGGATCCAGGTGTCGGTACTGGATTGTACAGGGTGTGACAATTGCGTGGATGTATGCCCGTCAAAGACCAAGTCGCTCGAGATGAAACCTCTTGAATCACAACTTGGAGAAGTTGAGAACTGGAATGCCATTACGAAGCATGTAACGTACAAAGACACCCTTGCAGATAAGTATAAGACAGTAAAGAACAGTCAGTTTGCTCAGCCACTGTTTGAATTCTCCGGCGCCTGTGCCGGATGCGGTGAGACCCCTTACATAAAGCTTATAACACAATTGTATGGGGATCGTATGATGATAGCCAATGCCACCGGTTGTTCCTCGATTTATGGAGGTTCGGCTCCCTCGACGCCTTATTGCGCCAATGCCCAGGGGTATGGGCCGGCATGGGCCAATTCACTCTTCGAGGATAATGCCGAATATGGATATGGACTGGCCATCGGGGTGCGTAAAAACCGAGATCGGATAGCAAACATGATGAGAGCAGCGATGGATAACGTTAAGCCGGCTACAAAAGAGGCCTTCCAGGCCTGGCTGGACCGCATGAATGACGGTGAAGCATCCAGGGAAGCTACCGGTAAATTAATTCCGGCTCTGGAAAAAGAAAACCATGAGGTTGCTGAAAAAATCCTGTGTCTGAAACAATACCTGGTGAAAAAGTCGGTCTGGATCTTCGGCGGTGACGGATGGGCTTATGATATCGGGTATGGTGGACTGGATCATGTGATAGCCACCGGGGAAGATGTGAACATCCTGGTCCTCGATACAGAGGTGTATTCCAATACCGGAGGACAGGCATCCAAGTCCACTCCTGTGGGCGCCGTTGCCAAATTTGCCGCATCCGGGAAAAAGATCCGGAAAAAAGACCTCGGTATGATGGCCATTACTTATGGATATGTTTACGTTGCCCAGGTTGCCATGGGAGCCAGTCAGTCGCAGTATCTTAAAGCCATCAGGGAAGCAGAGGCCTATCCCGGTCCTTCCCTGATTATTGCTTACGCACCCTGTATCAACCATGGATTGCGCAGCGGGATGGGCAAAACCCAGTCTCAGGAGAAATTTGCAGTCGAAAGCGGTTACTGGCACCTATACAGGTATAATCCTGAACTGGAAAAAGAGGGAAAGAATCCTTTTGTTCTGGATTCCAAGGAGCCGCAGTGGGAACAATTCCAGAATTTTCTGAAATCGGAGGTCCGTTACACTTCTCTCCAGAAGTCATTCCCTCAGGAAGCCGCTGAATTGTTTAAATCTGCTGAGGTCAATGCCATGTGGAGGTATGATAGTTACGTGCGAATGGCCAGCCTGGAATTTGCACCTAAGGAGTAGGAGCAAAACTTCTATCTGATAATCCGCCGCCTGGACAAACAGGCGGCTTTTTTATAAATTTGAAAAAAATAAACCAATGGGCCGTTTTGTAGCCATAGATTATGGGACCAAACGTACGGGGATTGCCGTAACCGATCCTCTTCAGATGATTGCCACCCCGTTGGATACAGTTCCCACTCATGAGTTGATGGCTTTCCTGTCGGAATATATCAGAAAGGAGGGGATCGAACGGTTGATTGTGGGATTGCCACTGCAGATGAACTACACACAGTCGGGAACGCTGAAATTTGCCAGGCAGTTTGCGGCCGCTTTTAAGAAGAGATATCCTGCAATACCGGTTGAGTGGATAGACGAAAGATTCACTTCCAAGCTTGCTGCTGAGGCAATGATTTCGGGAGGGATGAAAAAATCCCAGCGTCAGAAAAAGGAGCATCACGACCGGATCAGTGCGGCTATCATCCTGCAATCCTATCTCGAACAACAAAACAATATTTTCTGAATGGTGTTATTAATGTATAACTGATTTTTGACTGATCATGATTTATCCTGTTTATGTATACGGTATGCCGGTCCTGAGAAAGGTTGCTGAAAAAATTGATGAAAATTTCGAAGGACTGGACTTGCTGATCGACAGTATGTTTGAAACCATGAATGCCAGTGTGGGTGTCGGATTGGCCGCACCCCAGATAGGGAAATCCATACAGCTAATCGTTATTGACGCTTTCGAAATGGAGGTGGAAGATGAACCCGATCTTAAAAATTTCAGAAAAGTATTTATCAATCCGGTCATTATAAGGGAGTGGGGGAATAAATGGGAATTCAGTGAGGGCTGTCTGAGTATTCCGTTAATTCACGAAGATGTATCCCGGCATTCGAGAATTCGCATTGCCTATTTTGATGAAAACTGGAATCATCATGAAGAAGAGTATGACGGCGTAAAGGCCCGCATCATTCAACATGAGTATGACCACCTTCAGGGAGTCCTTTTTGTGGACAGGATCAATCCACTGAAAAGGAAGTTATTGAAATCCCGTCTTCATAATATATCCAGAGGGAAGGTCGATATCGATTACAAAATCATATATCCAAAAAAACAGCTGCAAAAGCAGCTGTAGGAAATTTCGGATATGATCTTTAATCAGCTCGAATCTACAAAACCGAATCGAGAAATTTGTCGGATTTCAGGATCATGTCAATGTATTGTGCCCGCTTGTATACAAAAGGATCATTTACAGATTTCGAAGCCAGCTTTCCCCTGAATGCATCCAGCGACTGATATCCTTTTCGCTCCATCCATTCCTTAACCTCGGTCAGCATTTTTCCGGCGTGCCCGATACCATTGTGATAAAAAGTGCTGACACACTGAACGGCATCAGCCCCTGCCAGTATCATTTTAATGATATCAGAACCATCATAAATCCCATTGGCAGCAGCAATAGAACCTTTCACCTGCCCGTTAAGCAACCCAACATACCTGATAGCAAGCCTGCTGTCGTTGTGTGTGCTCAGGTTCCAGGGAGAGATATGCTTTTCAGTTTTTATATCAATATCCGGTTCAAACATCCTGTTAAACAACACAAAACCGTCTGCACCGGCTTTATCAAGATCCCTGACCGTTTTTAAAATGTTTGTATAGAACGGACTTAGTTTGATGCTCACCGGGATTTTTACCGCGGCCTTGACAGCTTTCAGAAAATCGATCTGCTGTTCGATAATGTCATGGCCCGAACGGTCGTAATCCCTCGGTACGGCAAAAAAGTTTAGCTCCAGCCCGTCAACCCCTACCTCTTCTATTAATCTGGCATATTCTTCCCATGTTTCCCTGTAGACGGCATTAATGCTTGCAAAGACAGGGATGCTCAGACTCTCTTTTACCTTCCCAAGGTTAAACAAATACTCCCTGGGACCGCCATGCTCAATATTCGGAAACAGGCTGACCATTTCTGCATGCCTTTCATTGTAAGCTTCCAGCCGGCTGCTCAATTCAAAATCTTCAAGCTGTATCTGCTCCTCAAAAAGTGACCGGTAAACCACCGCCGCAATGCCTGCCTCTTCGGCCTTTTTAAGCGTATCGAGGTTGTTTACCAGATTGTTTGCTCCGAGAATCAGGGGATTCTTTAGTTCTACTCCAAGGTAGGTTGTTTTAAGTTCTGACATGGTTTTGTTATTTAAAATTCTAATATATGGATATTAAACTAATTGAACCTGCAAAAGTTCAAAAAAAATCGGAAAGTTCAACAGATATTTTCCCATCTCAACACATTAATAGTAAAAAGAGTTGCGAAACCTGTCTCACGATATTCAGAAGATACCGGTATCACGGATAGTCATACCTTTTATGCTGGGTATTTTAACTGCTCTGAAAGGAGAGATCATGATTCCGGCAGTCCGGTTCATCATCCCTTTATTTCTTCTGTGGATAGCCGGAAGGAGCTTTCTTTCAGGGCGGGTTAACCTGTTCAGACCTCTGCTTTTTCTGTTTTTTTTTCTCATCGGTATCGCTACAGAGTTGCTTAACAGGAAACCGGTTCCTGATTTTAATGATCAGGAACCAGTTGTGGTCAAGGGAATTCTTAAATCGGAACCGGTCTCCGGGAACGGCAGGATAAGATTTGAACTGGAAACCCGGTGGATGGTATCCGTGGAGAGGACATTCTCAGGCAGAACGGTTCTGATGACCTATCTCTCCGATACCGCAATGATCAGGCGGATAGAAACCTCCGGGCATATGTGTCTGGCTGGTGTGGTTTACAGGGTGAAAAATAACCGAAACCCGGGAGCGTTTGATTATGCCGGCTATTTATCCCGACGGAATTGCTATTACCGGTTCTATCCCGATTCCATTATCATTTACGGGCACAGGCAGCAGGAATCCTGGCGGATTGACAACCTGACCCGGTCGGTTAAACGGCGGATTACGGAAAGCTGGACGGGAGAACCTGATGCCCTGGCCATATTGATGGCCGTGACAACAGGAGATCGTTCCGAATTGACTACTGATCTTAAAGAGAGCTATTCCGACGCAGGAGGGATGCATCTGCTGGCTGTATCCGGACTGCACATCGGATTAATATGGATGGTACTGACGCGGATTTTCTTTTTCCTCTCTTTTATCCCGGCTGGTAAAATCATCAGATCGATCCTGGTTATAGTAATCCTTTGGTTTTATGCGCTGATGGCCGGATTTACACCATCGGTATGCCGCTCGGTTACAATGTTCTCACTCTTTGCCGTTTCATCTGCGCTGTCACGCGGGCGGACTTCCTTAAACATACTGTTCCTGTCAGCCCTTGTTCTGTTAATCATGAATCCCCGGCAGGTTCTTGATATAGGATTCCAGCTCTCCTATCTTGCCGTGACCGGCATAATTACCATGCATCCGCTTATATCCGGGATCTTTCATCCAAAATACAGGGTGATACGCCGGGTGGTTGATTTAATTTCACTCAGTGTCTCAGCCCAAATAGCCACGCTTCCTCTCTCAATATCCACCTTCAATCAGATACCGGTCTATTTTCTCCTCACAAACCTGGTAGCAGTTCCTCTTCTGAGCTGTATTGTGGGCGTGTTTGTGGTATCGACGCCGTTTTTTCTTCTCCGGGTCCTGGAGCATCCTTTCCTATGGATATTGAACCATCTGACACAACTGATGAACAGGCTGGTGACAGCCATATCATCCGTGCCCGGCTCTGTGGCGGCGGAACTACATGTTAACACAGGTGTCATGATCCTAGTCTATTTAGTAGTCATAATCTTTTTGTTATATGTACGATACAGGAAAATAAGTCTGCTGATTGCGGGACTGGCTTTGATATCGGGATCGCTGATTCTCTCTTCCTCCCTTATCGTGAAGGAACGAGGAACGCACCGGGTCCTGGTCCCCCATTTCAGGGGAGGGACCCTGCTTACCATTCAAAACGGCATCCATGCCGATCACTTTATCTCCTGCAGGGATGCACAATCATGCAAAGCCATCTGGAACTACCTCCGCTCGGATTACTTCTGCCGCATCAGGGATTCGGAGATTCATTCTCTTGACAGCCTGGGGATGCTCCACAGCCCTTACCTTTCTGCAGTCCGGCTGCATGAAGGGTGTATCCTTATTGCAGCAAAGGATCTCAGGATCCTGATATTGGACGGTCCAAAAGGATACCGGTACCCGCAATTTCTGCAGGATTATCCGTCAGACCTTTATATCCTTCAGAGATTCGGACATCCACGGGAAATAAAATCTCTGGATTTCAATCCCGGTGCCGGGATCATTATTAATGGTTTCAACCTTCCCGGATTGCTCCTGAATCTGTCAGGCGACACGGTAAATCTGTTCTGTACTGAAGAAGAAGGTGCTTACATCAAAAATTATTAAAAAACGGAAAAAGGATTGGTCAATATGAAAGATTATAGTTTATTTTACATTCACATTTCGAAAACTGAATATGCGGATTGTTATTGCAGGAGCCGGTGAGGTTGGAATGCATCTGACAAAGATGCTTAGTTCGGAAAACCATGAACTCGTTATCATTGATAATGATCTGGACCGCTTAAAGGTGGCGGGGAGTACTTATGATGTCATGACCATTGAGGGGAATGCCAATTCCATAAGTCATCTCAGGGAATCTAAAATCAGTAAAGCCGATCTGTTTATCGGAGTGACCTTTTCAGAGGATGTCAACATAAATGCGGCCATTCTTTCAAAAAAACTGGGGGCTCATAAAACCATTTCCAGGATCGACAATCAGGAGTATCTGCTTCCAGCCAACCAGGAAATTTTCAATAACCTAGGAGTTGATTATATGATTTATCCCGAGAAGATTGCCGCCCGGGAAATTGTGGGATTGCTCTCTCAGACCGGAAGCACGGAAGTGGTCGAGTTTTCAGGCGGAAAACTGCAGATGTATGTCATCCGGCTGGACGAAAATGCCCCGATTATCAACAAGTCATTGAGGGAGCTGTCGCAGAATGAGATTGCTCTTGAATACAGGGCTGTGGCCATCACAAGAGATGGTCAGACCATTATTCCATCCGGGGATGACCGGTTCAGCGTTGGGGACCTGGTTTATGTGATAAGCAGTCCGGCAGGAATAAAGGGTCTCTATAAATATTCAGGAAAGAAGCAGTTTGAGGTGCGCAACATTATGATCCTGGGTGGAAGCAGAATAGGAAGAAAAACAGCACAAAACCTGGGTGCCCAGCATTATGTCAAGCTGATCGAGAAAGACAGGCAAAGAAGTTACAAGCTTTCCAACATGCTGAATAATACTTTGGTGATAAACGGCGACGGCACCAATCTTGAATTGCTGAAACAGGAGGGCCTGGACAAGATGGATGCCTTTGTTGCGGTTACAGGGAATTCGGAAACGAATATTTTGTCCTGTTTGCTTGCAAAGCACCTCGGGGTAAAGAGAACGATTGCCGAAGTGGAAAACATCGATTATATCCATCTGGCAGAGAACATCGGGGTGGACACCATCATTAACAAAAAACTGATTACCGCCAGCAGGATATTCCGGTTTACCATGACCGACGAAGTTTCTTCCATAAAGTGCCTGACGGGAACAGATGCAGAGGTGATGGAGTTTATAGTAAAACCCGACTCTCCTTCGACCAAAGGGGCCATAAAAGAGATCCATTTTCCCAAGGGGGCCATTATCGGAGGGGTCATCCGAGGGAAAAATGCCTTCATTGCCCATGGTGAGACCGAGATCAAACCTTACGATCGCGTTGTCGTATTTGCACTCCCCGGAGAGATACGCACTATCGGGCGATTCTTTAATTAGACCGGATGCTTAATTTCAGGACCATTTTGAGGATATTGGGATCCGTCCTCATGATTGAGGGATTCTTCATGTGGCTCACTATCCCTGTCTCCCTGATATACAGGGAACAGGACGCCCTGCATTTCCTGTTATCAGGAGGTATCACGTTTCTGACCGGCCTGGTTTCCTATCTTAGCACGCAGAACGCACTGCTTGAAATCAGCAAGCGCGACGGATATTTAATTGTGACTTCAGGATGGATTGTTTTTTCGCTGTTCGGTACATTGCCGTTTATTCTTACCCGGTCCATCCAGGGATTTACAGATGCTTTTTTTGAAACCATGTCGGGTTTCTCAACCACCGGTGCGTCGATTCTGAACAATATTGAAGAGCTTTCCCACGCCATGCTGTTCTGGAGAAGCATAATTCAATGGCTGGGAGGGATGGGAATCATTCTGCTGTCGCTGATTATTCTGCCTTTTTTGGGGATAGGGGGTATGCAGCTTTTTTCAGCAGAGGTACCCGGTCCCACACCAGACAAGCTTCATCCCAGGGTAAAGGATACAGCCAAACGACTATGGTTTATTTACCTGATTTTCACCCTGTCGGAAACCATCCTTCTCTGGATAGGAGATATGGACCTATTCGATGCCATCTGTCACTCCTTCACCACCATGGCAACAGGAGGTTTTTCCACCAAACAGGCAAGTATCGCCTATTGGAATTCTCCATATATCCATTATATCATAATCTTATTCATGTTCTTGGCAGGGACCAACTTTACCCTTTCCTATTTTGCCATGCACCTGCGATTTAAAAAGATATGGGAAAATGAGGAGTTCCGGTATTATGTCGGATTTATTGCAGGATTTTCGGTTATCATTACCATCGGTCTGATTTTCCATTCCGGAGTTAAACCTGAACAGGCTTTCAGGGACGCGCTTTTTCAGGTAGTTTCTATTCTGACCACAACAGGTTTTGTAACTTCAGATTACCTGACCTGGATTCCTGCCTTGGGGGCACTCATCTTTATCCTGATGTTTTTCGGAGGATCGGCCGGATCTACGGGCGGGGGGCCTAAAATCATGAGAATAGTCATTCTGCTTAAGAACAGCACCCAGGAACTTAAAAGGATGATCCATCCCAGTGCGGTGATACCGGTCCGTTTAAGCAAACAGGGAATCGACCAGGGCGTGGTTACAAATATCTTGGCATTTCTGGCTTTCTACGTGGTTATTGCCATTGTGTCGATGTTTATCATGACACTTCTGGGATGCAATATCGACACGGCCATAGGGTCCGTTGCGGCCACTCTGGGAAATATTGGTCCGGGTATAGGGGATGTCGGTCCTGTTCACAACTATGTCGGTATCCATACGGCGGGAAAATGGTACCTGTCCTTTCTGATGCTGGTCGGACGGTTGGAGTTGTTTACCGTGCTGGTTCTGTTCGCTCCCATGTTCTGGAAAAAATAACACCGGATTCCCGGTTGATCAAGCATGAAAAAAATAGGTTAATGTTTGAGGATTAATTTGTATTCCGGGGGCAGTTTCCCGAATGTATTTCTTATCCAGAGATGAAACCGGTGAAACCCATCACCGAAAAACATCATTGGACAGAATCCGTATACCACATCAATTCTGTTCTTTTTACAGATTTCCTTTGCTTTCTCTGAGTATGCACCCTTACCGGCTCCTCTATGCATCCATACGCGCTTTATTTTGGTTCCATCCATCTCATCAATAATCTGTTCAGTTATAAGGGGAGGAACAGCAATGATGACGCTTTCTATATCGGGGGGAAGATCTTTCACGGAGGCATAGCATTTAACACCGCCTATCTGCTCACATCCGGGATTGACGGGAATTATTTCATATCCCTTTTTTATCAATTCATCCATAAGGCTTTTACCCCAGTTTCCTGTATTCTCAGAAGTGCCTACAATGGCTATTTTTTTACTCCCAATGAAATCCCGGATTATATTTTTCATGGTTCTTAACGTTATGATGGTAAATGTATGGAAAATGAACTAAAAACTAAAGATTAAACAGGCACAATATTTTTTATCATTTATTTATCCTGATCCCTGCATCAGAAGGGTAAAAATATCCGGTGACAGTGAAAAAATTGATTTGAAATTCGAGCGGCAGGGCGTGGTAATGGTGGCTCTGAAAGTTTCGTGACCGGTGTTAAAAAAAGATACTGACCGAACACTGGAAAGATAGTTTCCGGATTTTTCTGTTCAATACACTTTGCCGAGGCCATCCCTAGTTATTACAGGTTCACTTCTTGTACAATCGATGACCGTTGAGGGTGTGATACCTCCATATCCTCCGTCAATAATGATGTCCACCAGGTCTTTATACTCATCATAGATGAGGTCCGGATCGGTCGGATATTCCAGGATATCATCCTCTTCTTTCAGGGAAGTGGTCAGGATGGGGTGCCCTAGGACCCGGACAATCTCAATGATGATATTATTGGCAGGGATCCTTATTCCTACTGTTTTCCGGTTGTTCTTGATGGATTTCGGCACCTTATGACTGGCATGAAGGATAAAGGTATACGGACCGGGTAAATAAAACTTCATAAGCTTAAAAGTCTGATTATTCACCTGCCGCGCGTAATCCGAAAGGTGACTGAGATCGGCGCAAATGAAAGAAAATTTTGATTTATCGGCCCTGATACCCTTGATTCGTGCAACCCGCTCAACCGCCCTGGCTTTGTATATATCACAACCGATACCGTAAACTGTATCGGTAGGGTAGATGATCACTCCGCCCTCCTGCAGCAGCCCGACAATTTGTTTAATTTTCCGGGGATCGGGATTTTCTTCATAAATCTTTATCTTCATACTGCGTTAAAAAAGTCCGTAAAATTACACAGAAAAGTAATAATATTGGAATGGTTCTGTAAATTAACAATATGAAAAGGTTGGTTTTAGCAGAGAAAGAATTTATCCTGCGCCCATGGAGAGAAGATGATATTTCCTCCCTGGTTCTTTACGCCAATAATTATAATATTTCCAGGAATCTCAGGGATGCCTTTCCCTATCCCTATACACTCTCCGATGCTGTTAAATGGATTGATATGGTGCATCAGAACAGAACCGATCTGATCATGGCCATTGAAGTCAATGGTGAGGCTGTGGGAGGTATCGGCATTCATGGGATGAAAGACGTATATCGCTATAATGCAGAACTCGGATACTGGCTTGCAGAAATCCATTGGGGGAAGGGAATAGTCACCCGTTCTGTCAGGAGGCTGGTTACTTATGCATTTGATCATTACAGGTGGCAGCGTATCTTTGCGATGGTTTTTGAACATAATGAAGCATCCATGCGGGTGCTAGAGAAGAATGGATTCAGGAAAGAAGCCATTCACCGGAAAGCGGTTATCAAGGAAGGGATCTGGCTCGATGAGCATCTGTACGCCCTTTTAAAGGATGATTGGGAGAGGTTTGTAAGGGACAATTCCGGAAAAAAGGCCTAAAGATTTTCTTCGCTGCCGGATTCAGGGTCTGCTTCACCCAAATCTTCCTCGGGCCACTCCTTAACCTCAGGCTCTGGCCCCTGGTCCCTGTAAATAACGGCCAGCAGGATTCCTCCAATAGCCCCCGTCATGTGTGCTTCCCATGAAACTTTGTAATCATAGGGGAGCAACCCCCAGACCAGGCTGCCATACCAGAAGACGACCAGTAACGATATAGCCATCAGGCTTCGCACCCTGCGAATGACTCCGCTCAGAAAGAGGAAGGCTGCCAGTCCGTAAATCAGGCCGCTTGCCCCGATATGATAGGCCTGGCGTCCGATTCCCCAGAGCAGGAGGCCTGAAATCAAATAGATCAGGAAAAAGATTTTGTAGGAAATTTCACTGTAAAAATAAAATAACGCCAGGGTGAGGACAAAAATCGGAATGGAGTTATCGAAAAGATGCTTCCAGTCGGAGTGGATCAGGGGAGAGGTAATGATGCCGATCAGACCGCCGATGTGCCGGGGATAAACACCGCCCTGCACAAATGACCATTCCATGGATATTTCCAGAAACTTGGACAGCCAGATCAGGATTAAAAAGAATGCCGGAAAAATCAGGCTGTTTACAAAGCGCTTTCTCTCCTCCATTCCGTAAAAATACGGATTTCACAGCTTCCTTTTAGTCCCTTCCCGATATAAAATGTGTAAAACAATCATGCCGAGATACGGATTTCAGGTAGAATTTAATTACTTTCATCAAAAAGGGATAATTTCTTTAAATATTTACAAAATCAGTAGTCTACGCTTACAATTATTTATTTATTTTAAAAATTTGATTGAAAAATTTCTTCATGTCGATATTATATCTATATTTGCCCATGTTATATAACATATGAAATCCATTCTGGTCCATATTATTCTTATTCTCGTAGTGGTCGTGCTTCCCATGGCCCCATGAGAATGGTATAACAGAACCTCAGGATATTCGACAAGCCATTCTCATTAAGAGGATGGCTTTTTTAATAACGTGTCTATCAACGCTGAATGAAAATTGAATACAGAAGCCATACCAGTACAAAGGGGCGCAGGATGGCCGGGGCCAGAAGCCTTTGGCGTGCCAACGGAATGAAGGAATCTCAGTTTGGCAAGCCAGTATTCGGCATTGCGAATTCTTTCACACAGTTTGTTCCAGGGCATGTCCATCTGCATTCCATCGGGCAGGAGGTGAAACAGATATTTGAATCAGAGGGCTATTTCGCGGCAGAATTCAACACGATTGCCATTGATGACGGCATTGCCATGGGACATGACGGGATGCTGTATTCACTACCCTCGAGGGATCTCATTGCAGACAGTGTCGAATACATGGCCAATGCTCACAAAATTGATGCACTTTTCTGCATTTCAAACTGCGATAAAATTACTCCGGGTATGATGATGGCAGTCATGCGGTTAAAGATCCCGGCTATTTTTGTTTCAGGCGGACCGATGGAAGCAGGAAGGGAGGGCGGTAAAGCTTACGATTTGATCGATTCCATGGTCATGGCTGCGGACGATGCAGTTTCCGAGGAAACGCTGGCAAGGATTGAAAAGCTTGCATGTCCAACCTGCGGTTCCTGCTCGGGTATGTTCACAGCAAATTCCATGAACTGCCTGAATGAAGCGATCGGACTGGCCCTGCCTGGCAACGGAACCGTTGTGGCTACTCATGCTGAACGCAGGAACCTGTTTGTTAAAGCGGCTAAACAGCTTATCGAAAACACCAGGGCTTATTATATGGATGGGGATGAATCGGTTTTGCCCGGAAGCATCGCATCCTTTGAGGCATTTGAGAATGCCATGACCCTGGATATTGCCATGGGCGGTTCCACCAATACGGTTTTACATCTGATGGCCATTGCATTTGAAGCCGGAGTGGATTTCTCCATGAAGGATATCGACAGGTTATCTCGTTCCACACCGGTCCTATGCAAAGTTGCCCCCAGTTCGGGGTATCATGTTGAAGATGTGAACAGGGCAGGGGGGATCATGGGAATCCTGGCCGAACTGCATCGCGGTGGTTTGCTGAATACTGGAGCGAAAAGGGTGGACGGTAAAACACTCGGTGAGGCCATCTCTATCTATGATATCATGAAGAATGATGTGTGTGAGGAGGTCAAAAAAATATACCTGGCTGCCCCTGGAGGAGGAATAAACCTGCTGTTGGGATCCCAGAGCCGCAGATATGACGAACTCGATCGCAACAGAGCCACAGGATGCATCAGGGATATCCGGCACGCATACAGCAGGGATGGCGGACTCGCTGTTTTGTTTGGCAACCTGGCTGAAAACGGTTGCATTGTTAAGACAGCAGGTGTGTCCGATGCGCTTCTGAAGTTCAAAGGAAAGGCAAAGGTTTTTGATTCCCAGGAACAGGCCTGCGATACAATTCTCCAAAACAGGGTGGCTGAGGGCGATGTTGTGGTCATTCGTTACGAGGGACCTCGCGGAGGACCGGGTATGCAGGAGATGCTCTATCCGACATCCTACATCAAATCCAAAGGGCTTGGAGAAAAATGCGCGCTGATCACCGACGGCCGGTTCTCAGGCGGAACCTCAGGATTGTCGGTTGGCCATATCTCTCCCGAGGCAGCTGACCGGGGCTTACTGGCACTCGTTGAAAACGGGGATGAAATTGAGATCGATATCCCCGGAAGAACAATCCGGTTGGCGGTTGACGAAGAGAAAATTGAAAAACGGGTCCGGGAAATGGATACTGAACCGGATGGCTGGCAGCCAGTGCGCAGAAGGGAAGTTTCAAAGGCATTGAAAGCCTATGCCAGCCTGGTATCCTCGGCGGATAAAGGAGCAATACGATTAATCGATTAGGATCTGATACGCTGCAGCAGATATATTTTAAAAAATAATCTTAAGTATGGAAACACAAACCAGAACGGCGGACCAGGAGAGACCAGCAGGTTCAGTTAAAATTACAGGTGCGGAGGCGCTCATCATGGCACTTCTGGAAGAGGGGGTTGACACAGTGTTTGGGTTTATCGGAGGGGCAATTATGCCTGTTTATGATGCCCTTTACAGCTATGAAGACCGCATCAGGCATATTATGGTCAGGCATGAACAGGGCGCGATACACGCGGCTGAGGGTTATGCCAGAATCAGCCGGAAACCGGGAGTGTGTTTTACCACCTCAGGCCCGGGAGCCACCAACCTTGTAACCGGACTTGCTGATGCGATGCTCGACTCAACGCCGCTGGTCTGCATAACAGGACAGGTTGTTGCACCGCTTCTCGGAACGGATGCTTTCCAGGAAACGGATATGCTGAGCATCAGCATGCCCATCACAAAATGGAATTTCCAGATAACAAGTGCAGCGGAAATCCCCGATGCGGTTGCCAGGGCATTTTTCTATGCGAACTCGGGACGGCCGGGACCGGTACTGCTCGATATTACAAAAAATGCACAATTCGAGGAGATTGAGTTTCATTACACCCGGCGGACCAGGGTCCGGAGTTATCTGCCCAATCCCAAACCTTCACCCGGATCGATTGAAAAAGCTGCGGATTTGATCAATCGTGCAGAAAGACCATTTGCCCTTGTCGGACAGGGGGTAACCATATCACGGGCGGAAGATGAACTACGAAAATTTGTGGAAAAGGCAGGAATTCCCGTCGGAACCACCCTGAATGGACTGTCGGCTTTCCCAAGCGGACATCCCCTGTTTACAGGCATGTTGGGAATGCACGGCAACTATGCTCCCAATATCAATACAAATAAATGCGATGTATTGATCGCCATTGGTATGCGCTTTGATGACCGGGTGACAGGAAATGTGGGCACATATGCCAAACAGGCGAAGATAATCCATATTGAAATTGATTCCTCCGAGATTGATAAGATAATAAAAACGGATGTAGCCATCAATTCGGATGCAAAACAGGCGATCAGCTTGCTGCTTCCCAAAATAAAAAAGGCAGAGCATACCGATTGGCTTGCTTCTTTCGGGGAGCTCCATAAAATTGAATTTGAAAAGGTAATCAAAAAAGATTGTTTCTCTGATGATCCGAAAATGCATATCGGTGAGGTCGTTTACCAGGTTTCAGAAAAAACGCGTGGGATGTCGATCATTGTCACCGATGTTGGTCAGCACCAGATGGCCGCGGCAAGATACTACAAATACCAGCGTCCCAATTCCTGGGTATCCTCAGGAGGATTGGGCACGATGGGATTTGGAATGCCTGCAGCCATCGGGGCCAAACTGGCCAGCCCCGAAAGGGATGTCATTGTTTTTGTCGGAGATGGGGGATTCCAGATGACCATCCAGGAACTGGGTACCATTTCCCAATACAATCTTCCCGTAAAAATTATACTGATGAACAATCACTACCTGGGAATGGTCCGTCAATGGCAGGAACTTTTCTTTGATAAAAGGTACGCCTCCACGGAACTTACCAATCCCGACTTCTGCAAAATTGCGGAGGGATTTGGGGTTCCGGCGAAAAAGATCTCCAGGAGAGAGGAATTGAGTGATGCCCTGAACGACCTTCTTCTCAACAGGGGACCAGCAATCCTGGAGGTTGAGGTCCAGAAAGAGGGAAATATTTTTCCGATGGTGCCTGCAGGGGCTACCGTTTCGGATATGCGTTTAGAATAATCAAAAACATCGAATCATGAACAGAGAGTTTACCATAACCGTATTTACGGAACATAAAGTCGGATTGCTCCATAGGCTTACCACAATATTCACGCGAAGGAAGATCAGCATCGAAAGCCTTAATACCTCCGAATCTGAGATAAGGGGGATCTTCCGCTTTACCATCGTGATTACCACCACGGAGGATACGGTGAAATCGGTAACGAAACAGATTGAAAAACAGATTGGCATTTTAAAGGCATTCTATCATACCGAGGATGAAATCGTGTACCAGGAGATAGCCCTCTACAAAGTACCCACCGCTGCCTTCGCATACAGTGATGAGGTCGAAAGCCTGATCAGGAAGCATAATGCGAGGATACTGACGATTGAACCCGAGTACATTGTAGTAGAAAAAACCGGTCATAAGGAGGAGACCCGCCAGCTTTTCAGGGAACTTGAACCCTTCGGTATTCTCCAGTTTGCACGGTCGGGCAGGATCGCCATAACGAAACAGATCAAAGAGATTACTTCTTACCTCAGGGAGATAGAAAAGCACCAGGAAGAAACCGCTGATGAAGTATTAACCTATTAAAATAATAAAGATGGCAAAAATCTATTTTGGAGGCGTTGAGGAAAACGTGGTTACACGCGGGGAGTTCCCGCTCAAAAAGGCACGGGAGGTGCTCATGGATGAAGTGATAGCCATTATCGGATATGGTGTGCAGGGACCTGCACAGGCTATGAACCTCGGGGATAACGGGATGAATGTAATAATAGGACAGGCGCCCGAATTCAGGGAAGACTGGGACCGGGCCGTCCGGGACGGCTTTGTGCCTGGCTCCACACTTTTCCCGATTGAGGAGGCAGCCGAAAAAGGAACCGTGATTCAGTACCTGGTATCCGATGCCGCTCAGCGTGCCGTCTGGCCAAAACTTAAACCATGCCTGAATAAAGGAGATGCCCTGTATTTTTCCCACGGTTTTTCCATAACCTATAAGGAGCAAACCGGGGTCGTTCCCCCTGATTTTGTGGATGTCATACTGGTTGCTCCCAAGGGATCCGGTACAAGTGTCCGCCGTAATTTTCTTGCCGGTGCGGGAATCAATTCAAGCTATGCCGTTTTTCAGGATTATACGGGCAGGGCAGAAGAAAGGACCATTGCCCTCGGCATCGGGATCGGTTCAGGTTATCTGTTCCAGACCACATTTGAAAAAGAGGTCTATAGCGACCTGACCGGTGAGCGCGGCGTGCTCATGGGCGCCCTTGCCGGCATCATGGAGGCACAGTATACCGTTCTGCGCGAGAACGGGCACTCCCCCTCAGAAGCTTTTAATGAAACTGTCGAGGAACTGACGCAAAGTCTGATCCGCCTGGTGGATGAAAATGGAATGGACTGGATGTATGCAAACTGCAGTGCCACTGCTCAGAGGGGAGCCTTGGACTGGTTACCGAAATTCAGGGAATCTACCCTGCCGGTGTTCCGGAAATTGTATGAAAGGGTTAAAAACGGGGATGAAACACGGGTTGTACTTGAAAAAACCGGTCATCCCGATTATAGAAAGCATCTTAACGATGAATTGAAAGCACTGCGCGAATCGGAAATGTGGAGCACCGGCGCTGCTGTTCGTAAACTACGGCCCGCAGGCAAAGATTAACGCAATGACACAGTGATATTAATATAGTGAATCGGTCATTCGCCCATTCGCCCATTCGCCCATTCGCCCATTCGCCCATTCGCCCATTCGCCCATTC
>JAFGWU010000089.1 GCA_016936975.1 Bacteroidales bacterium | reverse complement strand
TGGTTCGATGCCGGTGATTATGACATCCGCACCCCCACCCAGGTTGCGACGGTGCTCCGGCTGGCAGATGTATGGGAAACCTTTGCTCCCGGCAGGGACCAGACCACCGTGGACCAATCGCGGCGGTACGTCGATATCCATGTGCCCGACGGGGAGCCTGATATCCTCCAGCAAATTGAACACGGAGCCATCGGGCTCCTGGCACAGCACCGGGCAGTGGGCCATGCCATACCGGGAATCATTGTCCCCGACCTGTCACAGTACACCCACCTGGGTGATGCGGTAACCATGACCGACAACCTTATTTATGATCCCGCGCTGAGGGAAGATCAACAAAAAGGATCCTTCAGCGGGAAACCCGACGACCGGTGGGCCTTCACCTCACGTTCGACCGCTTTGAACTACGGGTCGGCTGCCGCGCTGGCGGCCTCTGCACGCGTTCTGAAAGCGTTCCGGCCCGCGCTGTCTGCTGAATGCCTTGCCACAGCCGAAAAAGTCTGGAAGGAAGAGCAGATGAAAGAACCCGATCTGTTCCGTTCGGGAAATACTTCAGGCGGCATCCCGGAGGTGGAAAAACTGCGTGCGGCCCTGGAACTGCTGATCAGCACCGGCGGGGAGGAATACCGCACAGCCGTCCACGAAAGCCTGCCCCTCATGGAACGATGGTTTGGTTTCATGGCAGTGACTGCCGCAAAGGCACTCCCCTTCCTGGAAGAAGAGGGAAAAAATAAGCTGAAGGAATCCGCCGCCCGCCACAAGGAGCGGATCGATTCGCTGATGCTGGAAAACCCCTATGGCGTTCCCGTGACGCGGGGGGGCTGGGCCGGCAGCGGAAGCGTGATCGGACACGCGATTACCGGTTACCATCTTTTCAGGGCATTCCCTGATATCTTCGATCCCGAAGATGTGTACCGGGGGCTTCACTACATTTTTGGCTGTCACCCCGCCTCCGACATATCCCTGGTATCCGGTGTGGGGGTCCGTTCCAAACAGGTGGCCTACGGGATGAACCGGGCCGACTATTCATATATCGCAGGGGGTATCGTTCCGGGGATTCTAATCATCCCGCCCGATTTTCCCGAGAATAAGGAGGACTGGCCCTTTATATGGGGGGAGAATGAATACGTGGTCAGCCTGGCCGCCGATTATATTTTTGCGGTTCATGCAGCCATGCAATTGCTGAAAGAGAACGAATGAATCAACGCTTCTCCGAAAGGACGAGCATCAGCACATCGTGACCCGGGACGATAGTTTTAAGGGGCTTCCGGGTACTGCCGGTATCGGAAGTGTCCCACACATTGAACCAGGTATAAGTGGCTTGACTGAAATCAGCTTCCCTCCCGGAGTGTTCATCCCGGAAACAGTGATCCCTCCAGGTAAATGCCATCTTCGTCGCGTTCCGCCCCCGGTTCAGGAAGCAGACTGCAAAACGGTTGCCCGACAGGGGTTTCACCCATACCTCAAGGCTGTCAACAGCGGCATGTTTATAGCCCTGTATGCCCAGCGAATCCTGGTTCACCGCAATGGCCTCCCGGTTGGTGAGGATGGCGCGGGTCTCCGCACCCATCGAACGAAGATCGTTCCCGGCAATAAGAGGCGCCGAGAGCATGCACCAGAGGCTGAAGTGCGCCCTGTCTTCGGAAACCGACATACCGTTTCCCACCTCCATCATGTCGGGATCGTTCCAATGACCGGGCCCGGCATATCTCCTCAGGAGATCATTGTCCCGCATGTCGAGAATCTGCAGCACACCCCATGATGACCAGCTTCCGTGATCCTTCACACAATCAAAACAGTTATAAATATCCCCCGTGGTTCGCCAGAGATGTCCAATCCTGCCTCCCCATTCCCAGGGATTGCTGTTTCCCCATTCACAAAGGCTGAATACCACGGGCCGGCCAGCGGCAAACAGCGCATCGCGCATCGTCAGGTAGGCCCCTTCGGCATTCAGTGCTTCCGTGGCACACCAGTCATATTTAAGGTAATCGATCCCCCATTTCGCATACTGCACTGCATCCTGGTATTCATGGCCACGGCTCCCTGGCCTTCCCGCACAGGTCGTCCACCCGGCATCCGAGTAGATCCCCAGTTTTAAACCCTTCTCATGGATATAATCCGCCAGGGCCTTCATGCCCGAGGGAAAACGCTCCGGATCGGGATGGATGAACCCAAGGCTGTCCCGCTCCCCGTGCCAGCAATCGTCGATATTCACATAAACATAACCGGCATCCTTCATACCCGATTCCACCATGGCATCGGCCATTTCCCGGATCATCCGTTCGTTTACATCACATCCAAAATGGTTCCAGCTGTTCCAGCCCATCGGCGGGGTCAACGCCAGTCCCTCAAATTTCTGGGCATCCGCCAGCGCCAGCATAAATATTAGAACCAGGGACAGATTAAATTTTTTCATTGCTTCTGCTTTTGAACAGGATATCCCTGCCACTGAACCTCCCTTAAAAAGATCTGTTCCGGTTATCCTGCAGATAATTTCTCAGCGATAAAATTAGTAATATCCATCCGCAAATCTGCTTTAATCTCCTTTTTTTTATGCGTTTTGTCAGTGAAAAGCGCACTGATACGGTTCCCGGCAAAAATACCTTTTTACAGGGTGTGATACACGACTTTCAAAACGCTGTACACGACCTTCAAAGCAATGATTAGGACCTTCAAAGCGCTGATTACGACCTTCAAAGCGCTGTACACGACCTTCGCCGCCGCAACGGATGCGCCTGAGGATATTTTAAGCGGGACATTCGAAAAGTGTTCTGCAATATTACTTTACAGAATGGTTTCAACGACAGAACCTGTTTTTTTACAGATACGGTTCTCTTCCGCATGGAAAATATTTGATTTTCGAAAATCCTTAACCTATCTTTATTTTGAACTTTCATTCCTGACAAACCTTTATAATACGATACATCATGACCTTCAAACCAATTGTTTTTTCCATCTCTTTACTGGTACTTTCCGCATCGGCCTTCTCACAGGATGGTTTGGTCAGACCGGTCACCCCGGGGGCTTCCGGGGAAACCGTCGCCCTTCTGAATTATATCTGTTCCATTTCCGGGAAGCAGACCCTGTCGGGACAGCACTGCGCACCCCTGGTCGGTTCCACGAGGTTGTCGGTGGTACACAGGATGACCGGCCGTTACCCTGCAGTTTTCGGGCAGGATTTCGGATTCAGCTATCCCGGGTACTGGGACGGCATCAACTACCGCCAGCGCATTGTGGATGAAGCCATCCGGCGGCACAGCGAAGGGTTTATCATCACCATCATGTGGCATGCGGTCCCCCCGACCCGGGATGAACCGGTTACGTTCCGGGAAGCCATCCAGGGCGACCTCACCAACGAAGAGTGGCAGGAGCTGATCACTCCCGGTACCCTGCTCAACGAACGCTGGAAATCCCAGGTGGATGTCATTGCCTGGTTCCTGAAACAGCTCCAGTTTGCGAAGGTCCCCGTCCTGTGGCGCCCCTATCATGAAATGAACGGGGGATGGTTCTGGTGGGGTAAAAAAGAGGGAGACGACGGCTATAAGAAACTCTGGAGAATGATGTTCGACCGCCTGGTGAACTTCCACGGGCTCAACAACCTGATCTGGGTTTACAACACCAATGAGTTCAAGGAGGGCGTCGATCCGCACGAAACCTTTTATCCCGGGGACGAATTCGTGGACATCCTGGCAACGGATGTCTACTCCGAGGGATTCAACAGGGTCAATTACGACCAGCTGCGCGAGCTGGCAGGGAACAAGCCCATTGCCCTGGGCGAAGTCGGACCGAATCCCTCTCTTGAAAAGCTGGAGGAACAACCGGCCTGGAACTGGTTCATGAGCTGGGGCGAACCGGATGATTTCGGAAGGGATTTAAGGAACACCATTGAGATCTATAACAGCGACCGGGTCATTACCCTGGATGAACTGCCATGGGTCGACCTCGATGAACCCACGATCCATCATCCCATCCTTAAATAAAAAAGCGCTGAATGACCGTGTTCAGGAAGAAGGCTGATTCTATGTAACACCCATCAAACTGATATATCGGTTTGGTGACGGTTACCAGGTTGGCCTGATCCCCGGGGCATAGGGAAACCGGAGGTTCATGTACTCCCTCAGGGTTCCCTCCGGCTGTTCTATATCCGGGGGAAAAGGCAATCCCGAATGGGACTGGAAATAGAGCAGGCAGGCATTCCGCCACCACCTCGCCTCGATCTCCTGGATCTTCAGCAATGAGCGAACGCTTTGGTAGCGCTCCTCATCCATTTTTCCCTCCACCTTCTGCCAGGATTCCCTCATCCGGCCTACCGACCGCACCCCTGCGTCATATTTACGGCAGAGCTCTTCCCAGAGAGAGCCGCCCGACTTCATGGTGAAATCCCACGGAAGGTGATGGAACCATAATAAATACGCATCGGGACAGGTTTCGGGATCGGAAAAGATCTCCTGCACTTCAGGGGCATACTGTCTCAGGGCATTGCTTCCCGAAGCCGTCCGGTCGAACCCGATACCCATTGAGTCGGCCCGGTGGTAATACACCGAGGTCCAGTCGGGCCGGCCTCCGCTGACCCATGGGCCGGGACCGTAATGATGTCCTTCTCCCATAATATGGTGCAGACCCAACGGCGTCATATAATTTACTGCCGCTTCCCGGGAAGAGAGCATGATCTCCCGGATAATCCCAACCAGAAAGGGATCCTTTCCGAATGTGAGTTTTATCCACTCTTCGGCGATCTCTTCCGAAGAGAGCCCGTGATCCCATGCGAGCCTTCCAAAGGCGTACCAGTTGGCCTGTCCGAAAAGATGCCCGGTCCAGTTCCGGTCGGTCCCGATATTGGACACCCCGGCGATGGCCGACTGTTCCCTGTTATCGACGGAACCGTCGATGATCCGGGCCACCGTGGATCCTTCTCGGGGCAAATAGGTATCTGAATCGAGGCACTCCTCGAAAAGGGGTGCCAGGTAGACCAGGTGCGTTCCCTGTCCGAGGTACTCCTGGGTAATCTGGAGTTCCGGTGCCAGGGCCGTCCCGGGCATGGCTCCGAAGAGGGGATGAAACGGCTCCCGCGGCTGAAAATCAATGGGCCCGTTTTTCACCTGGATGAACACATTGTCGCGAAACCTCCCGTCGAGGGGCACAAATTCGTTGTAGGCCTGTTTTGCCCTGTCTTCCGCTATTTCATGACTGTAAACGAACGCACGCCACATGACAATCCCGCCATGGGGTGCCAGGGCATCGGCCAGCATGTTGGCACCATCGGCATGCGTCCGCCCGTAATCCTGGGGTCCGGGCTGACCCTCCGAGTTGGCTTTGACCAGGAATCCCCCGAAATCGGGAATAGACGCATAAATCTCATCGGCCTTTGCAACCCACCACTCCCTGACGGCCGGATCCAACGGATCCGAGGTGGACAGCCCCCCGATCTCCGCAGGAGAGCTGAACCGGGCCGTGAGGTAGATTTTAATTCCGTAGGGCCTGAACACCTCAGCCAGCGCCGCCACCTTCTCAATATAGGGGGAAGTCAGGACCACCGCATTCGCATTGACATTGGTAATCACCGTTCCGTTGATTCCCAGCGATGCATTTGCCCTGGCATAATCTTTAATACCCGGGTCGATATAATGGGGCAGTTTGTGCCAGTCCCAGATGGAAAAACCTGCATAGCCCCGCTCAACCGTCCGGTCGGGATTATCCCAGTGATTCAGCAAACGGTGTCGGATCTTCGGATTTTCTGTTATGGGCCGGTCCGTCAGAATGGAGCCCGACTGCAAAATCCTCAGCAGGTGAAATGTACCGTACAATGCGCCCGCCGGTTCATTGGCGGCAATCACCAGGTAGTCTCTCTTCCCGTATGACACCCTGCCCATAAAATATCCCTCCGGACCAACACCGTCAAGCTCCCCGCGCACTGCATCCGTATTAAATATTCCAAACCTTCCGGGGGTGCCAATAACCAGAGTGGCGCGCTTCGCAAAATCCCTCCGGCAGGGCAGAGCTTCCCCCAGCATTCCCCGTGTAGCTTTTTGAATCTCTTCATCAATGACCTGTCCTGTGGAGGTTGAGAGGTCCAGCACCACCTGTCCCAGGATCCCGGAGATATATTCGCGCCGTTCCGGGTCGGTTTCGGGAAGATACCTGAGCCAGAGCTCATAGCCATCTTCGGCCGGCAACTTCAATGCACTGAAAAGGAGTATTGATCCCAATAAAACAAACAGTCGGATTTTCATCTTTATTACTTTATTATCAATTTAATCACCGATAAATCCTGATCACCGGCAGGTCCCCGGCAGGCGTCCTTTCCCGGCCATGCTTTAAACCATCCTGCAAAATACGAATATATTAACGAGTTTGAAATCACAAAGTCGCGGATTACCGGGAGAAACTTATTGGGAATCCTTTTCTTCATTTTGAAAACAAAAGAGAATTAATGGTATTAGTATTGATAATGGGGAATAAAATGCGTATATTACTTCTCCAATTTGAATTTTTATCTTTAAACCTTAAAATCTACAATTATGGCTGTATTGAAAGTTATCGAGCTTCTGGCATCCTCGGAAAAAGGATGGGAAGATGCAACAAAAAATGCTGTTAAAATTGCAGCAAAGACCGTGAAGGAGATCCGTTCGGTCTACATTCAGGAAATGAGTGCGGTGGTGAAAGAGAATAATATAGTTGAATACCGCGTGAATGCTAAAATTACCTTCGAGGTAAAAAACTAAATAATCATTAACGTAAATTTTTAAAAATATGGGACTAGTATCTTTCATAAAAAATGCGGGAGAGAAAATTTTCAAATCTGAAGAGAAACGGGAACAGGAAAAAGCCGAACTGATTCTCTCCCACATTAAAAAATTCGGTTTTGACACCAGCGACATCAGGGTAACCGTTGATGACTCGAAGGTCATTTTAAGCGGCACTGTGGATAAAATGGAGGACAAGAATAAAATCATCGTGACTGCCGGCAATGTTGAGGGGATTGATACGGTTGATGACAGGATTTCGGTGAAAACGCCGGAACCAACCGCACCTCCTGAACCCGAGAAGCAGTTCTATACGGTTAAAAAAGGAGATTATCTCTCCAAGATTGCCAAGCAGGTTTACGGAAATGCCAACAAGTACAACATTATCTTCGAGGCGAATAAACCGATGCTGAAAGATCCCAATCTGATTTATCCGGGACAGGTACTGGTTATACCCCCGCTGCCCGAATAATTCAGGACCGATCATTGCGTTTTCTTTTTCCCGGAAGGGATTTAACTGTTCAGCTTGTTGCAGGTCTTTTGAAAGAAAGAGTCTGCCTGTAACAGGAATGGGCAGTTTTTTACGATAGCCGGCAAGCCCTGCGCCGCATGGTTCATCGGGTCCGGAAGCACCATTAAATGAATGCATGAAGCACTTTTATAACCTTGACGCTGAAGAGGTCCTTAACCATTTTAAGACCTCTGAAAATTCAGGCCTTACGACGGATGAAGCAAACCGCAGGCTGGCAGAATACGGACCCAACGAAATAAAATCCAAAAAGAAAAGGAGTTTCTTCATGATGTTCCTCTCCCAGTTCAGGAGCTTCATGATCATTATTCTGCTCATTGCCGCGGTGATATCCGGTGTGGTGGGCATTCTTGAAGGAGAAGGGATGGTGGATACCTTTGTCATCCTCGGCATCCTTATCCTGAATGCGTTTGTGGGAGCCTTCCAGGAACAAAAGGCGGAAACTTCCCTTGAGGCCCTGAAAAAAATGGCCGCACCGGAAACGAAGGCCCTTCGTGACGGAACCGTGAGGGAGATCCTTTCCCGACAGCTTGTCCCCGGCGATATCGTTATTCTTGAAACGGGTGATGTCCTTGCGGCAGACCTGCGGCTGATTGAGGCTGTCAACCTGAAAATACAGGAATCCTCATTAACTGGTGAGTCGGTTCCTGTTGACAAGCAGGTCGATGTTCTGCCCGGAAGTGACGTTACCGTTGGAGACCGCAAGAATATGGCCTTCTCAAGCGGTATGGTAACCTACGGACGGGGAAAGGGTGTGGTGGTGGGCACCGGGATGCAGACCGAGGTTGGTAAAATTGCCGATCTGCTGCAGCAAACCGAAGATACGGAAACCCCTATGAGCCTGCGGCTGGCAAAGCTCGGGAAATTCCTCGGAATAACCGCCCTGATCATCTGCGGGATCATCTTCACCGTCGGCATCCTGTACGGCAACTCCGTGCTGGATATGTTCATGACCGCTGTGAGCCTTGCTGTTGCAGCGATACCCGAAGGCCTTCCGGCCGTTGCCACGGTGGTCCTCGCCATAGGGGTTCAAAGGATGGTTAAAAAAAACGCCATCATCCGGACCCTTCCCTCCGTGGAAACACTGGGAAGCGCCACTGTAATCTGCTCTGACAAAACAGGGACCCTCACGCAGAATAAAATGTCGGTGGTGGAAGCCTATGTCAACCACAAAAAAGATGCGATTAACAGAAGTTCGCCATCGGACCGGCTCAACCCTGAGGAAGCGTTGCTTCTGACCATTTCCATCCTTTGTACCGACGCACGTGCTCATGAAAATACCGATGGTGCCATTGAGTTTATCGGGGATCCGACAGAAACAGCCCTGCTTGATTTCGGCATTCTTTACGGCAGGTATAAAGATGATCTCGACAGGAAATATCCCAGGATAGCGGAAATACCCTTTGATTCCCAAAGAAAAAGGATGACCACCGTCAACCGGATATCCGACAACAGCACCCGGATTCATGTGAAAGGGGGCCTTGAGGAGGTACTCGCGGTCTGTGAACGGATCGTTCTCAACGGAACGGTGAGAAAGATTACCGGGAAAGACCTGGACCAGATCCGCAGAACCAATGAAGAGATGGCCAATTCCGCACTGCGTGTTCTGGCAATGGCTTACAAGGATCTGTCCGGTCCTCCCACCGGAGTGCAGATCGGAGAACTTGAAAACAACCTGGTCTTCACGGGTATGGTGGGAATGATCGATCCGGCACGGCCGGAAGTCATCGATGCTGTTTCGGTATGCAAAACCGCAGGGATCCGTCCGGTTATGATTACCGGTGACCATAAGATAACCGCCATGGCCATTGCCCGTGAAATTGGCATTTACCGGGATGGGGATGATTCCATAACAGGTTCCGATCTTGAAAAACTCGGTGAGGAGGAGTTCACGGAGAACGTGGCCCGTTATTCGGTATATGCCCGCGTGGCACCCGAACATAAGGTGCGCATTGTAAAGGCGTGGCAGAAGCATAATGAGGTGGTGGCCATGACCGGCGACGGGGTGAATGATGCCCCCGCCCTGAAGCAGGCCGATATCGGGGCCGCCATGGGAATGGTGGGAACCGACGTGGCCAAAGGAGCCTCGGATATGATCCTCACAGATGATAATTTTGCAACCATTGTCTCGGCTGTCGAGGAGGGCAGGAGAATTTACGACAACATTGTAAAGGCCATACAGTTCCTGCTTTCCACCAACGTGGGGGAAATCTTCCTCCTGCTGATCACTTCCGTCTTTAACCTGGGGCTACCCTTACTGCCCATCCACATCCTCTGGGTGAACCTGGTGACCGACAGTCTTCCTGCCCTTGCACTGAGTGTCGATCCGGCAGAAAAGGAGATCATGAGGCGCAAACCCCGGACCACCAAAAAAGGTTTCATGACAAAAGGGATGATCTGGAGGGTCGTATACCAGGGCATCATGATCGGCTGCATTCCCCTTGCGGCTTATTTGATAGGCGTCAGGGATGGCGGACAGGTCCTGGGACAGACCATGGCGTTTGCCACACTGGTATTTGTCCAGCTGGTGCATGTAAGGAACCTGCACTCCAAAACACGCTCGTCGTTTACCACCAACCCCCTGCAGAACAAGCCGCTCATCGGAGCCATTATCGCCTCTGCCGGACTGGCCCTGCTGGTGCTCCTGGTCCCCGCGGCAAGGGAAGCTTTCAGCCTGACCACCATGGACAGAGAACACTGGTTCGCCGTGATCCTGCTCTCCTTCATTCCCATAGTGGTTGTTGAAATATTCAAACTGCTCAGACTGAACACCACTAAGGAGGAAAAGAGGGAATCGTAGTCACTGCCTAAGCACTCTCCTCATCTTCCTTAACCTCGAAGAAGGAGTATTGATAATCCATTGGTATGATGGAGAGATAATCCTCAACGGTTGCCTCCGAAAGACAGGCATCAATAATGCGCTTTCCTGTTTTTGATAAACCGGCCGGCAGGTATTTTGCCAGCTCTTTCCTGAAAAAATCGTACAGTATGTTCGCCCCGGCATCATACCCTTCAAACCCGACCTCCTCCTGCCTATATACCTTCAGGAACCTGGAAGGGATCTTCGACCCTTCAATGGTGATATAATTCAATTCAAATCCCAGCAGGGGACAACGCGCATGCTGATACTGGTCGGCCCTTAATTTCGCACTGCCCCTCCTCGTCAGATACTCCCGCATCAGCAACTGGGGTTTGAAGCCGACCTTCCAGGCACCGATATGCTGGTTCGGAACCAGGGTATATCGCATACGCGGGGTATGAATGATCTGCTCAAGCAGCAGGTTGGCATGATTAACCATTTTCCCGGTGGCAAAGGGCCAGTAGGAACCCACCCCCTCACTCTCCATTCCTCCTGTTCCGACAATACTGGGATTGGCGTAACCCCTGGGGGATACCAGCCGCCAGAGCCAGGCCAGTGCCGGGGGCAGGATGTGGAACAACCCGATAATTCCATAATTGGGATGCTCTTTCGTGCTCGGGGGGGTGCGAACACCAAAACTCCTGATATCAACGGTTACCGCCCTGTCGATGATCCCGGGAACGATATCCCTGGGCACAATCACCCTGGGATTCGGACAACGTTTGCCCGGAGCATCCTCTATATGATCCCAGATCAGGGCCGTGCTGTCGGGATTGGTTTTAATGTTCAGAAACAACAGAGGTTCCTCCGACCTGATGGTTAATTTCTCCAGGAACGGATCATCCCCGTAATCGGTGACCCCGTCAACCCGGATAAACCATGCATTCTCAGCATCCAGGAGCGTAAGCTTGCCGTTATTCTGCTGGATGGAGGGATGGCATAATGCCATGTCATCCGTAACCGGATTAAAGGTACAGAAGAGGGGAATATTGATCGACCTTCTTTCATCGGTAGCAATATTTTTTCCGATTAAAACCTCCCCGTTCGGCTCCCTCACGATATTCTGGTGCATTTCACTCTTGCCCCCTCCGCTTGCCCCTTCGTGCATAAATGTGATCGCATTGTCGTAAGGACTGATAACCTGAACCGTGGAACAGTGTGCGGTAATCCATCCTTCCCGCTCCCCCTTGGTGAGCAGGGCCCCGTAAAGCCCTTTCTTGGCGCTGGGTCCGGGATAAAGATTGTAGGCGAATATTTCATGCAGCGTATCCGAACGTTTGTGAACCACAATCTGCTTCCCATTGAAATGGGTGTGACGAAAGGTCGGGGCAACATAAATCACCGATTCGATTGGAAATCCTTCAGGCAGATCTCCGGCAGGGATGATTTTCTGCAGCATGGCGAGCCCCATGGCAAAAAAACCGGCATTCGAGGGAACAATGGCCATCCCGCCCAATCCAATCCCCTCCCTTCCGGCAAAGTAGAAAAATGTCGACAGCTCCTGCTCTTTCATCCAGGCAAGGGTCTCCTCTTCAAGCTGTTCGAATGCATAACCAAACCGGTCAGCAAAGCGGACCTTATCGGTCGGCAATTCATCCGCAACAGCCATCGTTTCCGGATCCCTTCTCCTCATATAAGGCTCGGGGTAATTGGCCGATATTCCATTGTTCACACGGTGCACCACCGCTTCAACAATCTCCCCCTTACCGGGAAGTTGGTATTTCACTTCGAAATAGTTTTGCTCTTCTCCCCCCACGGCGGCAACAGACAGCTGCCTGACCGTATTATAATTGGTAAATGATTTGCAGCCTTTCAGCAAAGTGTGGGTTTTCACGGGAAGGCGTATCTTTTTTCTATCCAGAATGGTGAATAAATCTTCCATTGAAATTCAATCGTATATTATGTGAGACAAAAACGTTCTGCGGATTGAAGAAACGGGGATGAATATCCTTTCATGATGAATGACTCCCGACCCGTTCATCTTTAGTTGTTTTAAGAAACAATCCTTACCTCCCTGTTCCCGATCATTTCCTGCAACTGGTTCAGCAGGGACTGTTCCTGGGGATCAATATGACCATCTTCCGTGGCAATGGCGATGATGGCGTCAAGTTCGGTTCGTGTTATCACATGATCCTCTATGGCCTTTATGATCATTTCTTTCAGCCGGCCTGCACTTTCACTGTATGGCATAATCGTTCTTTTAAGGATTCGTTTTCCGCGTTAAAAATACAATGAATATTCTTATTTCAAACACCGCGGAAGCGCAGTTTCCCTAAAATCCCCTTCACCGGAAAAAGCAATTCAGGCCTGTTCCGGCACCGGTGCCGGCAGATTTTATTATTTTTAGGGAAACTTTTATATCATGGAAGAAACATGGACCTGTCCTTTCTGCAATGCCACATCCGTTTTGGACGATGCCATGATGCAAAAAGACACCTCCGAGCTGCACCTCGAGAATTCGGAAGGAATGAAAGAACTGGTTACGGTCTGGACAGTCTGTCCGTACGAGAATTGCAGACGGGTCTCCCTCTCCTGCTACCTTTATGAGATTATTCTCGATCCTTCGGATACGGGATTCCCGAAACGCGACCGGCTCATCAGGAAGTGGAACCTCGTTCCGGGTTATTGACCGGTACCTTTAAATCTGCGGTTCATTCATGCTGATGCAGTGAAATCCGCCGCTGTGATAATTTAGGGTATCCGCCCTAACCCGGATGATCTCCCGGGACGGAAAGACCCCGCGGAACAGCTGTTCGACCTCCCTCTCCTTCTGAAGGAGCTCCTGGTCCGCCGAATCGTCTGAAGCATAGGAGGGCAGGATCACATATGAGTTGGTTATGATGAAATTCATGTAGCTGGTAACCAGCGTGACAATTTCACCTACCGGCCCGTCTCTCCGGTCAGCAAGCAGGAGGGGCGCATAGGGAACCTTTATCACCCTGAACGGCTTCCCGTCCTGGTCGGTGGCATTGGCAAGTATCTCATAGTTCTCATCCATGCGTTTTTTTGCTTCCAGCAGGATCGGGCTAAGCATCGCCTCACGCTCAGTCACACTGCTGATCAGGATGGTGCGTGCATCTGCAAACCTGCAGAACTCATCCACATGCCCGTTGACCCCTTTGGGATAGATCCGGTCGTACAACGGGCCCTTCAGAAAACTGTCATCCTGGGGAATGCCTTGCTTCAGCCAGATGACCTTTTCCAGGTTCAGCTTATCGATCATTTCGGTTTCAATCTCCTCCCTGGTCCGGGGCTTATTGACATCCAGCTCATGGGTTTCACAAAGGATCATCACCCCCTTTCCGTTTACCTCCCTTGATCCGCCGGTGCTGTTGTATTCGCTCTTTACGACAGGCAGTCCGGACAGTGCTCCGAAGGCTTCCATAAATTTGTTATCGTTCCAGAAATATTTAAACTGCCCCAGCTTTTTATCCCCATTCAGATTGACCAGCCAGAGGGGTCCGAAATCCCTGAGCCAGATGTTATCAAGCTTCATGGGGATTCTCATGAACCGGATATGGTGCAGGCTGGTGCCATAATGTTCAAGCTTCCGCAGGATGGAAAGGGTATCGGTAACCGACGCATCCAGGAACAGGGTGACACTGTCTTTTTCCGAAATGATGGCGGTCAGCCTGGGGATGATGTCGTAATAAGCTTCCGACCAGATAAAACAGGTCGAACGGGCCGGCTCAAAATCGGCAGGGTGGTAAAACAGGGACCGATCTGAAGCCTGATGGCATGAAACCACTAAAAGAATACCCAGGACCGATAACCAGCACGAAGGGCAGGAAAAGATAGGTACCGACCTTCTTGTAAAAGCTTTGTTTTTCCCGGTTATAAACATGATCCCATACAATTGTCCCGGAATACCCGGCCGGTTTAAAGATACTACTTTTTCATCCGTTGAGAAAGGCCCCATCAGTCCGCACTCTCGCCATGAGCCTGATGTCGCGAAAGGCTGTATACGAAAAGGTCACGGGATATCTAAGGAGTCCCTGATGGCCCTGTGGTATTCCTGCAGGGACCTTACCCTGTAAGCCCCGTTCCTACGGTCCTTAATGCCTTTGGTGGCGGCCAGGGCCGCCGATGTGGTGGTGATGTATGGCACATTATGCCTGATAGCGCTCTTCCGGATATAGGAATCATCATATTCACTCTGCTTACCGGCCGGTGTATTGATCACCAGCTGAATGAACCCGTTCTTGATGGCATCGACAATGTGGGGCCGCCCTTCATGGAGCTTCCTGATATATTCGCAGGTTATCCCGTGGGATTCGAGGAATGTCTTCGTCCCGCCGGTGGCCATGATATTGAACCGCATATCCTGGAAGTTCCTGGCAAATTCGAGGATTTTTTCTTTATCCCTGTCGGCAATGGTAATCAGCACGGTTCCATCCAGGGGCAGGCTGGTCTGGGTGGCCTCCTGGGATTTGAAGAAGGCGAGACCATAGGAATCGGCCATCCCCAGCACTTCGCCGGTTGAACGCATCTCGGGCCCCAGTAGCGGGTCCACATCGGGGAACATGTTGAAGGGGAACACCGCTTCCTTCACCCCGAAATGTTCCGGCTTTACCTCCTTGAGATTGCATTCCGATAGTTCCGTTCCGAGCATGATGCGGGTTGCCAGTCTGGCCATGGAGATATTGCATACCTTTGACACCAGCGGCACTGTGCGGGAAGCCCTTGGATTGGCCTCCAGGATATACACCACATCTTCGTAAATCGCATACTGGATGTTCATCAGTCCTTTCACATCCATCTCCACGGCGATCCTGCGGGTATAATCGCGAATGGTCTCCTGGTGTTTTTCCGGGATGATCACGGGAGGGATGACGCAGGCGGAATCCCCCGAATGGATTCCGGCATATTCAATATGCTGCATCACTGCCGGCACAAACACACTCTTCCCGTCGGATATGGCATCCGCCTCCGCTTCAATGGCATCCTCCAGGAACCGGTCGATCAGAAGGGGCCGGTCGGGCGAAACATCAACCGCTTCGTTGACATACTTTTCGAGCATCTCCTCATCGAGGATTATCTTCATTGCCCTGCCGCCCAGCACATAGGAGGGCCTGACCATCAGGGGGTACCCAATGCGTTCCGCGATCGATTTTGCTTCCTCCAGCGTACTGGCCATCCCCGATTCCGGCTCGGGAATCCCCAGGCGTTCCATCACCACGCGGAAATGATCGCGGTCCTCGGCCAGGTCGATCGTTTCGGGAGAGGTCCCCAGGATCCTCACTCCCGCTTCTGCCAGTTCGGAAGCGAGGTTCAGCGGGGTTTGACCGCCGAACTGGACAATCACCCCTTCGGGTTTCTCCTTCTCATAGATGCTGAGCACATCCTCCATGGTAAGGGGTTCAAAATAGAGCTTGTCGGAGGTATCGTAATCGGTGGAAACGGTTTCTGGATTACAGTTGACCATGATTGATTCATAACCGGCTTCGCGGATGGCAAATGCCGCATGGACACAGCAGTAATCAAACTCTATGCCCTGTCCGATCCGGTTGGGCCCTCCGCCAAGGACCATGATCTTCTTCCGGTCGCTCACCGCTACCGCATCCGGGGCATTGTAGGTCGAGTAGTAGTAAGCTGCCTGTTCCACGCCGCTGACGGGAACGGGCTCCCAACCCTGCGTGAGACCCATGGAGAGGCGCCGTTTCCGGACATCCTTTTCAGGGACACCAAGCAGTTTGCCGAGGTACCGATCGGCAAACCCATCCTTCTTGGCCCGGATGAACATCGCATCCGGCAGGGCTTCCCAACTATATGAAAGGATCTGTTCCTCAAGTTCTACCAGCTCCTTCATCTGCTCAATGAACCAGGGTTTGATGTGCGTTCTCCTGTACAGTTCATCCACATCAGCTCCCTTTCGCAGTGCCTCGTACATGATAAACTGCCGCTCACTGGAGGGATGTTTCAGGAGGACCATCAGATCCTCAAGCGGCTGTTCGTGAAAATTTTTTGCAAACCCGAGTCCGTAGCGGCCGATCTCAAGCGACCGGATTGCCTTCTGCAGTGCCTCCTTATAGGTTTTTCCGATGCTCATCACCTCACCTACCGCCTGCATCTGGGTCCCCAGCCTGTCTTCCAGATTCTCAAATTTCTCAAAGGCCCACCGGGCAAACTTCACCACCACATAATCCCCGGAAGGGGTATATTTATCCAAAGTTCCATCCCGCCAGTAGGGAATCTCATCCAGGGTTAATCCTGCGGCCAGCAGGGAAGAGACAAAAGCGATCGGAAAGCCGGTGGCTTTGGAGGCAAGCGCGGAGGAGCGGGAAGTACGCGGATTGATTTCGATCACCACCACCCTCCCGGTTTTGGGATCATGGGCAAACTGCACATTGGTACCCCCGATCACCTCGATGGCCTCGACGATATCATATGCATGCTTCTGCAGCCGAGCCTGCAGTTCCGGTGCGATGGTCAGCATGGGAGCGGTACAGAAAGAGTCGCCCGTATGCACGCCCATGGCATCCACGTTTTCGATAAAACAGACGGTGATCATCCGGTTCCCGGCATCCCTGACCACCTCGAGCTCCAACTCTTCCCAGCCTGCCACCGATTCCTCCACCAGCACCTGGTGGACCATGCTGGCCGACAATCCCCGGTTCACCACGGTACGCAGTTCCTCGATGTTGTAAACCAGACCTCCCCCGGTTCCTCCCATGGTATAAGCGGGCCGGATTACCACCGGGTACCCGAGCTCCTCGGCAACCCTTTCGGCATCCTTAAGGTTGTTCACCGCCTTGCTCACCGGCATCTCAATACCCAGGCGGTCCATGGTCTCCTTGAAGGCGATCCGGTCTTCCCCCCGTTCAATGGCATCCACGCTCACCCCGATAACCTGCACCCCGTAATAATCCAGGATGCCGCTTTTCGCGAGCCGGGATGATAAATTCAACCCGGTCTGACCGCCCAGGTTCGGCAAAAGCGCATCCGGCCGCTCCTTTTTGATGATCTCCCTGAGCGCATACTCGTTAAGCGGTTCGATATAGGTGATATCGGCCATTTCGGGATCGGTCATGATCGTGGCGGGATTGGAATTGACCAGCACAACCGTATAGCCGAGTGAGCGCAGGGCCTTGCAGGCCTGGGTTCCCGAATAATCAAATTCACAGGCCTGTCCTATGATTATGGGTCCTGACCCGATGATCAGGATTTTATGGATGTCGTCTCTTTTTGGCATCTGCCTGCAGCAGCGATCGTCACACCTTCATTGAATGCCCTAAAGCGATGTGCTGATCAGGAAGGTGGCAGCAAATGCAATAATCGCATACAATTCAGGAAATACTGCAAGGACCATCGTGTTCCCGAAGACTTTATGTCCCGATCCGATGGCTGCAATCCCGTTGGAGGTTACCCCTCCCTGCTTGAGGGCCGAAAAGAGTCCGACAAAGCCAAGTGTCAGTCCGGCGGCCAGGATGGCCACCCCCTGGGTCATGCTCATGGATGCATCGATGACGCCCTTGGAGTTGATCACAAAGAATCCTGCAAACCCGTACAGTCCCTGGGTGCCCGGCAATGCACTCAACAGCATATAATTACCAAATGCACCGGGGTTCTTTTTAAGAGCCCCCACCGTGGCGTTGCCACCCATCGAAACGCCGATAGCACTGCCGATCCCGGAAAGGATCAGCATCAGGGCAAGCCCTGTGTAGGCAATAATAACCGCCCAGTTACCTGCATTCATCGCAATTGTTGTTTCCATAATAGTAATTCCTTTCTGCTCTGTTTTTAATTATTGATGATAAATGGATTATATTTCTTTCCGCCGCCTTTAAAACCGGCATTTTTGTAAAATTCGACAAAAGTCAGACGCATCGGGTGCACGAATCCGCCCAGTGTGGCCAGGAACAGGTTTATGGAGTGGCCAAACAGCAGGATGATCAGAAAGAAGAGCCACCCAATATAAGGGATATTCAGAAGCTGCAGGGAGATATCATTGAAGACAAATCCCAGGATGGCAGATGAAATCCCGAGTGCAAAAAGCCTTATGTAGGACAACAGGTCCCCGAAAACACCGGTGACCATGCTGTAGGAATCCCATAAACCGCTTCCTACCCGCGCGAACACATTTCTGTCAGGGTTGTTCAGCAACAGGATCAGTACCCCGGCAAGTCCCAGGAGTGCATAAAAAACGTAGTTGAGAACGCCGCCCTTCAATATGCCGGTGGCGTATAGGATCAGGGTGATGAACAGCACCAGCCAGCCTATGGTGGCGAGGGAGTATTTGAATCCCCTGGAACGGGTTATGTTCAGAATCCTCACAAACTGCCCGAAAATAATCTGTATCCCCCCAATAATAATCGACAGATAGAACATGCTCAGGGGATCCTGCATGAGATGGCGGAATGACCTCACCATGGGAATCCCTGCCTCCGCCTGCTTTAAGAATTCGGTCTGGTAACGGTCCAGCTGTTCGGCACCGACGTTCTGCTTCAGGGCCTCAAGGTAAGCGCTCCGGCTTTTATAGTATACCCCCTCCATGTCGTCAAGCTTACCGATGACCCCGGCAGGCACCTCGGCATTCTGAAGATTCTCAATGGTGTTACCGGTGATGGTATAACCCGAATCAATAAGGTTGATGCCGAAGAAGGTTCCGGAAAGAATTCCGAATATAATCGCTCCCCCACCCAGGAACTGGGCAAGGGTGAGTATCGGCTTGAGATCTTTTTTCGCCTTCAGCTTCAGCAGTCCGGCAAATATCAGGAAAAAGACGCCATAACCCGCATCGCCCAAACAGAATCCGAAGAAGAGGACGAAGAAAGGTGCAAAAAAGGGTGTCAGGTCCAGCTCATCGTAGGAGGGCAGATCGAATAACCTGCTGATGGGCTCGAAGAGACGCGAGAACCACGAATTTTTCAGTTCCACCGGCGGCCTTTCGTCGGGTGACGGCCGGGTCACAAGACTTACCACCGCTTCCTGTTCGAGAAAGGCATTCAGCCTCTCCTCAGCCTCTGCAGGTACCCAGCCCTCGAGTATCCTCAGTTTCTCGTCGGAGCTTTTCCGGGTTTCCAGGTAAACCGATTTGAAGTTAATTTCATTGTTTAACTGCCTGCGAAAGCTCATGAGATCGGCAGGGGCACTTTTCTTCAGCTTCTCCATCCGCTCCTCCGCCTTCCGGATCTCTTTCTCAATCTCGCTGGCTTCCGCTTTCAGAGCGGAGAGTGCCTTCCGGCTCGGCTCCACAACTTCTGCATTCAGATCAGCTCTCTCCCCCTCCTCCAGCAGGATCATAAAATATAGCCGTCCCTTGTCACTGTTGATCAGGAACAGGTTGTACTGCTCTTCCCAGGCCGGATCAAACTGGTTGGAGGTGCACTGGAAAAATTTTGCCGAATAACCGGCAGCTTCCAGTTTTGCCAGGTCATCCCGGTCGTACTCACCCCAGGGAAGGGTACGATCAATCTCCCTGTTGACCTCCTCGAGCCTTTTATGCAAACGGTTGATCTCCTCATCCGCCGCTTCAATCTCCCCGAGCAATTTCTCCACATGGCCGGCATCCGAGAGCGCAGCATCTTTTACTTCTTTTTGATCTCCCTCCATGCCCGGCAGTCCGAGTACCTTATCAACCCTGGCAAGATATTTACGGAGTTCCTGCAACGGCTCCTCCTTATCAACATCTTCTCGCTCGATCACATGCAGAACCCCCATCTGTCCGAGGTTGCTGAGAAAGTCATGGTAATCATCATGATAAACCAGGAAGGCATATTTTTTCATTGTTGCGATCATAATACTGCCTCCACTGCTTTTTGTTGTCTGTTCTTAACGATTTTCTGGGATGCCTTTGCCAGGTTATCCTCATCTTCCAGGTATCGTTTGATCTTTAAGATGGCATTTTCATATTCAGGAATCTGCACCTTTTCATACAGGTTAACCTTCTGCGTCGTCTTTTTCCTGGCATACTCTAGCAATTTCTGCTTTTTCATGGAAAGTTCCCTGTCAATCACCAGCCTCAGGAGCTTCTTCAGGATTTCAATTCCTTCGAGGAACCATTTTGGTTCAAGAAACACATCAAATTCCCTGACCCTGTAAGACACCTCATTCAGTTCAGGGATTTTCACCCCGGCGATCTTCCTGTATTTAAGGCTGACATCACTTACCTCAATGAGTGATCCGTCGAATTCATCCCACATTCTCAGGCTTTTATCCTGCTCTTTAATGACCTCCTCCAATTCATTACTCAACTGCTCCGATTTGAATTTGGCATTCTTGACCTCCATTCTCAGGGCCGTCTCCTTGTTCTTAAGGGTAGGCAGGGCCCTCAACCGGATGTTCAGCTGCTTGTTGAGTGCATGCAGAGCCGTTTTATTGTATTGAAACTTTAAGGCCATATCTTCTCTTTCTCTTTTTCGCCGGGTCTACTTCTTAACCTCCGGCCAGTATTTATTGACCAGGTCTTCCCGTATCCCCACCTCGTTCTTTGAAAAATACTTGGCCATCAGCCGCCAACCGGTGTCCAGCATCTCGTCTATCTTAATGTTCACATCCACGGCCAGCAGCTCCTCGGTGTAATCGCGCGCAAACTTCAGAGCCCTTTCGTCATAGTTGGTGAGGTCGAATCCGTTTTCCTGCTTTGTACGGGCATTGGCCGCATCCGCGTAAAGCCGAACCGCCGTATTCATCACCTGCGGATGATCCTCCCGCGTCTGCTTGCCAATCACAAGCTGCTTTAACCTGGAGAGGGAGCGGAAGGGATCGACGATGACCTTCCCGATATCGGTGTCCCGACGGAGGAACAGCTGGCCCTCGGTGATATACCCGGTGTTGTCGGGAATGGCATGGGTAATGTCGCCGCCCGAAAGGGTCGTTACGGCAATAATGGTGATGGACCCGCCGTCGGGAAACTGTACCGCCTTTTCATAAATTTTCGCAAGGTCACTGTAGAGCGAACCGGGCATACTGTCCTTTGACGGGATCTGATCCATTCGGTTCGACACGATCGAGAGCGCATCGGCGTAAAGCGTCATGTCGGTCAGCAGGACCAGCACTTTCTGTTTCTTTTCGGAGGCATAATACTCGGCCGTCGAGAGGGCCATGTCGGGGACGATCAGCCGTTCCACGGGCGGATCTTCCGTGGTGTTGATAAACGCGATGATACGGTCCAGAGAGCCGGCATTCTCAAAGGTGTTTTTGTAAAACAGGTAATCGTCGTTCGACAACCCCATCCCTGCCAGGATGATCTTGTCGGCATCGGTTCGCAGGGCCACCAGGGCCATAATCTGGTTAAAGGGCTGGTCGGGATCGGCAAAGAAAGGTATTTTCTGACCGGTTACCAGGGTATTGTTCAGGTCTATTCCTGCGATACCGGTGGCAATCAACTGTGAAGGCTGTTCCCTCCTGACAGGGTTCACGGAAGGTCCCCCGATCTCGACCTCTTCCCCGGTAAGCTCGGGACCGCCGTCAATGGGATCCCCGTAAGCATTCAGAAACCGTCCTTCGATATCGGGTCCGATCCTGAGTGTCGGCGGATGCCCCAGGAACATGACCTCCCCATTGGTTGGAATCCCTTCCGTTCCGGCAAAGACCTGCAGGGTGATTTCATTGCCCATGATTTTTACTACCTGGGCCAGCCTCCCGTCCACAATCGCCAGCTCTTCATAGCCCACATTATCCGCTTTGAGCGAACAGGTCGCTTTTGTGATCTGATTGATCTTCGTATAAATTTTTTTAAACGCCTTTTTATTCATATACCACCTCTTTTTCTTTTAAATGCGATTCGAGCTGCTTTTCGTATCCCTTGAACTGTTCGGATTGAAACGGTGCGTAATTCATCTGTTTCAGCAGGTTGATCACTTCACGGAAATAGAGCGCCACCTCTTCAAACTTCTGAAATGTAAAGTCGGCCCTGACAATGGAAAGAACTTTTGAAAGCATATATTTCTGCCGTTCGAGCGGGCACATGCGGTCGACCTCATCGAAAGCATCCTGCTGAAGAATGACAAAATCAATCACTTCCGATTTCCATAAAAGCGTGTGATGCTCCAATGGCACCCCGTCATCCCCGAGTATATTGATCTGCTCCTTAACCTCTTTTCCCCTCTTGATGATGTCCCGCGCATATTCCACCATATCCAGCCAGTTCTCCGATATCAGTTCAGTAAGGGTTTTTTGCACCTCCTCATACTCAAGATATTTTGAATAGCTGTCTATCGGATCGATGGCGGGGTATCGCTTGCTGTCGGACCGTTCCTGTGAAAGACCGTAGAAGCACCTCGCCGCCTTCTTCGTGGCCTCGGTCACCGGTTCCTTCAGGTTGCCCCCTGCCGGGGATACCGTTCCGATAAAGGTCACCGAACCATATTCCCCGTTATTCAGCTTCACAATTCCGGCCCTTGAGTAGAAATTGGAGATAATGGCAGGAAGGTCCATCGGGTAGGCATCCGGTCCGGGCAGTTCCTCCATCCGGTTAGACATCTCCCTGAGGGCCTGGGCCCAGCGGGAAGTGGAATCGGCAAGCATCAGCACCTTCAGTCCCATGTTCCGGTAGTACTCCGCAATGGTCATGGCGGTATAGACCGATGCCTCCCGTGCGGCCACAGGCATGTTGGAGGTGTTTGCGATGATGGTGGTCCGTTCGATCAGTTTTGCCCCGGTCCGGGCATCCTCAAGCTCAGGGAACTCCTTGAATATTTCAACCACTTCATTGGCCCGCTCCCCGCAGGCTGCCACAATCACAATATCCGCTTCCGCCTGCCTTGATATGGCGTGCTGAAGAACGGTTTTGCCGCAACCGAACGGCCCGGGAATAAATCCGGTGCCCCCTTCCGTGATCGGATTCAGGGTGTCGATGGTCCGTATCCCCGTCTCCAGTATTCTGAAGGGACGCAGTTTGTTGCGGAAACACTTCAGAGGCTTCTTGACCGGCCACTTCTGAACCATGGTGACCGGCAGCCTGCTGTCGTCCTTTCCGTTCAGAACGGCGATCTCATCGTTGATTGTGTAGAGACCCTTTCCCGCAATGGATTCTATCTTCCAGGAACCCTCCAGGGTGAAAGGCGCCATGATCTTGTGCTTTATCCTGTTCTCCGTGACCTCCCCCAGCCAGTCGCCGGCCTGAACCTCATCCCCTTTCTTCACCAGCGGGACAAATTCCCACTCCTTCGACCGGTCCAGTGCATCGGTATACTCACCGCGTTTGAGAAAGACCCCCTTCATGGTGTCCAGGTTATTCTGCAACCCGTCATAGTTCCGGCTGAGAATTCCGGGACCAAGGCTCACCTCCAGCATGTTTCCCAGAAACTCGACCTCCGCCCCGATCTTCAATCCCCGCGTGCTCTCAAACACCTGGACATATATGAGATTGCCTCCTATCTTGATGACTTCGGCCATAAGTTCTGCCTCACTGTGCCTGATCATGCAAATTTCATTCTGACTGACAGGGTCATCGACTTCAACAATCACCAGGTTTGCAATAATTCCTTTTACGATTCCTTTTGTCATTATTATTAATTTAATTTCTGTTCAGAATAACCGGTTATTCGCTCCGGAAAAGAAACGTATAATTACAGGATCTCCTCCTCCATATCCTTCAGGTTAAGCGTTTCCTGCCATGATTCATTCATTATTTTCCTGAGCTTCTCTTCCCCGGACTCCTTTTTCAGCGAGGCCCACCGCCTGATGATGAGCATCTGCTCCAGGTACGCCAGAACCCGGTCGATATTGAAATAATCAAAGAAGGTCATCTCCTCTATGACCCTCCACCGCAATTTGTCAACCTTAATCTCCTCATCCAGGAAGGTTCGGGATTCGCTGGCCGAGACAATCTCCTCGAAAAACTCAAATTCATGGTCCCTCACCAGGCTTTTCCCCGCATAATGCCGCAAATGACCGGCATGTAAGGAGGCTCCGGTGATGAACTGTTTTTGATCCAGACTGTAATCCCCGGCTTTAATAAAAGCCAGCAGATTCTGCAGGTTGAAGTCAAACTCGGTAAAACCCTTCAGAAACGGACTGCCATGCTCCATTATATAGCGGTAGTATCCCTCCGAGAGCGTATGGCTGACCTGAACGGGACGGACTTTTTCCCGGTCTAATTCTCCCTCTTCTGTCATATGCTCTTTTAACACCTGCACCATATACTGCGGAAGAATATCTTCGGAAGGCAGGATGGCAGTGAACAGGCTGACCTGGTTCCGGAACTCCTCAACGGTAAAGTTCCCGGTTCCCCGCTCCTCAACGGCACCTGTTTCCAGAAACTCAACCAGGTTACGGTGATCATCCTTCAGGAAAACATATTTTACCTGACTGAAATCATCCGGGTGAAGATGGTTTTCAAGGACCTCCCTGAACGCATCCATGGAAATCCATTCTTTACTGTCTTCAAAGGATAGCGCGGGCAGTCCGGAAATAAAATAATGATATTCCCTGCGGTCCATCATCCTTTACCTCCATATAAAAACTCCATGGTTCTGGGCCGGAAATGCTCCTTCAGGAATTCCTCGAATGCTTCATCCGTAACGTTGATCTTATAGTGGCCCTCCCTGGACTGTATTTCAAAACCCTTTCCCGGGCCGTTGTATTCCCTGAAACGAATCCCGCTGCCCATCTTACCGGTTGCCCTTTTTTTGAAATACTCCTCCGTATCCCTGAGCTGATCCTTCGGCAGGTAAACCTCCAGGCCCGCGTCTTCTTTAGAAGAGTCCCAGTTCTTCACAAGCGTCTCGAGAAGGCTTCTTACAAATTGGCTGTCGTCAAATGCCTCTTTCAACGGCTCCTTCAGAACAGCGGTCTGGATGAGCTCCCCGATCTCCTTTTTCAGGTTTAATATGGCCTGCTGGGCAGACAGACGAACCTCCGATGTTATTTTCTGAGCTGTATCCTCTGCCTCCTTTTTTGCAGTCCGGATAATCGAATCGGCGTCTTTTTTTGCCCCGGCGACTATTTCTTCAGCCTCTTTCTTTGCCCTGTCAATAATCTCTTCAGCTTCCCTGTTTGCTTTTTCAAATCCTTCACGATGGATTTTTTCAGTAAGCTCCCTGATTTTATCGTGCGTTTCCATTACTGTTTTCTATTTTATATTATTTATTGACCACCCTGTATTGCATCAGCGCATAAAAATGCATCCGTACGGATTCTTTCACCGCTCTTTCATTTCCTCTCTCCTCTGAACTGATTTCTTTTGTCACGAAAAAATTTCAACAAAAATAATTAAAATATTTTAGAGGAAAAGTACTTTCCTGTCCGGGCATCTGACATTCAAATGATAACCGGTCTCAACTTCCTGAATCAGTAAATCCCCTGGAGATAACCTTACCGCGGACCCGAACGTTGTATTTCTTTTAAAGATGAGAAATAAATTCTGAAACAGGAAAAAATCCGCAATCCTTTCATAACTTTTAATTCTTTTAAACATTTTTTCCCACTTCATTTAATATATTCGGCTCTTCATAAAATTCCGGTGGTGCAGCTATTTTATTCACAATGCTGCCTGGCAATAATTCATGATAGTTTATTTTAATCAATCTCTGTAACCAATGAAACGAACTGTTTTGTTTTCTGCGCTGATCACACTGGCAGTAATGGTGGGTGCACAGGAAGCGGCCGCTCTTTCACTGGCTCTGAAAAAGGTACATACGCCGTCGGTATCACCGGGAGAGATTGTTTGGATATCTCGGCATCTTAAGAAATAACTTCTGTGAATATTCTCGGCAACAATCTTGCATCTGAAGTTGTTATATATCCAAATCTCACGAGCGGGAAAGTACATATCGACCTGTTCAGCAGTTATCCCGAACGCTTTGTGACCGTCCGGGAAAGGTTTGAATATAAATGTTTATTAATATAAAAGCTTAAAATTATGGATGTTAAAAATAAAACAATTGTCGTAACCGGCGGCGGGAACGGGATGGGCCGTGAAATGGTCCTGAACCTGCTTGCCAGGGGTGCCAGGGTTGCCGCAGCGGATATCGATAAAGCCGGACTGGAAGAAACCACAAAACTTGCCGGCGGGAAAGCCGCAAATTTATCGACTCACATTCTGAATAAAGCCGATAAAGCAGCTGTGAGTAAATTCCCGGAACAGGTCATTGCCCGACACGGTCAGGTGGATGGCATTATAAACAACGCGGGAATCATTCAGCCGTTCGTGCGTGTGGCTGACCTGGGATATCCCGACATTGAGCGGGTGATGAACGTGAACTTTTATGGAACGCTCTATATGGTTAAAGCCTTCCTTCCCCATCTGAAAAAAAGGCCCGAAGCACATATTGTAAATATTTCCAGTATGGGCGGATTCCTGCCGGTTCCCGGACAGTCTGTCTACGGTGCCTCCAAGGCTGCTGTTAAGCTGTTTACGGAAGGTCTGTATGCCGAACTTATGGATTCCCCTGTAAAGGTATCGATTGTTTATCCCGGCGCCATTGGGACCAATATTACTGAAAACTCGGGGGTGAAAAGTCCGGGCTCCTCGGAAAAAAATGGTGAAAACTCCAAATTTAATCCGATGCCCCCGGCAAAAGCAGCCGAGATCATTATCGACGGCATGGTCAAAGACAGGGTCAGGATCTATGTCGGGAAGGATTCAAGCTTTTTGAACACCCTTTACAGGCTGAGCCCCGGTTATGCCACCCGGTTCATCAGCAAACAGATGAAATCGCTGTTACCGGCGTAAACCAGAATGAAAAAGGAAAACAGAAAGAGACCATCCCGTTTACTGAAAATATTCCGTGAGGTTCATGTAACCTCAGGGATACTGCTCCTTCTGTTTTTCCTTATTCTATCGGTAACCGGAATATTGCTCGGATGGAAAAAACACAGTGACGGGCTCATCGCACCGAAGTCCCTTACCGGGTCGTCAACCGATCTGAAGGATTGGCTGCCGGTCGACAGCCTGCACAGGATCGCCTGCGCCATCCTGCACGACTCCTTATCGCCCGATCTGTCAACGGAGCTGGACAGAATAGACATCCGTAAGGATAAGGGAATGGTGAAGTTCGTTTTTCTGCACCATTACCGGGGCATACAGCTCGACGGCGCCACCGGGGAGCTTCTGCAGATTGAAAAACGGCGATCCGACCTGATTGAGAACATCCACGACATGTCGGTCCTGGACAGGATTCTCAACACCTCCAACGGACAGATCAAACTGGTATACACCTCCATCATGGGGCTTGCGCTCCTTACCTATGCCATAACCGGATTCTGGCTCTGGTATCTTCCAAAACGAACACGAAGAAAAAAAAGGACCGGAGAGACAGCTGGTTAAAACACAAGCCCTGACTCTTTCTCAAATTGTTTTATGAACCTCTTCTCTTATCCGATACCGGAAGATTGAAATCATTAGTTTATTTCAAGCCTTGTTTTCAAATTAAACCCTCAATACTTATGAGGAATTTGTAAAAATGACTATTTTACTTTAGATTGCCTGACAAAATCAGCTCAAATGGAAACAATCAGGAGGATCGGGTCGGTGAAATCTACTTCCATCCTGCCGATCTGATACAGCTTTCCCGTTTCTATTCTGAAATTTCCCTGCAAAAATACCTCCAACCAATTGCATAAATCCGGGAAAAGCCTAAATTAGCAATATTGCACTTTTTCTATGGATGGCCATACCTTTCGTAATCAAACTGATTATGGAGTTCTTTGTATATGCCAGGAAAAGTAAATTAACACAATTCATCTGCTGAAAACCTATGAATAAGCATTCCGAAACCAGGTATTATATGTGGATAAGAAAATCCAGAGTGAATTTATTTTTGCTCCTGGTCATAATTACAACCGGCACAACGCAGCTTGGCGCCCTGCACAACGACTATTTTCTGCATGATCCCTCAAGCATCATCAAATGCGACGATACCTACTGGATATTCGCCACAGGGAACGGGATCCATGCATTATATTCAAAGGACCTGGTGGGATGGACAAACGGTCAGAGTCCCTTCCCTTTCGGATACTTTCCCAGCTGGATAGAGAATTATGTCCCGGATTTCGGAGGCCATTTCTGGGCACCGGAATGTTTTTATATGAACGGCCAGTATTACCTCTATTATTCCTGCTCTTCCTGGGGCTCCAGGAACTCATGTATCGGCCTGCTGACCGCCACATCATTAAACCCGGGATCCCCGGATTACGGGTGGACCGATAAAGGGATGGTTGTTTACTCAACGGATGCAGGTAACGTCAACTGCATCGATCCCGCTGTATTCAGGGATGATGAAGGCAGGATATGGCTGTCGTACGGATCCCATTGGGACGGTATCCGGATCATTGAACTGGACTCCATTACCGGTAAAGTGATCGGCGGAACCCATTTTCCGGTTGCCGGAAAGGGTGATTACAAGACAGAAGCCTCTTACGTAATTAACCATGGAAACTATTATTATCTTTTCTTCAACAGAGGACAGTGCTGTGAAGGAGTGAACAGTACGTATTACATCCAGGTGGGCAGGTCAGCATCTCCCACCGGGCCTTTTCTCGACAAAAACGGGAAAAACTGTTACGACGGGGGCGGAACAACCGTACTGAGCACATCCGGAGCCATAATCGGACCGGGCTGTCTGGGATACTATGCTGAAAACGGTTATGAATACGCTACTTACCATTATTACGACGGCACCAATTCCGGGGTGGCAACACTGAACATCGGAACGGTACACTGGGATGAAAATGACTGGCCTGTTTTCACCAATAACTGGATCGAAGATGGTGACTACTCCATAAGGAACGTGAACAGCCGCCTGGTCTGGGATATTTCAGGAACGGGCCAGGAAAACGACCCGGTGATACAGTCCGCCTATTCGGGAACTTCACATCAAAAATGGAGTCTTGAAGCCATTGCCCACGATGGCTATTACTACATCTCGCCGGCCGGAAACAGCCTGGTCGTGATGCTGAAAGATTGTTTCGGGGCACCCGGAACCTTGTTGGAACTGGGCATCCTGGAAAATAAATCTTGCCAGATGTGGAAAATTGAAAAAGCAGGGGGTAAAAGCTATATGTTAACCTCGAAATACGGGGACCGGGTTCTGGAAGTACCCGGATCTTCGATGGATGAAGGAACAGAACTCGTCATTGACCTGTACTATAGCGGTCCCGACCAGGAATGGGAGATTGCCGATACATTTATAAACGTTGCTGTACTGTCTGATTGGATAAAACAAGATGTCGTGAAAATATATCCCAATCCCTCTGCCGGGGAGCAGGTTTCGATCGTTTGCGATCCCGAGGTAATCAGGGGCGAATTTGAATTGGTCATTTTCACCTTAGAAGGCAAGATAGTATTTTCAGAGAGATACCGGTCACCCGGGGGTATTACTGTTCCCGAAAATCTTAAACCCCAGCTATATTTTGTCAGCATAATCTTTGAAGAGGTGAAATTTTTCAGTAAATTGGTTGTGACTAATACCTATTATTAATCTTAACTAATCTCTAACTAAAACTTTCGAGTATGAAACACTCTTTACTTTCAATTTTTTTAGGGATTTTGTTTGCCGGCACGACTTTGGCACAAACTCCCATTGCACACTGGCCATTGGATGGCAACACCCAGGAAATCATCGGCAATAAGCACGGCGTACCTTCTACGGGAGGGGTTAGCTGGGCAAATGACCCGGTGAGAGGTCAGTGTTTGCAGCTGGATGGCGTTGAAGGTATGGTAACCCTTCCTTCCGTCATCTGGGAATCAGAAGCTGATACCAACACAACCATTACCTGCTGGTTCAACTGGGCCGGTGGAGCAGACTGGCAGAGGATTTACAGCCTTGGAATTGCTGATCCCGTATGGCAGCTGATGTACTTCTGTCCCAGGGACGGATGGGACGACCACAACCTGCATGTCACGTTTCATGCATTTGAACCGGACCAGTGGTACGATTATGTGGGAGCCTGGGGAAATATGGACTTCGATACAGTGGATATCAACCGGTGGTATTTCGCAGCAGTCATTCTGAAGGAAGATTCTATAAAGATCTGGATTGATGACAAGCTCGTTACAGCAGAAGACTCTGTTTATGTAACCCCGCAGAAAATTCAGCCACCCGACGCCATCAACGTCCTTGGCAAGAGCCATTGGGCCGATCCCCTATATAATGGAATGATTGACGATTTCCGTATTTACGGGGAGGCTCTGACCAATGCTCAGGTCCTTGCTCTTTACGAGGAAGGAACCGCAGGGATCAGAAATCAGAAGGCCGGCATGAATCTGAACTTTTACGGGGTAAAAGGAAGGATAGAATATTCTCCGTTTGATGAAAGCAGGGTTTCCAATGTAGCTGTTTACAGCATAACAGGAAGACTCCTGTTCAGGTCAGACAGGATTTCCGACCTGAAGAGCCGGCAATTTAACCCGGGAATATACCTGGTAACGGTTACAGATGGCAATGAACACTTTGCTAAAAAAGTTGCCCTTTTAAATTAATGTAAAGGTGACAGCTATTTCTATGGATAAACATCCGGAACCATGCGACTGGATGTTTATTCATAATTTGCCTGATCCTGTTGTTGCTTTGCTGGTTTGAACCTGTGCCTTAAACCAACCCGGTTTCGATGCTCTGTATTTACAAAGGGGCGTTTATTGTACCAACCTTACTTACGCTGTATTATTTGCATCATATGTGATGATTTCACAGAAAAGATGTCTTCATACTTAAACTAACCAAACTGATCAACATGAAAAGTAAAGCGAATGTTTTTCTTCGCAGTTTCTGCATGTTCTTTATTCTCGGATGGACCGGGAGCATCCTGGCCCAACCCGTCACAGTAACCGGAATTGTTACCGATGCCGCTTCAGGAATGCCGGTTCCGGGGGTGAACATCATTATCCAGGGAAGCACCACCGGTACGATGACCAATGAAGAAGGCGTTTATACACTTGAAGTGAATAATCCGGACGTCATCCTGGTGTTCTCTTCAATTGGTTATACCACCCGGAGTATAGCGCTCGAGGGCCGGCAAACGTTAAATGTGGAACTGGAAGAAGAAATAACAACACTCGATGAATTGGTAGTCATCGGTTACGGTACACAGCGGAAAAGCGATCTTACCGGGGCTGTTTCCGTGGTGAATACCGATGACATCGAAAAGGTCGTTTCAAACAATATTTCCAGGGTTCTGCAAGGACAGGCGGCCGGCGTACAGGTGCACGGAAGCGGCGAACCCGGGGCCAATCCTGTGATTAAGATCAGGGGGATCGGATCATTCAGGAACAATGCTCCACTCTATGTCATTGATGGTGTTCCTGTGGATGGACTGGCCGACTTCAACCCGGGAGACATTGAATCCATACAGGTATTGAAAGATGCCTCATCATGTGCGATCTATGGAGCCAGGGGAGCAAATGGAGTGATCATTATTACCACCAAAAAAGGCAGACCCGGCGACCTGACGGTTAACTACGAAGGGAGCTACGGGGTGCAGAATATCGCGAAGCGAATGGAACTGACAAACCGCGAACAATTCCAGGAGATGAATAACCTTGCACGGTTTAACGATCTTGGTTTCTGGGCACCTGCCCGGGCAAATGATTCAACATCGGCATATTATGTTGACTCAATTGATACCGATTGGCAGGAAGAAGCCCTGAAAACAGGACACATTACCGAACATACCCTGAGCATGTCAGGAGGCACCGAAACCGGTTCTTATCATTTTTCAGCTAATTACTTCGACCAGACAGGAACCATCGTGGGACCCGGTCCCAGGTATACACGCTATTCGTTCCGGATGAACAGTGATTTCAAAAAGGGAAGATTCAAGTTTGGAGAATCTGTCTATTACAGCTATTCGGATAAGGTTAATCTTACCACTTCCCAGTGGGGGAATACCATGGTGGACCTTGTCCTGGCCGCCCCAACCATCCCCGTTTACGACGAAAATAATCTCGGAGGATACGGAGGAGCCCTGGATTACGTCCACGACCAGATTATCCCCAATATCATAGCATTTAATAATCTTTTTGAAAGCATCGGTCTGAGAAACCGTATCCTCGGTGCAGCATACGCCGAACTGGAAATTTTTAAGGGACTGGCATACAAGCTGAATCTCAGCTTTGACCGCACAGACTGGCACGATACCTACTTCCTGCCAAAATATTTTGTGGGCGACCGTTACCGGAATGATATCGCTTACCTGGATGATACCCGGGGGGACCATGTGATCATGCTTATGGAGAACACGCTGAATTTCGACCGGCAGTTTGGCAAACACAGCATCAACCTACTTGCCGGTTATACTTCCCAATATGGAAAATGGCAGCAGATCTCCGGCCACGCTGAAGGTTATGAAGAACCCTATTTTAAAGTGATTGATGCAGGACCCAACCTTCCAAAATCAGTATCGGGAAGACAGACAGAACATGCAATTCTTTCCTACCTGGGCCGTGTCAATTACTCATACGATGACAGATACCTGCTGACAGCCAATTTCCGGCGCGACGGATCATCAAGGTTTGGTCCTGAATACCGATGGGGTAATTTCCCCTCCTTAGCCGTGGGTTGGAAAATTAACAATGAATCGTTTTTCCAGGTTGATTTCATCAGCGCCCTGAAATTGAGGGCTGGTTACGGGGTGATCGGGAACGAAGCAAGTATTCCGGACTATCAATATGCTGCCTACCTGAATCAGTATTCAACCTATGTAATAGGAGGGCAGTTACCCCCTGCAAGCATTCAAACCCAGCTGGCAACAAGGGATATTCACTGGGAGGAGAAAATGACGATGAGCGTGGGACTTGATGCTGCTTTCATGGCAAACAGGCTGGAGATAAACATGGACTATTTTTACAACGAAGCAACCGATTTGTTACTTCAGCTGCCCCTTCCGATTTCCAACGGATCCAATGCCAACCCTTACCAGAATGCAGCATCGATGTCCAACAGGGGATTTGAATGCTTTATATCGTACCGTAAAAGATCCGGGGATCTGTTTTACCAGGTCAGCGCCAATTTTACAACCCTGAAGAACAAAGTGTTAAAATTAGGAAAGCTGGATGTGCCCATCAATACCTGGATGAGTAATACCGAGGTAGGACAGCCGGTCGGTCAAATATACGGATGGGATATGATCGGAATTTTCCAGACCCGGGCAGAAATTGACAGCTCTGCATACCAGACTGCCCGTCCGGGTGACGTAAAATTCAGGGATGTAGACGGTCGTGATGCCGAAGGCAATCTTACAGGCGAACCGGATGGTATAATAAACGATGACGACCGGGTATACCTGGGATCGGCCCTTCCGAAACTGACCGGCGGAATAAACTTCAGCCTGTCGTGGAGAGGAATTGACTTTTCACTTTTTGCCCAGGGAAGCTATGGCAATAAAATTGTCAACGGGCTCAAACAGGTTATGGACGGAATGAAATATGGTAACTACTCCCTTGAAACCTATGAAAACTACTGGAGATTGATCGATACGGATCAACCTGAACTGGGAGGAACCACCAACGAGTATCCGCGTCCAACAGTGAATAATCCCAATGATAACACAAGAATGTCCCAGCGATGGCTGCAGGACGGGTCCTACCTGAAGATCCAGAATGTACAGCTGGGATACACCTTTGATTCAAAAATCCTTTCCAAAATCCCGGGCATTACAAGCCTCAGAATCTATCTTTCAGCACAAAACCTGTTCACATTTACAAAATATACCGGATATGATCCGGATATTGGTAATGATGGTTTGTTCTACAGGGGACTTGATTACGGATCCTATCCCTCGCCGAGAACGATTCTCTTTGGTGTAAAACTTGCACTTTAGAAAAATGAAACCTGTAAAATAAATCAAGATGAAAAAAGCAAAATATATAATCAGCCTGAGTCTTATCCTGACACTGGTTTCATGTGGGAAAGAGTTCCTGGAACTTGAAAATCCAAACCAGCAGACAACCGGAACATTCTGGCAAAGTGAAGAGGATGCACTTAAAGCTATCAACTCCACCTATCAAACACTCACCATGGATGGACTGTACATGCGCCTGTACCCATGGATACAGGATGTGAGATCAGATGAATGTTATAACACCAGTCCCTGGTGGATCGAATGGGTTGTCATTTATGTTGCACAACCTGATAATCCATGTTATTATACGTCGTACGGTAGTGTGTTTGAAGGGGTCTGGAGAACTAACCAGGTCCTCGATAACGTGCCGGGCATTGATATGGATGAGGCTCTCAGGGAAAGGATCATCGCCGAAGCAAAATTCCTTCGGGCCCTCTATTATTACCATGGCACCATCCTGTATAAAGATATCCCTCTGATCCTGAAGACTCCCCAGACTGCGGAAGATTTTTACCCGAAACAGGCCACTTCTGAAGAGATCTGGGCACAGGTTTATAAGGATTTGATTGATGCGATGGATGTTCTGCCGACAAAGCAGGAATACCCCGCATCGGATATGGGCCGTGCAACCAAAGGCGCTGCCGCAGGTTTCCTGGCAAAATCCTACATGTTTAACCATGAGTGGGCACTTGCAGAACCCATCCTGAGAGGGATCATAGAACAGGAATACGGGAATTACAGCCTGGTAGACAATTATCGTGATAATTTCACTACAGCGAATGAAAACAATTCTGAATCGCTGTTTGAGATACAATTCAACAAAAGCCTTGGTGGAACAACCCTGGGATGGGTAGGTGAGCCCGGATCAGACTGGAGTAAAACCTCCGGTAAAGCCAGGACCTATGCACCGCTGGGATTCGGCTGGGGTGACATCACACCAACCGACTGGATTTTCGAAGAATACCAGCAGGATTCTACCATAGACGGAGAACCGGATCCCAGGCTTCGCGCCAATTTCTTATACGATTACCCGGGATCCACCGTGTACGGGAAGTCGTGGGCTTCTGCCGGATTGATCCAGCAGTCCGGAAATGTGCACCATATCCATCTCAGGAAATACCTGAACGACGATACGGATCCGGATGAAGTGGAATGGCGCTCGGAGATCAACGAACGTATCCTCCGCTATGCAGACATCCTGCTGCTTTATGCGGAATGCCTGAACGAATTGGGACGGACAGATGAAGCTTACCAGTATATCCAGGAAGTACGAAGCAGGGCCAATCTGCCTGACCTGGCAACAAAAAAGCCGGATATGACCCAGGAGGAGATGAGATTGCAGATTTCACATGAACGGGCCGTAGAACTCTGCTTTGAGGCCCAACGCTATGTTGATCTGCTGAGATGGGGCTGGCTTGACGCCACCCAGGGAGAGAACCCGATGCTGGATATGCTGATCACCCATGATCAGGAGCTGGCCGGCCTGTATGACACCCCCGGCCGGGAATACCTGGCTATCCCCCAGTCTGAACTGGATGTGAACCCTAACATGACCCAGAACCCACACTGGTAGTCTTTACACTTTAGAAAACGGCTGACCTTCTGCATTTATCCCGGCAGTTAACACTGCCGGGATTATTTTGCAGAACATTAAAAATACCATGAGCCTGTTTCATTAGTCTTTTTGAATCTATTGTTTTCTCTATGGATTTTGTTATCTTTTCCAGGTAATACTGCCCCCGGCAATCGGAGGACACTCAGCTAACAGCTTCATAGCCATCAGTTGTCTGTTGGATATGGAAGGAATCGTGAAATTTTATTTTTCCGAATAAAATTTAAATTTGTATGGTTACCCGGTAATCCATCAATCTTATTTTTAAAACCATTATGCAATCCAATGAAACTTGTTAACTCACTGACACTCCTGCTCCTGCTTCCCTCACAGCTTCTTTTCTCACAGGGATACCTGCACCGGGAAGGCAAATACATTTACGACGGATCGGGAAATGAAATCATCTTAAGGGGTATCGGGACCGGCAACTGGATGCTCCAGGAAGGCTACATGATGCAGACCTCCGGTGTGGCTGGAACCCAGCATGAGTTCAGGGCACGGCTGGAAGAGATCATCGGGCCGGAGAAAACCGACAGCTTCTATACCGTGTGGCTGGGATCCCATTTCAGGAGAGTTGATGTGGATTCCATGAAATCATGGGGATTTAACTCCGTTCGGGTTGCCATGCATTACAAATGGTTCACGCCCCCGATTGAAGAGGAACCGGTGCCGGGCGAAATAACCTGGCTCGACACCGGGTTTAGATTACTGGACTCGCTTCTCGACTGGTGCGGGGATAATGAAATGTACCTGATCCTGGATCTGCACGGGGCGCCCGGCGGACAGGGCAAGGACGCGAACATATCCGACTACGACCCCTCCAAACCCTCCCTCTGGGAGAGCCCGGAGAACAAAGACAAAACCATCGCCCTCTGGAGAAAGCTGGCAGAACGGTACAGCGAAGAACCCTGGATGGGAGGATACGACCTGATCAACGAAACCAACTGGACCTTCCCGGAAGGCAACAACTCACAGCTCAGAGAACTGATGGGGAATATTACCAATGCCATCAGGGAAGTGGATCAGAACCATATGATTTTTATAGAAGGAAACGGATTTGCAAATGATTTTTCGGGGCTGACGCCACCCTGGGATGATAACATGGTCTACAGCTTCCATAAATACTGGAACTATACCAGCAGGGAGTCCATCTCTTTTGCCCTGAACCTGAGAAATAATTACAACATTCCCATCTGGATGGGTGAATCGGGAGAAAATTCAAATGTCTGGTTTACCGGTGCCGTCGGGCTCTTTGAATCGGAACGGATCGGATGGTCGTGGTGGCCGGTGAAAAAACCGGGTCTGAACAATCCCCTGATGGTCACCGTTAACGACGACTATACTCAACTTGTAAATTACTGGAGGGGTTCGGCCTCCAGACCCACTGAAGAAGAGGCCTTCAGCGCCGTCCTGCAGTTTGCTGAAAACCACCGCCTGGAGAATTGCAGTTTCCAGAAAGATGTGGTGGATGCCCTGATCAGGCAACCCCAAACGACAGAAACCATTCCCTTTAAGCTGGTCCGCACAGGAGAACCGGTATTTGCATCGGATTACAACCTTGGAAGAAGTTCTTACGCCTATGTGGATACCGATTCGGCCAATTACCGGCTCAGTACAGATGTTAACGTGATATGGAACCAGGGATACAGATACAGGAACGACGGGGTGGATATTGAAGAGTGTTCGGACAATGAGGTTTCTAACGGATTCAATGTGGGATGGACCGACGACAGGGAGTGGATGGAATATACGGTGGTTTCGGATTCAATGGCCGGTTATACCCTGGGCATCCGGTCCGCATCGGCATCAGGTGGATCGGAAGTCCGCCTGGAATTAAACGGAATAACCATAACACCTCCGGTAAGTCTCCCCTCAACTTCAGGATGGCAAAACTGGAGGACCACCGATTTAGAGGAGGTGATCCTTCCGAAGGGAACCAATAAATTGCGGTTTATTTTCGACCGCGGCGGATCGAACCTGAATTACTTCAAATTCGCCAATCCTGTGCCCGTCGACAGCATTAGTTTCAAAAGTCTTTACGCCGGGTCCTCAGAAGACGGAACCTCTGTTTTTTTGCACCTGAATAAACCGGTATCGTCTGAGATTGGAAATGTTGACCCGGGAGATTTTTCCGTTACATGCGACAATAAACCCATAGAAGTAAGCACTGTTACACTTGTTAAAAATAATCCCTTTATAATCAGGATTGATCTCCTTGAGGCCCTGTATTACGGAGGAACTATTAAATTGTCCTTCCAGGGTAATACAATTCTCAGCGGTAACCAGGTGCTGGAAGCATTTTCCAATGTCGTTGTGGTAAACAACCTGCCTTTCAGGTTTACCGTCCCGGCTCGGATCCAGGCGGAAGATTATTCACACAACAACGGTTTTATAAGCGAGACCTGTTCCGACACGGGGGGAGGACTGGATATGGGGTACGCCAACCCGGGAGATTATCTCGATTACCGTATTTACGTTCCCGAATCGAAGTATTACAACATCAATTTCCGCATAGCAAGCACCAGGGCTTCAAGCCGGCTGATTATCCGCGTGGGTGATGATGATGCATTTACCAATATCGATACGCTGGTGATACCTTCCACCGGCGGCTGGCAAAACTGGGAAACCTTATCAACAAAAGTTTTTCTGGATGAAGGAAGGTACACCCTGCAATTGTATGTCAGCTCGGGGGAATTCAACACCAACTGGTTCCAGATATCAGCCGCCAGCGGGGTTGGTATGAAGAGTGATATCCGGAACGATATCCGGGTTTATCCGAACCCTGCTGTTGATTTCATTGAATTTGATCTGACCGGGACACCGGATCGTTTGTATGATATTTCAATTTGCAATATGCTTGGAAAGCCGCTAAAAAACATTCCGGCTGTTTCTGAATCCGGAATCCGGATCGGCACATCCGACCTGGATAAGGGCATGCATGTTATCATGGTCAGAAGTCATAATTGCCTCCTGTCCACTGCTAAATTGTTTATCCTTTAAACGGTTTAAAGAATTTCCCTGCAGAAAGCAGACAATGTATCAGTCTAAACAGGCAACTTATTCGATTAAAGGCATCAGAGTATTTACAATATATTAAAAAGAAAAGATAAACGTTTAAATTTTTAAAATTATCTTGAAAAATATTACTTTAGCTTCAACCAACTAAACTGCCTGCACTATGAACAATATTCTTCGGTCATTCCTGGCTGTGTTATGTATTGCCGGGATATTGGGTATTACAGGATGTGACAAGCATCAGGAACGATTTGAAGATCCTCCCTGGCTGGGAGGTCCCAGTATTGAGACCCTCGAGGAACGAGGGAATTATACCATCTTCCTGAAGCTGATGGAAATGGCCAACTACACAGATCCCATTACCAAACAGCTGTTTACGCTTTTTGTCCCTGACGATGATGCATTCGAAGCCTATTTTGAGTCGGCAGGGATCAACTCCGTGGAAGATCTCACAAAAGAAGAAGCGGTCCAGCTGTTTACCCTCCACGTATTGCGAAACCCGAGGTCGAGGTACTACCTGATATATGAATGGGAATGGAATGAATTCCAGGGTCCCAAGGGAGAATATGCATCCCTGTTCCACAGGAAGGAAACGCCCAGTGAAAACATTTACAAAGAAACCGTCAGATATACCCCCGATATGGCGGGAAGGGAGTTGACCATCTTCACCGATCACAAGTTCGTACCGCTTTTTTCCGCTGAATGGTTTGATGATTACGGCAGCAACGATGCCGGTGCAGATTACGAATTTATGTATCCGGGAAGCACCTGGGAACTGGGGTACCCCGATAATCTTGAGGGACTGAACTGGCACAATGCCATGGTTATTCCCAACCCGGAAATTCCTACTGAACTGGAAGTGAGGACCTCAAGCGGATTCATCTATTTTCTGGACAGGGTGGTTCCGCCTATGCCCAGTATTGAAGAGTATATGATCGCCCATCCGGAAAAATACGGATTATACTACGATCTGCTCCAGAGGTTCGCTATCTACCCGAGTTCCAGGGTAGATGAAAACAGAAATGTGGAGTATAAGAAATCCTATGATCTTGTTTTTGACCTCGCCGAAGAGCGGGGACCTTCTACCAACACGGCTGTTGACCCACAGAACATGTGGACCGCTTTTCTGCCCACCAATGACCAATTACAGGCCTACCTCGACAATACAGTTTTCAGGTATTATACTTCCATCGACAGCATACCGCGGGTGACACTCTATTACATTCTTCAGACCCAGCTTTCCGGAGCCCTTGTGCTGAGGTCAAAACTTGAAACCAGCGGTTACTTCAATTCTTTCGGCGATCCAACGGACCTCAGCCCGGATGACCTGGTATCGGGTTATATGTGCAGTAACGGAGTGATTTATGAAATGGACAGGGTACTCGAACCAAATGTATTTACAACGGTTCCGGGAACGCTATTCTTCGATAAAGATTACACAACCCTGTTATTCGTGCTTAACGAAGCCAATATGCTGTCCACCATTTCCAATCCCGATGCAGAAGTTACAGTCTTTGCGGCCACTGATGAATCGCTTGAAGCATACGGAATCCGTTACAATGCTACCAATGACGTGGTGGAGTTCCGGGGACCGGTTGACGGAAAATGGGGCCCCATGAAGGAGAGTGACCTGGTTTTGTTTGCACAGGACCAGATTTACAAGGGCAGGCTGGAGGATCTCGACGGGGAAGGAAAATATGTTGAAATGTCGTCGGGTAATTATATCTATTATTCAAATAATCAAATTGCCGCCGGCGAAAACATGGTGACCGGAAACCTGGCAACCGTGCAGGAAATCGTTCCAAATGAACAGAACGGGTTCCTGGTCAAAGTGGATCACCCTATCGCATCACGGATTGAAATGGGGCAATTGCTTGTCTGCCACCCGACTGAACCCGATTGTGAACTGGCCGACCCTGAATTTTCGGAATTTGCTGATCTCCTGGTCAGGCTGAATTTGCTTGACAGCCGCTACAGAGACGCGACCACGAAGGAGTTCATCCCGAGATTGAAATTTCTCGCTGCAGGGGATTACTGGACCGCATTTATCCCGACCAATTCAGCCATGGAACAGGCCCGGATAGATGGGTTTATTCCCTACGAGTTTCCATCAAGCTCCGAAGGCAAGGATTCCATTAAGAATTTCGTCCTGTACCACTTTGTGACCGGTGAGGTGATTTTCGACGACGGTTTGAAATCCGGAACATTCGATACCAATTATACTTACCAGGATACCGTTGATAATGTAATTCTGAATGCTACCGTTGAAATCATTAATGCTCACCATAACCTGTCTGTTATGGACCGTACCGGACAGGTGGTTTCTCTTGATCATGCAGACGCAGGGAAGCTGGTGAGAAAAGGTGTTTTACACAAAATTAACTCCGTATTGAAATATACGGAGTAAATAAAAGACTAACCAAACTGCTATGAAAAGAATCATACTGCTTTCAGGTTTGATCCTGTGCCTGGTTTCACTGGCAACCAAAGTGCAGGGACAATCAGCCATTATTAAAGGACGTATTGTTGATTCGCTGACCAGGGAAACCCTGCCCTCGGTGAATATTGTGGAAATCGATAAGAACGGAAGGTTTATCAGCGGTACTGTATCGGATCTGAACGGGAACTATGTTTTCAAGATTTCCGATGTAAACAATCCGGTACAGGTTTCATTTATCGGTTACCAGAAAGAAACCGTTTATGTGAGGGGCCGGTCCGAGATCAACTTTGATCTCTCTCCGGAATCCATCGAAATGGAGGAAGTGGTGGTGGTCGGAGAAAAAATGGGTCACGATGGTATAACAACCGTTCGCGACAGGGCTACAGCAGTTGCGCGGCTGGAATTATCGGAAATGAAATCGGTGATGTCCACCACGGTCGAAGATATGCTTCAGGGGCGGATTGGAAATGTGGATATATCCTCCGTATCGGGGGATCCCGGCGCGGGACTGAATATCCGGATCCGCGGCACGGCATCCCTGAATGCAAGAAACCAGCCCCTTATTGTTATTAATGGGATCCCTTATGATGCCAATATCGATGAGAGTTTCGATTTTGCCAGTGCCGATATTGAACGATTCGGAAGCCTGATCGACGTTTCCCCCGAAGACATTGAATCCATTGAAGTTCTTAAAGATGCCGCCTCAACAGCCGTCTGGGGTTCAAGGGCTTCCAACGGGGTGCTGATGATCAGAACCAAACGGGGTATTAAATCCAAACCCATTTTTGAGTATACCTTCAAATCCACCCTGGCCTGGGAACCCGACCCCATCCCGATGCTCGACGGGGCAGGATACGCCCGCCTCATAACGGAAGAATATTATAATTATAACTATAATACATTCTACAGTGACGAAATTGCTTTTGATCCGGAATGGGAAGAGTATTACAACTATTCACAGAATACGAACTGGATAGAAGAAATTACTCGGAATGCCTTTACCCATCAACATGATTTTTCAGTGCGCGGCGGCGGGGAAAAAACCAGGTATAACATGTCAATGGGATTCTTTGACGAGGACGGGACAACCATTGGCAATAACCTTAAAAAATTGAACCTCCGCAGTTCCCTGGACTATGATATTTCACGCAAACTGCAGTTTAAAACGGATATTATGTATACCCGTTACGACCAGGAAAACACTTATGATGTGGAGGATTATGAATACGGCGGGTGGAAATCCCTCCGCTCTGTTGCCTACCGGAAAATGCCTAACCTCTCCATTTTTGACCGGGATACAAATAATGTACACTACGGGGAATATTTTACGCCTCGTTCAACGCTGCAGGGGACGGCAAAGGATGCTTATAATCCGGTGGCCTTTGCAAACCTTGGCGAACAGCAGCGTTACAAGGATAATGCAAGAGCCCTTTTCAGTGTAAAATACTTTATTACGCCCCGGCTTATTTTTAACTCCACGGTCACACTGGATATTTTTGACAATAAAATATCGAAATTTCTGCCTTATAAAGCTATTGGATATTTATACAGCGATGACATTACCAATCATGCAGTCAACGAATTCTCAAAGAAAAGTTCCATATTTACTTTTAACCAGCTCATCTACAGGCCGGAGCTCCGGCAGAACCATGAACTGGTATTTATGGCACAGTTCGACACGGAAGAGACCCAGTCAAGATGGTATAAAACCGAATCAGGCAAATCTGCATCTCCGTTTTTAAAGGAACCGGTAAATGATGTGCACCTGACCTATTTCGGGTCCAGCTATACCCAGTACAGGGCAATGGGTTTATTTGCCACGGGAAGTTATATATATAAAGACAAATACAGCATCATGATCGGGGCCAAGTACGAAGGGAATTCCAAGTTCAGCAAGGAAAGCCGGTGGGGCCTGTTCCCCACGTTTTCGGCATTCTGGCGTCTTTCAGAAGAACCCTTCCTGCAGAACCTGGCATTTATCGATGACTTAAAGCTTAGATTCAGCTGGGGGCAGAGTGGTAACTCACCGGCACAGAACTACCTCTATTTCAATACTTACGAAGCAGGCTCAGGCATCTCCTATATGGATATGCAGGGTGTACGCCCCACAGGTGTTGAACTGACCAGCCTGCAATGGGAAACCATTGACCAGATCAATCCGGGGATTTCGTTTTACGGCCTGCAGGGGAGGTTGAATATCGAACTCGACTATTATAGGAAGAAAACCCTGAATCTCTATCTTGAAAATTCAGGTATCCCTGAGCACTCAGGTTTTTCCAGCATCGACCGCAACGAAGGGGAGATGGAAAACAGGGGATTTGAGTTCCTGATCGATTACACGGTGGTCAGAAGGCAGGATTTCCAGTTTAATTTCAATATCAACCTCTCAAGGAATCAGAACCAGGTATTGAGACTGCCCGAAAACTACAGCCTGGTATACGGAAACATGCTGGAAAACGGCAACTATAAAATCAGCGTGGTGCCGGGAGAACCCCTGGGGGGATTCTTCGGGTATGAGTACGCAGGTGTGTATCTCTCTGATGACGATGCCATTGTCAGGGATGAAGACGGGAACCCGGTCTATGGATTCAACAGCGACACGCCTCTTACCATGATCATGGGCGGCCCTTCAGGATATGTTTTTGAAGGTGGGGACGCAAAATATGTGGATCAGAATCACGATGGGAAAATTGATGAGCTGGACCTGGTATATCTTGGAGACCTTAACCCGGATTTCATGGGGGGTGCCGGATTCAAGATACAGTATAAGAGTCTAATATTTAATGCCTTCCTGTTCTTTAAAGTGGGCCAGGAGATTATCAATCAAACCCGCATGGATACGGAAAAAATGTATAACCACGATAACCAGAGCAAGGCCACTAACTGGAGATGGAGAAGAGAAGGGGATACCACCGATATTCCAAGAGCCCTCTATAACTACGGCTATAACTGGCTGGGATCGGACCGTTTTGTGGAGGACGGTTCCTATCTGCGTTTAAAAACGGTTTCCCTGAGTTATCTCGTAAACCCGAAACTCCTCCAGAAGATCAGGATAAAGGAGATGCGTATCTACGCAACCGGGTACAACCTTTTTACATTGACCAACTATTCGGGCCAGGATCCGGACGTGGCACCCCCGTCAAGGCCGGATGTTCTGCCGAAAGACTACAGCAAAACCCCTCCGGGCATCCGGTTGATGTTTGGTGCAAACATTACGTTCTGATAACCAAAATAATCAGTCATGAAAAAACATCATATGAAACGATTTATAAAAATTTTTGCACTCTCCGGTTTGATGGTATTTGCGTCCTGTACCGACTGGTTATCCATAGCTCCGGAAAATGACCTCATCAAGGAAAAGTTCTGGACCAAGACAGCAGACGTGGAAGGAGCACTGGCTGCAGCCTATGATGCCCTCCGCAATTCCAGCCAGCAATCACTGATATTCGGAGAGCTGAGAGCCGACCTGGTAGAATTCACCGGTAACAATTATACCGAGTATGACAAGATTGCTGCCAGCAACATCAGTCCCACCAATTCGGTCATCAACTGGGATAACTACTATACCGCCATCAACCTGGCAAACACGCTGATGTATTACGATGATGAAGTGTTTGAGAAAGACCAGACCTTCACCCCGGAAATGAAAGACGCCATTGAAGCGGAAGCCCTTTTCATACGTTCGATGGCCTTCTTTTACCTGGTACGGTTATGGAAGGATGTCCCGCTGGTCCTGGAAGCTTCCATCTCTGATACATCCAATCTGTTTGTACCGAAAAGCACGGAGAAGGAGGTCCTTCATCAGGTTATAGAGGATCTCCTGTATGCCAAAGACCTGGCCTATACAACCGAGTTCCTGGGAACCGATTATTTTTACGGCCGGGCCAATAAATATTCCATCATGGCCCTCCTGGCCGATGTGTATTTATGGGATGAACAATACCAAAAATGCATTGATTATTGCGATGCGATTATCAGTTCAGGATTATACGGACTGGAACCCACAGAAACCTTATTTAACATCTATTATCCCGGAAATTCACCGGTTGAAGGCATCATTGAGATCCAGTACAATGACGACCTCGAGGGACAGGAGAACCCGATTTATTATAACATGATCTCTTTCGCGGGCGGTAACCAGGTATCCCTGGTTAATAAGAACATTAACCGGATCCTGCTCTCGGAAGACATGAGACGATTCGGAGGGAAAGGAGCCGTCTGGAAATACCAGGGAAAAGATGGACTCGGCCTGGTACCCAGGATCATTACCGAAAGGGATGCAAACTGGATCCTTTACAGGTATGCGGATATCCTGCTGATGAAGGCAGAAGCCTGCATTGAGCTGGACAGGTTTGTCGATGCCAACGAGCTGATCGCTGAAACGCTTTTGCGCGCAGGAATGCCTTATGAGAATGAAACCGACAAAGTACTGCTGAGGCAGAAGATCCTCGATGAACGGGGAAGGGAATTTCTTTTCGAAGGGAAACGGTGGTTCGACCTCCTGCGTGCGGCCAAACGGAACCATTTTGAAAACAAGCAGATCATTATTAATATGATCCTGTCGGGCGCTGATATCAAACAGCAGGCCATCCTTAGAACCAAGGTTTACGATACCCTCAGCTATTACCTGCCCATCCCGGAGAATGAACTGAAGTATAATCAGAACCTGGAACAAAATCCATATTATGATCGGTAATAAAATTCAAAAAGATACTCCAATGAAAACAACAGCCCGGCAACTCCTCTCACGAGGCAGTCAATTATTTGTATTACTGTTGGCATTGCTTTTATCAGGTTGTGACGAAGATCCGGTTCTGTGGGAAGTTGAGTCAGCCGAACAGGTTATCACCGAATACATCGCCAGTAATCCTCAATATTCCGAATTTGCAGGAATCCTGGAAACCACGGGATTGAACAGCCTGCTGAGCGTGCGCGGTCCATTTACCGTGTTTCTTCCAACAAACGACGCAATGGAAGCTTATTATACTGAAAATGGAGTCTCCTCCTATACTGATTTTTCTGAAGAATTCCTGAAAGATCTTGCAATGAACCACATGGTTCCAAGCAGAATGGAAACAGGAGATTTCGGTCTGGGTGCCATTCGTGATCTGAATGCACTGGGCGATTACCTGGTTACCGAGTTCGACGGCGCTGAAATCATCGTTAATAAACAGAGCCTGATAATAAAACGTAATATATCTGCTGCAAACGGGGTGATCCATTTAATTGATCGGGTTATCGAGCCCGTAAAGATGAGCGTTTATGAATTCCTCGCCAGTAATCCATCCTTCTCGCTGTTTAAAGAAGGTCTGGACCGCACCGGCCTGAGCGACACCCTGAATGTGATCGACTTCCCGTATGGAAACAAAGATGCACGTACCCGTTTCACGATCCTGGCCGTTACCGATACTACCTTCAACAGGTATGGTATTTCAAATATCGATCAATTGATCACCTATTTCACCGATGCACCCGACAGCATAACCTATCTCGAAAATGAATTTTACAGGTATATGGAGTACCACTGCCTCGGAGAAACCTATTACCTGAATCAACTGGAATCAAGGGTCTATCCCATCCTCTCCTATGACAATAATATCGATGTAAGAATTGCCGAGGACTACAAACTCAATTTACAGGTTGAATCCGAACAGTATACCGGTTTTATCATAAACCACTCCAATTACCCTGCAAAGAATGGCACGGTGCACACCATCAATGATCTTCTGACTGTTTTTGAACCCGAACCAACAGTCATCCAGTTTGAAACAACCGACTACTTCGAAATGAAGCAGGGCGACTATTTCGGTAAATATTACATGAGGTGGTTCGACGGGCAGAATACGTTTAAATATATCAAATGGGAAGGCGACTACCTGCTGTACTATTTTAAGGATCATGATACCGGCTGGGTTTTAAACGATGATTGCCTGAGCATGAGCGGATGGTGGTGGTGTGAAATTACCACTCCAAAAATCATGAAAGGCAAATACAATATGACATCCAACCTCTGGAGCGGCCAGATTAATTATGCTGTTTATGTGGACGGAGTGAATACGGCTCTTATTAAATCCACAGATCCTGCAGAGTCTACCAGCTGGGGAGTATTTGACTGGACCACCACCACAAGACATACGATCAGGGTGGTGGCGAAAAGCCCGGGATTGCTTTTCTGGGATTATATCACATTAACTCCCGTTGATTAATTGAATAATGAATCCCTGTTCAACAAACTAAAATGGTTTAGAGATGACAAAAAACAGATTATTTTCCATCCGCCTGCTCCTGATTACCCTGTTTATTACGGGCCTCTTTGTAACATCCCTGAAGGCACAGACAACCGGGAGAGAAATTACAGGTGTGGTAAAAGAATCGGGTACCGGATTACCCCTGAGTATGGTTGCCATATCGGTCTCTTCTACCGGTGCCTCCACGGCAACGGATGAACAGGGGGCATTTACCATTTCAGTTCCCGACCTGCAGGCAGAGATCATCGTCAACCTGCCGGGGTACAACATCAGGCAGATCTACCTGAATGGGAGGGATTTCATTGAAATTTCACTGGTGCAATCCCGGTTCAGTTCCATGGATAATCCTTATAATACACCTGCAGGTCCACAAATCATGAAGGATGCCCTGTTCCCTGTAACATCCCTTTCACAGAGGGAGATTACGCTGTCCAATACCACCTCCTTCGACCAGAGCCTCCAGGGCAGAGTTCCCGGGATGTCGGTCATCGAGCAGTCCGGAATGCCGGGGCACAGAACTTTTATGAACCTGCGTGGATTCTCTTCCCTGTTTGCAAATACGGAGCCGTTGTTATTCATCGACGGCATGATTCACGATTACGCTTATGCGAAGCAAAGCCTGATGGAAGGTTTTGCACTGAATCCCCTTGATGTGCTGGATATTGAAGATATATCCGATATATCCGTGATAAGAGACGGCGTTTCCTACCTGGGGTCCGCGGGTTCCCACGGCGTCATTTACGTGAACACGGAACAAAAGGCTGAAGCCAGTACCGTGATTAAGTTTGCCGGCAGTGGAGGCATCTCACTGGTTCCGGAAAAAATGAGCCTGCTCAATGCCTCCCAGTTTGAGAGCTATTTTAAAGAGGTGCTGAATTCACAGGGACTGGATGCCGGACAGATTGATGCCATGGTTCCCTGGTTGAATGGCGGCCCTTCCTCAAAAGATTATTATAAGTATCATAACAGGTCCGACTGGCAGGAAGTGATATACCGGCCGGCTGCACTTTACAAATTCTACTTTTTCCTTAAAGGTGGTGATGATATAGCTACCTACAATGTCTCTGTCGGATATCTTAAACACAATGGCATTTACGAGAATTCCAGGTATAACCGGTTTAACCTGCGAATTAACGGTAAGGTCAACATTACCGATAGATTTTCGGTAACCCCCAATGCCAAGTTATCACTGGCCGACAGCGAACTGGCGAACCAGGGGCCTACCACATGGAAAAACCCGGTGACCTCGGCTCTGTTGAAACCTCCGGTTATGGCTCCCCTGGCGCGGGATGAAGCCACGGGTGAGGACCTTACCTACCTCGATGATGTGGGTTTCTTTAACGTTAGCAATCCCTATGCGATCGTCAGCAATGCCCTGGGGATAAACCGGAACTACCATTTTCTGTCTTCCATAAAGGCAGAATACAGGTTTAATGAACATTTTAACCTTTCAACCCTCTGGGGGATTAACTTTAATAATTCACGGGAGAATATTTTCCTGCCCGATCTCGGTATGGTGCAGGTTGACTCCGCCTATAACAGCCCGGGAGATTTTGTTTATGAGTTCCGGTCCACCCAGAATCATACCATGCTGACCTATACGAATACAACCCCCTCCGGCCACAGCCTTATTGCCAATGCAGGATTCCGGTATATGGAAAACAGTTATAAATACAACCTGAGCCGGGATCTGAACACACCATCGGATGATTTTAAAAGTCTCGGGGACGGTTCCCAGTACAGTTACCTGCAGACCACCAACGGCGATAACAGGGAACTGGCATGGGTGTCCTATTTTGGATTGATCGACTACAGTTTCAGAAACAAGTACCTGGTCAGCGCGAACCTTTCATATGATGGAAACTCCGCAGTCAACAGCGACCACCGGTATAATTTTTATCCCTCCCTGGGTGCTGCCTGGCGACTCTCCTCGGAAAGTTTTCTGAACCGGGCCGCCTGGCTCGAGGACCTGAAGCTGAGAGGATCTTATTCCATTACCGGGAACATGTTCAGCACGGTTTATGACTATTCGAAACTCTACTATACCAACCGCAGGCTGAACGGCGACGGGGTACTGACCCGCGAAGCAATCCCAAATGAAGAGCTGGAACTTGAAAAGAAACACACGATCAATGCGGGAATGGATCTTTCTGTCCTGAGGCAGTCAGTGAGCCTGCACGCCGATTTCTTTACAGCCAGCGTGAACAACCTGATTATTGAACAGGAACTTCCGTCCTCTTTCGGTTTTACAAAGTATTACGACAATGGCGGCAAACTGAAGATAACAGGTATGGAGGTAGCTGCGGATGCCCGCCTGCAGGCAGGGAGTTTTGTCTGGACAGTCGGAGGTTCGGTGAGTAAAGTAATCACAGAGATTACCAGCCTGGATTTCCTCAATCCCGCTGCCGATTTTATTATTACATCAATAGCCGGAGCAGAACTGATAACCGAGGAAGGAGGGCCGATCAATGCCTATTACGGGTATGTGACCGATGGCATCATTTCCGAATCAGAAGCAGGTACCATTACCGGTCCGAAGGGTATTCCTATGGAGCCCGGGGACATAAAATATATGGATTTCAATGGAGATAATACCATTGATGAAAATGACAGGAGGAATATCGGTGATCCCAATCCGGATCTTTTTGGAGATGTTCACATGGCACTCTCCTATAAGAATCTTGAGCTGTCGTTACTCTTCTATTATTCAGTTGGAAATGATGTGTACAATTTTATGAAATTTAAAACCGAGTCGATGGATACATACAGCAACCAGTCGGTATCGGTGCTTGAAAGATGGAGCCCTTCCAACACAAACGCAACCATGCCGAGGGCCAGCTACGGGGATCCCACAGGAAATACGGTTTTTTCCGACCGCTGGATAGAGGATGGATCATTCGTACGAATGGACCAGCTGACCCTGAGTTATTTTCTTTCATCCGTTGCCGGACTTACAAAAGGCATCACCATCTATATTACGGCAACCAATCCCCTGACTTTAACCAGCTATAGCGGATATGACCCGGAATTCATTTATTCGAACAGTCCGTACCATATGGGAGTGGATTATGGAATGATGCCCCGTACCCGATCTTTCATTGCCGGCATAAAATTGAATTTATAACAGGAAAATATATCCAAGATGAAAACGAGATACTATTTCAAACACTTTGTTCCGGTACTCCTCAGCGCATTTTTGATTCTGACAGCGGGATGCAGTGAGGATTTTTTCAACAGAACAGCCGGGGACCGGATCACACCTGATGTGCATTACAAGACATCCATCGATGCAGAAATCTCGGAAAAGGGGGCCATTATATCCCTCCAGGAAGCAATGCCAAAACTGATTGTCCTGGACGGGCTCCGGTCCGATGCGATGGATGTAACCATGAATGCCGATATGCACCTGGCAGAACTCAATAATCAGGTCTTTTCGGGCGATAATCCGTATACTGATCCAGCCGATTTGTATAAAGTTATTGTCAATATCAATGAGGTCCTTGCCAATATCGACAAGGTGGGAGAGTACGACAGGGAATTTAATGAGTATAGAGCGTATTATGCCAAAGGAGCCCTGATCAGCATGCGTGCCTGGACATACTTTACCCTGGTGCGAATTTACAACCAGGCTGCATACATTGAGGATAACCTTGTTACCCTGCCGGAGGACCTGTCACGGAATGTCATGACCAAAGAGGTGATGATCGATACTTTGATCAACCAGCTCATCCCTTATATCTTCGACGCATCTGTCGGAACGGAGCGGGAGGAATTAAAAATAGCTTATTATGTAAACACGAAAGCGCTCCTGGGTGAACTCTATCTCGAGAAGAATGATTATCAGAATGCAGCTGCCTACCTCAAACTGGCCTGTGAGAGTTACCTCAACCAGACCTCCCTGCTCAAGGTTGACAGGACTTACCAGAATGAGGCATGGAGCACGATTTTTCTGAACGCCGAGACCGCTGAACTTGAAAATATTTCCGTGATCCCGTTTTCCTCGGTGGAACAACAGAATAACCCGCTTGCAGACCTGTTCGGATATGACTTCGGGTATATGGTAAAACCTTCAACAGTCCTGGTGAATTCTTTTTTAAACCAGGTCCCTGCCTCAGGTCCTGAAGGAGACCTGTACAGGGGACTGGGGATAACTTTTGATTTGGATTCAACTGCTATTTCATCAGGGGATTATACCTATATCACCAAGTATGAAATTGACCGGAATGATCCGTTCGGTTCAGATATCATCATCTCAAGGGCAGCCGACCTCCATCTGTTGCTGGCAGAAGCATACAATCGCCTGGGGGACGAGACATCCCAGGAATATGCCCTGATGTTGCTGAACCAGGGCGTCAATAATGTGAATCCCAAACCCGCAGAATTTGCACGTTGGTCAAGAAACCTCGGGGTCAGGGGCAGGGTTTACCTGAATGAAAAAGAAGTTCCCGAAGAACTGGCAGGTGAGGACAGGATCCGGTATATTGAAGATCTTATTATTGAGGAAAGAGCCCTGGAACTGGCCTTCGAAGGCAAACGGTGGGCCGACCTGGTACGCATTGCAGAACGCCGGAATGAGCCTGAGTACCTGGCAGACAAAGTAGCCGCAAAATTCGAAGGAACTCCTCAGTATAACGAAATCCGTTCCCGCCTGATGAACCCCGATAACTGGTACCTTCCGTTTGAATAAGGAATCCATACGAAGGTTATATGATATAAAAAAGGCTGTCCTCGGGACAGCCTTTTTTCATAGAATTTTAATAGATATTACTTTACAAACTTCGCAACTTTGTTACCGGTCTTCACAAAATAAATCCCTTTTGCATAGCCGCTTATATCAAGTCTGTAATCCATTCCGCTTACGGACACTTCTTCCATTTTCTGTCCAACACTGTTGTAAATGGTTAAAGTGGAATTTACTGTACCAAGCACAATGTTCAGTTCGTTCACAGCGGGATTGGGATACACTTTCAGGGTATTCACCTCGTGCTGCTGGATTCCTACCCCCGATGTAACGGTAACATCCAGTGTTCCTGTTACTTTGCTGTCATCCTTTGCCGAGGCAATAACCGTCACTGTACCGGCTGTGTCTCCGGTAATAATGCCGGCCTCATCGATGGTAGCCCAGCCTGTTCCGGGTTCTACGCTCCATCTCACACCTGTAAGAGTGGCACCTGCAGGAAGTACTTCTGCATTCATCTGTAATGTGCCGCCAACAGCCACGGTGGCATCACCTCCTTCTGCCGTAACGGTGATCGATTCGACAGGAGTATATTCGGTAACCAGGGCCAGGTCGTTATTGTTGATCAGCTCAACACTATCAATATACACCTCTGGATCATGCTTTCCAAGCATGAACTGCAGGGACTCATTGGTGTTTTCTACCTTCTCATTGAAAACGACATCAAAGACATATTTGGTTGGTGATGTCTCCGTTACAAAGGTCCAGTCAGACTCTCCGTTAGAATACTCATGTGTTGATGTACCATACCTGTTATAACCATTATTGGAATCCTCAAAGTCAACATTGAAAGTATCGGATTCGGCCGCCCAGGCTACAAAACTGAAGGTATACTGATCCTCAGTGTTGCATCCGAAAGTCTGCTGTGTCATTGTGTAATCCCAGGTATTGACCCCATTTGCCGGGGGATCAAGGTAAACGACACCATCATACACAGGACGACCGCCACTCCATTCAAGAGCATTGCCATTATCATCAACTCTGTCAAAATAACCGTTCCTGACCAGGTTGAGCTCATACTTTGACACGATCTGGTTACTGATATTCACCGTAAGATATGCCTCCACATAGGATCCGTCTTTAGCCGCGGCGGTCACAATTACTTCCCCGTCCAAAACAGGGGTAAGTACTCCCTTTGAATCAATTTTTGCCCTTCCTGTGACATTCTCAACCGACCAGGCAATGGAATTGTTTGTGGCATCTGCCGGAAGAACTTCGGCCTGGATCTGCAGCGGGAGGTTGTTTTCAGTGATATCTCCTCCGGTCAGGGTTATGGTCTCCACATATACTTTCTCCCCGACATCTGCAAAAGTAAGAATGCCGCAATCATCCATATTACTCCATGATTCATTTATGGCACCCACATTGGCCCAGACGGCGCGTTTACGGGCTTCATCTCCCTGGTCCCTGTCGATAATGGTCACATCGAAACCCAGTTGCTCGTTGGGATCATACAAAGTGCCGGTTCCGTCCACAAGGATATCCCAGGGGACAAAGTATTCGGCGACATAGTTGGGATCCGTGACCAGGAAGGCATACTTAACACCTGCATCACTGGGGTCCTGCTCACCGTGCTCGGAGCAATCCAGCATGGTACCGTCCAGAAAATCTGCCTCAAATAAGGGGGCAAACTGGTAGTGCCCGTTACCGGCATCCTCTCCGGAGGGCCCCAGTCCATCCTTCAGGTTGTAAGAATTACAGTCAAAATAGATCTCGGGCTTGTCATATTCCCAGGAATTTCCTGCGGGGACGGGGATGTAATGGGGATAGAATTCATCATCGGTCACAACAAGGAGAACGTAAATTCCTTCACCTTCGCTCCACAAGGCTTTCCAGTAAGTGTCTCCCGACGCTCCCAGGGTCGGAAGTTCCGACTGGAAATTCTTATCGATGTTGTTCGATGTGGCTTCATCCCAGACCGCATCAATTTCCCCGTCAACAACCGGAGAAACGGAAGCTTTCTGGACTTCGTGTGTTGGGTTCTGTCCCATAAGTGCTACTGCAACCAGAACTCCAACACATAGAGTAAAGATTTTCTTCATCATACTTTTGTGGTTTTTAGTTAGTAATAAATTAGCTGTTAAAAAAGATTTAGCTGAAAGTTAAAAAAATAGTAATTAAATCCACCAGTTATTAAACATCTTTAATTAACCAAAGAAGGTGTTAATTAACTAATTTTTATTTAAAAAGTCAATAAGTAACCCTGATAAAAAGATTCATTTTTTAATTTTAGAGAAATTATCGGTTAAAATAAGGTATAAATAAACGGGGCAATGGCACTGCCACTACTCAGAATAATGATGATACCGAAAAGCAGCAGCACGATGATTACCGGTAACAACCAGTACCGTTTACGTTCTCTTAAATAGTTCCACAGATCTTTCAGGAATTCCATGATCAGCACATCGTAACGGTTAACAAAATAGTGACAGGGACCAAATTAAATAAAACGGTAAGTTAATACATTTTAATGTAATTGTGAAAGCATGGCGGTTAATAATTCCAGGTGGGCATAATCGGGATCAAGCCGCCTGATCTCCTCCAGGTTTCTCCTTGCATTTTCAATATCCTTATCAGCCAGGTACAGCAAAACAAAATGATGTAAAAACCCGGGATCAAACCTGAAATGCTCGTACACTTTATTCAGATAATCAAGGGCTTTCTCCCTATCTCCCTGTTTGAGGTAAATCTCCCCTATCATCCTGTTTGCCATATGGGAGTCATAGGTCTGCAAGGAGGATTCAAGCAAAGCCAGAGCTTCTTCTTCTCTGTCTTCGCGTACCATTTGCATAGCCTGAACCACCCGGTCCCTGGTCTGAAAGGGTATATAGTTACTGAAAACATAGTGTTTGGGAGGAATATCCAGGTACCCTGCAGCATTGGCCCGCCGGAGTTCCGAGGCCAGATCGCCGGCCTGTTTCGTTTTACCCGCATAAACACAGGCTGTGTACAATTTTGCGGCGACATTGATTTTATTCTCTTCCGGGGCCAGGTGAAATGCTTTTTCGAAATACCGGATCGCACTGCTGTAATCGCCCATGATGAGATAAATCTCACCCATCCTGAAACAGGCATAAAAAGACTCTTCATACTCAAGCGATTTTTGAAAATACATTAATGCAGGCGGCAGGTCCTCCATCTTCAGCAAGCAGGTTGCAGCATCCCGGTAATTAACCGCAATATAGGGATTCATCCTCAGGAGCGCTTCGTACTCGCAGTATGCTTCGAATATCTGCCCCGATCTTTCGTATCGCCTCGCCAGGTCAGGTCTGACATCAGCCAGCTGTAAACCGGGATCCTTCATCACCGAAAATGCCAGTGAATCGGTATGGGATCCCGGCCTGTAGGTAATTCTGTAATCATATCCTTCCTGTTCATCCATGACAAATGGCCAGTATCCTTTTAAATTCCGGACCCTGTGATATGCAAGCAATGTGTCCAGAGCGGTATACCCATAGTTTCTCCTGAAGTATTCTGCCGTGTGGCTCCGGGTTTGATCCGGCTTCCCAAGAATGCCGGATTGAACAATGCAGTCAAAAAACGTTTCAGCCATCAGGAAGTTCCCGTCAACATTCGGATGAACATGTTCCGTCATGAGATTATTACCGATAAACCGGCGTGCGGAATGGTCCTGGAATACTTTTAACAACGGGACCATATATGCATGATAATCCTCCGATAATGTATTAATCATACGGTTGACATCCTCACTCGCCCTGAAACGAATGCAATCCAGGTCTTTTGCCCGGTAATACAACTCCAGGGCTTCCTCAAAATCACCGTTTTTTTCAGCCGCCCGGGCTTTTCTGAATACATCAATGGCCGCTTCAAGCGTTTCGGCCGGGATCGAGTTAAACGGTTCCATCCCATGGATATTACTAACCAGCTCCCCGATGAATACCGGGATCTTTCTTTTACCGGCCTTTTTAAGAATCGCCTCCATATTCTGCCTGTACCGTTTCATGGCGACGTTGTACTCCTCACTGTACAGTAAAATATCACTGTTTTTCACAACCCGTTTCATCAATGTCCCGTGTACCCCGCCTTCGCGATCACCGGCAATGCTTCGTGCGGTAGCGGAGACAGCGTTCCGGATCAGCTGGTATATCCTGGAATCCATAAAAGCAATATGCAGCCGTGTCAGGAACCTGTTCCGGCTCATGGTCTCATGGGAACCAATCCCGAATGCCCCGTAGAACTCATTATGGCCGGCATAGATTAAAATGGCATCTGGCTCCTGTTTTAAGATCTCATCCATGAAATCAAGCAGGGTAAAACTGTTGATCGCCGTAATGGCCGTATTCACTACTTCGATGCTCCTGCCGGGATAAGCTTCGTCCAGCCGCTGTTGCATAATGCGGGAAAACATGAGGTTCCGTTCGTAAGGGAATCCGTAAACAACCGAGCTCCCCATCACAAAAATCCGGAAGGTGCTTTCCGGTTTCTCCTTCAGGAAAATATCATTGGCCGGAGCCGTATATTCAAATTTCTGAAAATACTTCTTGCCGATTTCAGGATTGACGATCAGGTATTTTTCATAGCCTTCGACGGGATTGGTTATAAACAGATCCAGCCTGTCGCCATAACCCGCAATCCGGAGTACTCCTTCAAACAGCAAAAGGATAAGGACCGGCAGAACAACCATTATGAGCTTAAAAAGAAGTTCGCGTCCGGAGCTTCTATTGTCTGATGATCTTTTTCTGTTCATGGTTCCGGATGATCAATAAGCCCCGAAAGCTAAAAATTCTCTGCCGAATGACAAAGGTTTGGCCAGGTTGAGAAGGTTTTATTTATTATATATCAATTTTCGTGTACTGACAACACGCTCCGATTTAAGCCTGATCAGGTACATCCCCGGTTTTAAATCCAGACTGGTGAGTTGAATGGTACGGCTGTGTTTGCCGGAAGCCATATATTCATCAATCAGCAGATGGATAAGCCTGCCGTTCAGATCATAAAACCCGATTTCAACGTTTCCGGGGGTACCCTGGGAGAACACCAGGTTGATAACCGAAGTTGCAGGATTGGGGAATATGGTGAAATCCGGCTTCCCGGCGAAGAACAGTCCCGGAGTTCCTGTTGCAGACCGTTCATCATCGGCCAGGGGCGAGCCGGCCAGATATTTCGAAATGGTCCAGTAATCCGGATTATTTGGATCACCTTTCGGATTAATATGGGCTGACACCAGTGAATAACCGTCACCATCGGCCTCAGGGGGCCATGGATAATCGTCGGAGTAGGTAAACGAGAATACCTCCACATTTGTATCGGTATTCAGGACCACGTGTTCCCCGGCATTTGAAAAGTGTCCGCTGAGCTGGTAATCGGGAGGGAAACCGAAGAGCAGTTTAAACATTTCGCTGTTGGATGCGATGACCACAAACGACTGTGGGGCAAGCGTGCTCCCTTCCGGGAAGGTGAACCTCACCCCGCCTGAAAATGTCAGTCCCGAAAGGTCCAGCGTGGTGGTGGTTCCGGTATTTTTCAATTCAATAAACTCAAATTCCTTCCCTTCAATAGCACCGTAATCAGGTGGATGATAATAGAGTTCCGTAACTTTCAAATTGTTGAACAGATGGGCGTCGAGGAAAAACATTTCATGCAGTGCACTCCATACGGTTCCGTCTTTGATGCGGGCTTTAATATGCGCACCCGGCAGAACGGAAATATTCTTTGAGCTTCCCCCGTCTTCTGCCGAACCGGAAACGGCTCCACCGACAGCCCTCGGGTCAGTGCCATCCGTGGTAAAGTATATGGTTCCTCCGGAATTCGGATTGGTAACCGAAAAATCATAGGCCGACGAAAGGATCATGGTATAGTTTGTTATTTCAATGCCGTTCTTTTTAAAAAGAGGGGGCTGAAGGGTCATATATAGGTTTTCATCAATGAGCTGGTTCAGTACAATACCGGTCCGGTAGGGCATATAATTGTTGACAACCCTGTTGACAGCCGGGATCCAGTCGTCAACCCGGTTTCGTGCCGGCCACACCCCGACGTCACCCCATCTGGCCGATTCCGCTATGATGGCCATATCCAGCTGATCAGATGTATATCTGAACCGTTTGATACAGGAATCGGGATCAAACACCCCGCCGTTGAAAAAATGCCGGTAGACCCGGTCCGCAAAGTGCAATCTGTATTCCTGGTTTGCGGTAAGTTTATGATGCAGCCACTGGGGCTGGAACTTGCCGAAATAGGTTACATTCATCTGCTGGCTGGAAATATTGCCGATGTTCACCCGGTTCTCATTCAACCCGATGCCCGGACTTACAGGATCCGTCAGCAATGTATGCTCCGCATCGTGGGCAAAGAATTTAAAACCTTCCCGTTTCCTGGCCCGGTCGTAGATGGCAAAAAAGTTATTGGGGTTATAATTGCCTGAGAATTTTGAGACGGGTGCATCAAAGTTCCCCGCATAAAAAATAACCAGCATGTAATCGATCAGGTTGTCTATATCCACCCACACATTCAATGATGTATCCGCCTCCCCGGTCAGGGAACATCCTGTGAGCTTAAAATAATTCAGGTTGGAGGCAAATCCTGCCTGGCACATGTTCCATACCGACTCCCAGGCATCGGTAGTGCCGTCTGTGGCTTCGATTTCATAAATATTCCACTCCTCACCGATATCCACTTTGACGATATCGTAATCCTCATCGCTTCCGCCAAAATAGGACTCCGCAAAATCAGCATCCGGACGTTCCTGTGTCTGAAAAACACCCCAGTATAAACCATTAAGGTAGAGATGATAATATCTACTCCGGGTATAAGGCTGGTTCATGTCCCTCTGGCAATCCCTTGAAAATACGTCCCTGTTCATGGTATTGTGCACCCCTTCACCGCCACCCTTGCTCCAGGAATAATTCTGGCTTGTCCTGAGGTCCACCTTATCGAACTCATCGACACCCTCGTCACCGAACAGAGGAAAATCCAGCTTACCCTCCCCGTATTCCGACCTGAAAAACAGGCGGAACGCATGTTTTGCAAACTCAGGGTGCCTGCTCCACCCTCCCCTGATCCGTAAACCCGCATCGATATTGAATCCTTCACTTCCGTCGGGATTGATCAATTCGATGTTGGCAGGCCGCTCCCAGGTCCTCCCATGATATTTGGCGTTGACGTAAATACCTGTCTGGGGATCAAAAAGATTGGCAGGATCGGTTGCAATGCAAATGCTCGGAATATCCATTAACGCATCATCCATATATTCCCCGAAACGGGCATCGTGGGTGATGTTAGCATCCATGACCAGGTCGATGTGCTGGCTGTTGATATTGGTTGTCGGCCATGATCCCCCAGGATGAACCTGGTCTATTACAGCATCTGTAAAAATGTAGTTACTCGTAACCGGACGACCGGGAGCAAATCCCGTTTTAAATTTCGAGGCCCTCAGTACGACTCCCCCGGTTTTACCTCTGCCTCCGTTCGTACTGTTCGGATTTATGGTCACACTTACCGGGGATACATCCGAAAGGGCACTGGAAGAGGTTCTCGGATCGCTTCCGTCGAGGGTATATTTTATGGTATCTCCGTTAGCTGTCCCGTATAATTTTGCAATAAACAGTCCGCTGCAAAATCCGCCTGGTGTATCACAGAATACCTGTTCTGTTTCCGGAAGAAGATGAATCCCCTCTGCCTTCAAGTCCAGGAAAAAGTCGGAACTGGTATTGGACACATTGAATCCCTGAACGGCAATCACGTTAGTGCCTTCAACCAGTAAAAAATTCTCCTTTGCTACCACAAAGGTTACCCATTCACCCGACTCATGATTGGCCGGTGCAAATCCGTCATAAGGATAACCGGCAGGGGCATTGACATCCAGGATCAGCTCCCCGTTGATCCACAAAACAAATCCATCGTCATAATCGACGGAAATCCGTAATTCATCCACGCTGTCTGCATCGGTGACCGTAAATTCCTTTCTGAGGTACATGGAGGAATAAGTTCCGGCCATATCATCCAGCAAGGTCCCCCCCGTGCCGTCGCCATACCTGAACGGCGCATTTCCTGTTGCCCATCCCGATACATCAAATCCGGCCTCTCTCCAGAGCGTATTGGGCACTGAAGGCTCGGCCGTTCCCTTGAAATAGGCCCATGAGGCATTCCAGTCGATAAATCCCTGTGCAGGGGCTTTCTGACATAAAACCAACGCCAATAACAGGAGGATGCGGAGTATCTTCCTTTTCATCAAACACAAATAACAGAATTATTTTGGAATATACAATGGAAATGGCATGAACGCCATGCATGGCGTTTCAATCATGCATAACGTCTCAATATTCAATTTTCACCAATCCTTTCCCTGTGCCAACCCATGCGCTTCCGTCTTTATCAAATGCGATGGAAGAGATATAAAGATCCGGAAGATCCCCGGTTATTTTCTCCCATTCAGTCCCGTTGAATACCCCAAGCCCTTTCCGGGTGCCAATCCAGATATCACCGTCGGGAGCTTGATTGATGGCAAGAATATAATGATCCGGAAGCTCATCGTAATAATAGGTAAAGGCCGACTGATCCTTTGGATTATCTCCTGTATGCACCTGTACGCCTTCCGTGCCGCCCATCCATTTTTTCCCTTCATGATCGATAAAAACCACAAACATCGTATCGGTAATGCTCAGTCCGTTATAGGGGAAATCCCACTGGGTTGCACCGGAAAAAGCGTCTACGGAGGCATCATAATTAAAGGCTCTGTAAAGCTTGGCCCCACTGGTGGCAAAGAAGTAATTGCCATCCCAACCTGCAATCGAGTTTACGCTAAAATCCTCAACAGCCATCGCAAAAAGCTTCCCCAGTGAATTGACCCTGAAATTTTCCTTCTTCCAGGAATCATCATAATGGAGGCTGATTCCTTTTTCAGTTCCAAACCAGTGTTTTGATTCATTGTCAATATAGCAGGCCAGGATGACGGGATGACTGAGGTTTTCATTCCCGACAGGATATTCCGTGATGTCCTCCCCTTCAATCTGTGCTTTCAGAAGTCCTGATTCCATCCCTATCCATAAAATATCCCCGGGCTCTTCGTAAAAGAGGGAGTATATGTTTCCCGAAACGGATAGCTCCATCAGCATATAGCCGTCTTCAGCGCTTTTATAAAGCCCTTCATTTGTCCCGATCCATTTTGTGTTGTTCTTATCAACCACAATAGCATTGACCATGGTATTGATTTCAGGTATGATCTCTCTTTCAGGTTCTTCCCCGTTCTCACATGCCCACGACAGGCTTAACAGAGCAAAAATAAGATATCTGCAATTTTTCATTTTAACATATTATTTTACAACCAGTTTTAACGTTTGTACATTCTCACCCGTTCCGGAATTTATCTGAATGCGGCATAAATAGATGCCTTTGCTGAGTTCACCTGTATGGATCGTCCGGGTATGATTTCCGGGATGGTACGCTTCATTTTCCAGTACAGGGTACAGCCTGCCATCGGATGAAACCAGAGAAATGGAGACCCTGCTTTCGGTTTTCAGTGAATAGGATATCATGGCACGATTGGTACAGGGATTCGGGAATGCAACGCATGAACCCGTTCTTTCGCCCGGTGAACCGGGATCTGTTGACGAAACCGCGTACAGATCCACAAGTTCGATGCCTTCCCCTGTACCCAGGTTTCTTGAGTATTGCTTATCCGTCGGATTGTTCCAGTGTTCATGTACCCCCATTGAGGGAATTTCGGTACCGTCGTCTTCCGGGTCATATATAAAATCCTGTGGCCAGTTGACTTTATCGGCGGCCTGGTGCAGGTGATCATCAACTGCCGGAAAGAATGGCCGCTCGTTAAAATATTCGTTGTGATCGGCCTCCGCCCTCAGAAAATCCAGGCAAACTGATTCGGCCGCAACACCATCCTGCGAAATGAATAATGAACTCGGAAAATCGCTGTTAAAGGGAGCCATATCCCATTTAACAGGCATATCCGTTGCTTCAACGCCTCCCCAGAGCCCGTCGATAAGGAACAACACCGTATTCCGGCCGAGTTTTTCGTGCCCCATCAAATCCACCAGTACCCTGTACATTCCATAATCTCCCCGCACTCCCGAAGTCATAATATCATTGTCGACCGTGCAGATCAGACCGGCGTGCATATGAAATGAACCGAATCCATAACCTGACGGATGGAACCCATGTGAGCCCAGGTGAAGCTTGGCATTAAGGCTTACTCCGGCTCTTGCATGCGCTTTGAGTGCCGCAGCATTGATCAAATAATCGGCATCATACATCTCTTTCATCAGATTGTCGCTGATGGCATCGGGCATCTCCTCCCCTTTATCGGAATAAAATATGACATTTTCGGTCCATCCGGAAGACTCTGTGCGCCCAAGGTTCGTGTACCCGTCTTTATCAAGGATCTTCACATTGGGGTATTCGGCATGGATCACCACGTACATGCTTTTATACACATGTGTCATGGGTTCCCCGATATAAATGCTTTCCTGGGGTATTCCGCATTCATCTACCAATTGCCTGACAAGCGCCAGAACTGAGGCGGGTGTTGTGCCCGACATGGCACAATTGCGTAAGCCCGTCATCTGTGAATAGGTCCCTGTCTCTGAAAGATCCGACAGATTGATGGCCCAGCCGGCCTGTCCGTTATTGATCTTTATAAATA
>JAFGWU010000017.1 GCA_016936975.1 Bacteroidales bacterium | reverse complement strand
GTTTATTTCTTAGCATGGAAAAGTGGTGTTGACGATGCATCGAAAGGTTCTTTTCATGGTTTGGACATTCCTTTGGCGTTCAATAATGTTGCGCTGAGACCAGACTGGACAGGCAATTCCGAAGAAGCCTGGAAATTAGCTGACAAAATGAGCTCTGCATGGATAAACTTTATAAAAACAGGCGATCCTAATGTTGAGGGTGTGCTGCCAAAGTGGGAACCTTATACTGCGGAAAACGGTGCTACAATGTTTTTTGATAATGAATGCAGAATTGTAAATAACCACGACAGGGAATTGATGAATTTCATTAAACCCATTGATTAGTCGTCAGAGTCATTCGTGAATTTTATGAATAATACCGGCTATATTTTTATGTTCTAATATAAAGTTGGTAAAACAGCGAAATGGCACTATTCATACTCTGTCAAACCAGGAGACAAAACTATGTAATGATATAAATACTGACGGTAGAAATAATTATGCGTACATTAGTCCGCCAAACGGCCTTACCGCTTTTTTTTCTGGCATTTATAATTTTCCCAAACACTTCATTGGTAAAGGCGCAAAATTTAGCGTACCCTCTTCCCGGGCACTGGCACGAGAGCGGCGGCTTTGGTACAAACACCCTAGGAGGGCTTAATGGAACGGTTTACAAAGTGACCAACCTTAACAATAGCGGCACCGGATCATTCAGAGATGCTGTGTCAGGCGATAACAGGCTGGTGGTCTTTGAGGTTGGTGGAGTTATTGATTTAAACAACAGCGATATCGCTTTGGGCAGCAATGTTACCATCGCCGGTCAAACTGCTCCTTCACCAGGAATAATCCTTATCCGCGCAAATTTTTCAGCGAACGGTAATAATACGGTGGTCTCACACATTACAATCATGCTCGGAGATAATACTACCGGAGAAAAGGATGTTGCCAATATCAGAGGCGATAATGTTGTATTCGATCATGTAACTGCTGCATGGTCCATAGATGAGAACCTCTCCATACATGGTGTAGATAATGTTACCCTGTACAAGTGCATTATTGCAGAGGCCTTGCAGTATGCCGGCCATACAGATGGTGAACATTCCAAGGGCAGTCTCATAAACGGAAGCCCTTCCAATCTTTCTCTGATAGGATGTCTTTATGCGCACAACGCCATGAGAAATCCGCGGTGCGACAGAGGCGATATATTCATAGCCAATCAGGTGAACTACAACTGGACAACTGGCTGGGACGAACCAGAACCTCATTGGTTTAATTGGGTGGTGTGTACCTATTTTGCTAATGTCACTTTTGTTGGCAATGTGGCTTTACAGGGACCCGAAAGTATCGGAGAAATTTACCTTGACGGCTATATTAGTGCAACGAATATTCCTTCAACGAGTTACGCCTACATAGACGATAATATTATCCTTGACCAGGAAGGAAACGATCTGCAGGTTTACGATCCGGATGATCATGTACTTCTCGACACTCCCCCGCTTTGGCCAGGCGGTTTTGTGGCGATACCTGCTCACGAAAGCCTCTATGAAAATTTAAGAACTGTGGGATCACGTCCCGGTAATCGGGATGTGCATAACTCCAGGATTGTCCATACGGTTGCATATGGCAACGGTGCAGTAATTGACTCGCAGGATGAGGTTGGCGGATATCCTGATTATGCTGCAACGAGCCGTTCGCTTACAGTGCCCGATGGTGCAGAGGCCAGGCAGGAATGGCTGGATTCGCTGGAGGATGAAATTGCTGTTGACACTTTAATAGATCTTTCCCGACTATACTCCCTGGTAGGATCGGAAGCCAGTGATAAATTTCGTTCACATTCAGGCTTTACCTCTTCTACGCCACATGGCGACTATAGTTCGGGAGTTTCCATTACAGACATAGTAACTTATCCTAACCCGGTAACCGCGAAATTAAAAGTTGCCCTTGGAAACGATTTTGCAGAAGGTGCATTCATACAACTGTTTGATTATACCGGGCGTATGGTCCTAAGCCTGGAATCAACCGGTATAGAGAATTCAATTAACGTGGAAAATCTTCCACCAGGATTGTACATTATCAGAGTATCATGGGGGGCGAAATGTATAATTCAACATATAATGAAAAAGTAAACATGTACGAAACAAGTATGAAGAAGTCAGTTTATTATGTCATACTTAAAAATTTATAAGATATGAATTGCTGTTCGTTGCAGGAATAATTATCTTAACCACCTGAACATTCGTCTGACGGATAATACAACCGGAAATTATTTGCCCCAGTAACAAAAGATAATGGAAAACTGATTGAGATGTAACAGCAAACAGCAGAGGAAGCCAGTGAGCCGGTTCCGGACCATGCCTGAAAAATATCTGAAGTATCGCAATGCCGGACAGACATTTTACAAAAACCAATAAATAAAAAACGATGATGAAAAATAAATTAAAAACAGCAAGATCAATAATTGTACTGACTGCGGTTGGTTTGAGCCTGTCTGCGACCGCACAATACCCGACCATTCCCCCCGATGTGGAGGCCAAAGCCGATGCGGCAGCGGCAGAGGTTAAACGTCTTTCTGATGAAGCCTGGGAAAAAGCACTGCCGATCGTCATGGAAGAAGCCCGACAGGGAAAACCGTATATACCGTGGGCCGCAAAACCCTCCGATCTGCCGCAGGCTAAAATACCGGCCTTCCCGGGTGCCGAAGGCGGGGGTATGTATTCCTTCGGTGGCAGGGGCGGCAGAGTCCTGGTGGTCACCAACCTGAACGACAGCGGACCCGGAAGTTTTCGGTGGGCCTGTGAACAGGGTGGTGCCAGGATCATCGTTTTTAATGTGTCGGGAATCATCCGGCTTAAAAGTCCCGTCAGCATCCGGGCACCCTATGTAACCATTGCCGGTCAGACCGCCCCCGGCGACGGCGTCTGCATTGCAGGCGAGTCTGTCTGGATCGACACCCACGACGTGGTGATACGGCATATGCGTTTCCGCAGGGGAGCAACCGATGTGGGCCGCCGTGATGATGCGCTCGGAGGAAATCTGGTCGGCAACATCATCATCGACCATGTATCGGGCAGCTGGGGGCTGGACGAATCCGTATCCGGCTACCGTCATATGTATGAAACCGAAGATGGGAAAAGGTTGAAACTGCCCACCGTCAACATCACCATCCAGAATACCATTATTGCAGAATCCCTCGACACCTATAACCATGCATTCGGAAGCACCATCGGCGGACTGAATACGCTTTTTGCCCGCAACCTCTGGGCTTCCAATATCTCCAGGAACCCTTCCATAGGCATGTATGGCGACTTCAACCTGGTCAACAATGTACTCTTTAACTGGTGGAACCGGTCTGTTGACGGGGGCGATCATATGTCGCTCTACAATATCATCAATAATTACCTGAAGCCGGGTCCCATCACCCCGAAGGATGAGCCGATCGCCTACCGCTTCCTGAAACCGGAAAGCAAGAGAGGGAGCACGGAACCCATCTATGGCAAGGCTTATGTCAACGGAAATATCGCCAGGGGATACCGCGGGGTCAGCAAGAACAACTGGAAAGGCGGTGTACAGGGAGTCGATGATGAATATATGGATGATCTCAGGGTTGACCAACCCATGGAGATGCCTCATACCACCATCATGCCGGCGAAGAAAGCTTATAAATTCGTGCTGGCCAATGCAGGCGCAACACTGCCGAAAAGAGACGCCGTGGATCAGCGGATCGTTAAACAGGTTCGTACCGGAAGGATTCAGTATCAGGAAGAAGGGATCGTTACAGGCACGGGGTCCGAATATGTGAAGCGACGCCTGCCCGAAGATTCCTATAAAAAGGGCATCATCACGCATGTGAGCCAGGTGGGCGGTTATCCCGAATATACCGGGTCGCCTTATATCGACTCTGACAACGACGGTATGCCGGATGCATGGGAGAAAAAATTCGGCCTCGACCCAGCGGATCCTGCCGATGCAAACGGCGACCTGAGCGGAGACGGATATACCAACATTGAAAAGTATATCAACGGCATCGACCCGACCAAAAAGGTGGACTGGACCAACCTGGAAAATAATCATGACACCCTGACAGGGGATGACCTGGTGGTAGAGACCCTGCCGGAAAAGTAATTACGATATTATTCCATTAAATACTACATGATGAAAAAAATCAGAAAACTAACCATCGGGCTACTGACAGCAATCATTCTGTCAACCACACTGACTTCCTGCATGACCACAAAGACCAGTGTCGGAGCCTTCAAGGAATCACCGGGACTTGAGTATACCTATGCCAAAGGGAAACAATTCTGGATCTTCTGGGGAATCATTCCCATTGGCCGTACGAGTGTCAACACCCCCGGTAACGGAAATTGTCAGGTAACCACCCGGTTCACCCTGGTTGACGTTCTTATCAGCGGTTTGACCGGAGGCATTATTACATCCTATACCATCAAAGTAGAAGCTAAAAGGTAGAAACAGGCTCCGGTTATGACGGCCGGGGGTTATCCTGCGGCCCGGAATTTTCATTTCCGGGTCGCAGGGTCCATTGGTGCACTGGTTCAATATTTATAAATCATCCCGGATCCTGTTACTAAAGTTCCGTTCAACAGGTTCCTGAGCTCTATTCGTATGATATAGATCCCACCTGTTAAACCATCCATACGGACAATGGCTTGCTCCGTATCGTTCAGTTCCATTCTTTTGATCTCCTGTCCGGACAAATTCAGTATAATGACCGAGGCAATGGTATAACCGTCCGCTCTTATGGTTAATTCACCGGAAACAGGGTTGGGGAAAAGCGATACTGATCCCGGTTCCGATTCTTTTTTCCAACCGGCATCGGTAATAACAACCGTTCCGTTTGTCATGATTGAGCCGTTGGACCCTGATAAAAATAGCTTTCCGGAGGGTGTTTCTGCCATTCCCAGGGTTGTAATATTACAGAACCGATCGATCTTTTCCCAGGTAAAACCTTTGTCCGCGGAAAAGGATGATTTCCCGGCAACGCCCATTGCGTAGAGCGTATCGGTGGATGACATATACAATTTAAAAATTGCTGCATCCTGGTTGATCCTTGAATTTGTAAAATTCTCCCCGCCGTCCATTGTGGTCAGCAATTCTCCCAGCCATCCGGCCGCATGAATCGTATCCTCATTTACAGCACAAATGGTATAGATATTCTGAGTTGTCCCGGATTCCAGTGTTTCCCAGTTTGTCCCGAAATCCTGGGTGACCAGCAGGGTCCCCCTTGAGCCCACGATAAATCCTTTTCCAGATTCAAAAATGTGAATGTCATAAAGAAAACCTGTGCTTTCTGTAGTCTGGCGTGTCCAGGTTCCTCCCCCGTCGCCGCTGTTAAGAATAAAGCCTGAACTCCCAATCAGCCACAATCTGTTGCCTCCTGCAGAGCACATGGCATTAAAATTGGTAAAAACCCCGGTAGGTACAGGCGTCCATGTAAGGCCCGCGTCGGTTGTTTTCAGTAGGGTACCCCCTTCACCACAGACGTATGCAGTTAGCTCATCCAGTTTTTCAATATCAGTCAGATCCACGCTTACGCCGGCATCCACCGGTTCCCAGCTGTTTCCACCGTTGACTGTCCTCAGTAATATCCCTTCATCGCCTGCAGCGGTACCGGTTTCTTCATTAAAGAACACGATGCCGGTTAAATTTTTGTTCATCCCTGCAACATTCACCGCATAATCCTCCCAGTTATCCCCTCCGTCGGTTGTCCGGTAGAGTGCCCCGAACTCATTTGCTGCCAGGACCGTATTGCCGTCCATCGCCCATATCGCATAGATATAATAGTCTGCATCCATATTCACTTCTGCCCAGTCAGTTCCGCCGTTGGTCGTTTTATAAATATTTCCGTCGGCAGATAAATAGCCGGTTTCGGCATCCACGAAATAACAGTCCAGGATATAGGGATGGCTATAGATGCTCTGGTTCATCCAGGTATCTCCCCCGTCGGTTGTCTTATAGACCGCCCCCCAGTCGCCAGCCATCCAGCCGGTTTGATCATCAATAAACCAGAGACTTCTAAAATCCTCCGCGATTCCCATGTCAATTTCCGACCAGGTATCCCCGCGATCTTCCGTTTTAAAAAATATACCGTCTTCACATGACACAAATCCAGTATTCGGTGTCGGGAAATAAATCCCGGTCAGGTAATCCGTTGAGCCGGTTGTAACCTGGGTCCAAGTTTCCCCCCCATTGTCACTCCTGATCATAAAACCATACTCTCCTACGATGAACCCGGTATCAGCATTAATAAACCAGACATCCTCAAAATTATCTTCAGGAAAACCATTTTCAACGGGATTCCATTCCGATCCGCCATCGGTGGTTTTAACGAGCGTTCCATTCATTCCGCATGCAAACCCGGTATGCTCATTCACAAAAAAGAGGGCTGTAAGGTTTTCCGGTGTAATCATGCCCCGGTAATCCCAGGTAAGGCCGGCATTCTCAGTTTCAAGCAATCCGCCAGCGGCGGTCACTGCAAATCCATGGGTGGCGCTGACGAACCAGAAGTCATTCACCCCGTCCCCCTGGGGTCTGGGATTTACCCAGTGCCACTGGGCATTCAGGTTCAAAGCAATGAGCACAAGACAGAGGAGCATAGTTCTTTTCATTGTTTAAATAGTATTAGTTATGATGAGGTATATCCTTCAGTGAAGTATTTATCTATCATCGCTTTCCATATCCGAAGGGCTCCAACCAAAAATGCCCCGGATTTCTCCGGGACACTGAGCCGGACGGCCATTGCTAATTTATCTATTTCCCGCATTTGTTATTCTCCTAAAAATATGCTCTACATCATTATAATATTTCGTACTTTTACGAACATTAATAAAGTATCTTCGCCATGCATCGTTCCATCACCGACGAACAGAAAAAGGCTGCCCGGTATGCCAAAGCCCTGGGACATCCTGTCAGGTTGTATGTTCTGGATCTGCTATCTGCCCAGAGCTGCTGTTACAGCGGCGACCTATCGGAGGTTTTACCGATTGCAAAATCAACCCTTTCCCAGCATCTAAAGGAGCTTAAAAATGCAGGATTGATCCAGGGAGAAATTGAAGCGCCCAAAATCAAATATTGCATCCACAGGGAAAATTGGGAGGAAGCAAAAAGAGTGTTAAATAAATTTCTGAAATAATTTATCATCCGGACTGAAATCTCTTTGCAGGCAATGAAAATCTTAATTCTATGTACAGGAAACAGCTGCCGGAGCCAGATGGCGCACGGATTCCTGCAGGCTTTTGATGACCGGTTAACCGTCCGCTCGGCAGGCACCGATCCTGCCGGTCAGGTTAATCCTGATGCCATCCGGTTCATGAAGGAGACGGGCATTGATATCAGCAATCACAAACCTTTGTCCGTAGATCAATACCTGGATGAGCCGTGGGATTTTGTCATCACGGTCTGCGACCATGCACGGGAAACGTGCCCCGCTTTTTCCGGGGATGTGAAACGCCGGCTGCATATCGGTTTCGAGGACCCTTCCCTGGTCGTTGGGTCTGAATACGAAATAAGACTTGCCTTCACAAGGGTACGGGATGGGATCCGGAATGCATTTCACCGCCTCTACATTAACAAAATTCAACCCCTTTTATAACAAACCCTTCTGTCAGGGTCAGCGGCTTTCTACCCGGATTCAGCAAAGTTCCATACAGGATCGCGCGCATTGGATGAAGAATCCGCCTGTCGGATACCTGCCTGAGGCCTGCGGGAGCAATTTGCGAATCAATCGCTTAAATCCGGGTTATTTTTTGCCCGGGAGGAGATCATGCTATACCTGTTTTGGTTCTTTTGCCGGTAAAATCTGATAGCATAGCTTTAAAACAGAGAAATAAATTTAAAAAATAACGTAATTCTGGTTAAATTGGAGTGCCGGAACAGAGTTGATCACAATCCTGAAAACAGATTCTGAACAGTGAAAACGAATGTAGTTGATATTAAAGATTTGGAGTCCCTGTCCTGGATTTTCAGGGGAAAAACTGGAAACCGGTTTGCCGAATTCATTATGCGCATGCTGGCTATTGACAAGGTAAACCGGGTTTACCAGAATTCCATAAATTATACCGGGGCTGAATTTGCCTCGAGATTACTGAATGATATCGGGGTTCATTATGTGATCGGCAATGCCGGCCGGCTGAAACAACTGCCCGAAGGAGCTTTTATTACGGTGTCCAACCATCCTTACGGCGGACTGGACGGAATTATTCTCATAGACCTGATTGCCGCAATTCGCCCCGACTACCGTTTTATGGTCAATAAACTGATCTCCCTGGTGCAAACCATGGAATCCAATTTCATTTCGGTTACTCCCACCACAAATAAAAAGAGGGGCATTGATGCCGGGAGCATTCACGGAATCCGGGAAACACTTGAGCACATAAGGAAGGGCCATCCCGCCGGATTCTTTCCTTCCGGGGCTGTATCGGATTTTCGCCTGAGAGATTTCCGGATCAGTGACCGTCAATGGCAAACCAGTATCCTCCACCTGATTCATTCTGCTGAAGTCCCTGTTTTACCGATTCGCTTTTTCGATACCAACTCACCATTTTTTTATTTCCTGGGCCTTATCAACTGGAGGATTCGTTCCTTACGCCTGCCCTCGGAGGTTTTCAACAAAAGGGGGAAATCACCGCGTCTCGGCATCGGCAACCTCCTATCCGTCAGGGAACAGGAACAATTTAAGGATGCGAATGAATTCGGTTCTTTTTTAAGAAAAACCGTATACGACATGCCCCTTCCGGATTCGTTTACTCCGCGCAGTCAATTAAAAATCATTTAAAAATTGTAATTTCATCCTCTGTGTTCCTGATTATGCAATTAAGAAGTTTATAAAACAACATTTCTATGGCTCCCCCGGATAAAAGATCCAGACCGTCATCAAAATCCTTCGAAATACTGGAATCCATTTTCCGCGACAGGCACCGGACCAATCTGATGCGGAAACAGGAGCAGAAGGCCATCAGCTACCTTGTGCAGCACATTCCCCATTGGATCAGTTCGAATATGCTGACCGGTTTCGGTTTATTTGGAAGCATTATTGTGGGAGCCAGTTTTGTTCTGGCAGGTTTCTTTCATAAAAATTATCTTTTGCTTGGGATATTGGGATTCACGATCAGCTGGTTTGGTGATTCCCTGGATGGAAGGATCGCCTATTTCCGTAATACGCCGCGTAAAAATTACGGATTTGCCCTTGATATTACCATCGATTGGATCAGCATCATCCTTATCGGATTAGGATTTATCATTTATGCAAAGGGGCCTTTCGATCTCCTCGGATACGGTTTCGTGGTCATGTACGGATGGGAAATGATCATTGCCCTTTTAAAATACAGGATCACGGGGCATTACTCCATCGACTCCGGAATCTTTGGCCCCACGGAGGTACGCATTATTGTTACCGCCATCATGGTTGCCGAAGTGCTCCTTCCGGGTTCAATTATTTACTCCACCATCCCTGTATGTCTGCTCCTGTTTGTTTTTAATATTCTGGATACCCGTAAATTGCTGCGTATTGCCGATAAGATAGACCGGAATAAGTCAGGTGATTAAACGGTGTGATCAAAACTCTTTTCTTCTGATAGTCAAAAAAGCAATAATGCTCAAAATCTCCAGTCTTCCTAGCAGCATGTTGAACGTAAGGACCAATTTGCTGAAAACCGGTAAATCTGCATAATTCCCCAGAGAACTAACCTGACCAAATCCGGGGCCAACATTTCCCAGGGTTGCAATGGATGCTGAAAAAGCGGTTATAAGGTCGGTATTGAAAACCGATAAAATCAGGGTCGTTATAAAGAAAGTAATTACATAAAGAACAATGAAATTCATCACATTGCTTTCTCTCTGATCATCAAGTGATATATTATCAACCTTGATGGTGATAACTGCATTGGGATGTTTCATCATCTTAACCTGTTTTACAATCGATTTAAAAAAAATAAAAATGCGGTCAAACTTCAGGCCTCCTGAGGTTGATCCTACCATAGCACACTGAATTGTAAAAAAAATCAGTATCAACTGTGTAAAGGAGGGCCAAACTTCCGTTGCTTGGGTTGCGAACCCGGTGGTTGTACCCAGAGAAATTACCTGAAAAGCTGCTGCCCGAAGGGATTGGGAGAACGAATAGACGCCTTCTAAATAGAGGTCCGTTGTTGCCACAACGATCCCTGCCAACAGGATAAAAAGATAGGCCCTGACGATTCTTGAATTGAAAATATTAGGTGATTTTCCTGATACGGTGTTGAATAGGATCCCAAAATTAATTCCGGAAAGAATCATAAACAGCATGATGATGACCTCAATTGATAACTGATTGTATGCTGCGATACTTAAATTCCTGGTTGAAAAACCACCCGTTGCAATGGTTGCAAATGAATGGTTTATTGCATCAAACAAACCCATTCCCGCTAACGTCAGAAGCAGGGTTTCCATAACCGTAAGACCAGCATAGATCATCGCCAGAACATATGCGGTTTTCCTAGCCCGATATTGAAATGTGGACCTTGAGATATCTGACATTTCAGTATTAATCAGAGTAAGACGCGGATTTTGAGAGGTAGGCAGAATCAGCAATACAAACATGATCACGCCCAATCCTCCTATCCAATGCGTTGACGATCTCCAGAATAACAGTCCTTTCGGAAGTTTTTCCACATCATTCAATATGGAAGATCCTGTTGTAGTAAATCCGGAAACGCTCTCAAACCATGAATTTATCAGGGTAAATTCTCCTCCCCACATTAAATAGGGTAATGAACCAATGACACAGGTAATTAACCACCCGTATACCACGATGGATATACCTTCATTAAAGGAAAGATATTCTACTTTTCCTACGAAAATCATGGGAAACAATCCGAATATAATACAGATAAGCATACTGTAAGCCAGAGGGATTACAGATGATTCACCTGAAAATGCCGATATAATAAATGAGATTAACAGGAATAAAGCATTGAATAAAAGAATGAAGCCCAGAAACTTGAATATGACCTCCAACCGCATTTCAATCAGTAAGTTGAATAATGGTTTATGATAATCTGTTAATTAACTTATTAATTTCATTCTCCAGTAGTTTAAGTTCATCCTCAGAACTGATATCCGTTTTCATTACTTTATTCCCTGGTCCAACTTCACGAACGGCATCCACCATTTGATTTAAGGGGGATATAAAATTTTTGGTAATAAAATAATTCAGTATGATAGAAAAAACAAGGGCTGCAACGATTGACACAATTCCCGGCATAATAGCTCTTCTGGATTTCTCTTTAAGAAGAGAGGCTTCTTTATACATACTGGTCTGATTTAAAATCATTAAATCGTTAACTGCACTCTTCACCTCCAGAAAACTCTTGTGCATGTCTTGCTCATACCAGTTAATATCCCCCTGTTTATCGGTATCAACAATCGGCCTCTGCCATTTTGAGTGGTAAATTTGATACGATTCCCTGATTTTTTCTATATAAATATCTTCCCGGGGTTCCGTAATATTTTTCCCGGCATTATCCAGAGCAGTCATAAACTTATTATCAGCAGAGTCCAGAATAATTCTTCCATCATCCCACTGACCCAGGAGAAGAAGCAGAATACCGCTGTCTTCCCGTTCCAATGCCTCAAGCATGGATTTGGCAGCAAGAATTGTCTTGTAATTGTCTTCGATCAGAGCATTCACATCCTTGCTTAATTTCATAAATTCAATAATGGAAACTGTTCCGGCAAGAATGAGCATGGCAATTAACAAACCAAAGCCGCCTAGAATTTTATATTTTAATTTTCTTTTCATTGTAAATATCTGAATAAACCAAAGCCTGAATTAGACAAATTTACCCTGAATTCATCTTCCAAATTTAATCATTATTGCATGTGCTGCAAGGGCTGGTTTCTTGAATTGAGCAATATAATTGTCTGGAATGTTTAATTACTGATACCGCGTTGTGCTATTAAATTAATTCTGAAGAATTTTTGCAGTAGATTCAAAATGTGATTTTTTCACTCAATTTCTGAAGCAATGCAATCGTGGCTCGTCAAAGATTAATTCAGGAATGCGAACACTCTGAGCTGATTATTTTATTAATATTGAAGTTTGAATTTATAATCGGAGATTCATGACACCATTCGTACAAACCGGGTTTGACAATGAGAAATACCTGCGGGAGCAAACCGCTGCGATTCTTGAGCGGGTGAACCGGTTCAGCGATAAACTCTACATCGAATTCGGCGGCAAGATATTCAACGATTATCATGCTTCCAGGGTGCTTCCGGGATTTGATCCCAACGTGAAAATGCGTCTCCTTCAAATCCTGAAAGACAAAATCGACGTTATTTTGTGCATCCATGCAGGGGATATTGAGCGAAAAAAGATCCGGGCCGATTTTGGAATTACCTACGATGTGGATGCCTTAAAAACGATCGACGATTTCAGGGAATGGGGATTGGATGTCACCGCCGTGGTAATTACCCGCTACCAGGACCAGCCGCCTGCAAGAACGTTTAAGAACAAGCTGGAGCTGAGGGGGGTCAAGGTTTATGTTCACTACCCCACCAAAGGCTATCCCAGGGATGTCGACCTGATCGTCAGCGACCAGGGTTACGGGGCAAACGAATATATTCAGACCTCCAAATCGATCGTCATTGTTACCGGTCCGGGACCCGGAAGCGGGAAACTCGCTACCTGTCTGTGTAATCTTTATCACGATTATAAAAAGGGGATCAAGGCGGGGTATGCGAAATTTGAAACATTTCCCATCTGGGACCTCCCGACGGATCATAAGGTCAATATAGCCTATGAAGCCGCCACAGTTGATCTGAATGATAAAGTGATGATCGACGAACACCATTTGAAGGCTTATCATAAAACGGCCGTAAATTACAATCGTGATATTGAAGCCTTCCCTTTGCTGAAACGGATCATTGAAAAAATTACCGGCGGTGAATCGATGTACCAATCACCTACCGACATGGGTGTCAACCGGGCCAGTGCCGGTTTTATAAATGACCGGATCATCCAGGAAGCCTCCCACCAGGAGATCATTCGCCGGTATTTCAGGTGTGCCGTGGAATATTATATTGGTATACTGGATAAGACCTCCCTGAAACGGGCCGTCAGGATCATGAAAAGAGCCGGTGCGAAGGTTGAAGACCGCAATGTGGTATTACCGGCAAGAAAAGCAGCAAAAGATGCAGAAAAATGCGGAAAAGGGAATGCCGGGATTTTTTCCGGGGCATCCATCGAATTGCATGACGGGACCATCATTACCGGGAAAAATTCAACCCTCCTGCATGCCGCATCCAGCCTGATCCTGAATGCCACAAAGCACCTGGCCGGCATCCCCGATACCATGCAGATTCTCCCCGAAAGCATCATCGATTCGGTCAAGCATCTGAAACGGGACATTCTCGACGGCAAAATGGTGAGTCTTGATGTAGAAGAGACACTGATTGTACTGAGCATCAGTGCCCTTTCCAATCCGGCTGCGAAGATGGCACTTCAGAACCTTACAGGCCTCCGGAGTTGCGAGGTGCATACCACCCATATTCCCTCACCGGGGGATGAGGCGGGCCTGCGAAAATTGAAAGTGAATCTTACCTGCGATCCAGAATATTCAACCAAAAGCCTCTTTATCCCGGGGTAAGCTGACTCTTCCCTTTATCTTTCCACCAAAGCTCGATATCATCGATCCCATCAAAACTTGTTATTTTTCCCGCTTCACAACCCTGCAGGGCAATAGCTTTACCATCCTCCCCTGCAGGCTCAAGCCTTTAAAGCCTAAGATGTCAAAATGGATCGACATGAATCCATTCTCGGATGCCTGGGATTTGTGATAATAATAGTGAATGAAGTGAACCGACTCAATTTACCAGCTCGTGGGCAATCCGCAATCTTCCACCAGCATGGCCTGGACAATTTTCGCGTGGTTAATCAGATCGGTTGCTGACTGCACCTCCGACCGGTAGTTGATACCGAAGGGCCAGAAATGTATGGGATTGCTATTGTTATCGCCTTTCAGGGTGGTACCGGCCAGCTCCTGGCAGAGGGCCTGTGCAACGGTACCCTGCCACACGCCGTTAACCATCAGACTTTTCCATATATTGGTGGTTCCCGAACCAAAATAGTGGGCCATTTCATGCATGGTCGTCCCGACCCACATATAAGAGGTGCTGGGGCCAAACCCGATGCTCCCGTGGTAACTGGCCTGGGCGGTCGGGATGCCGGCATTGTAATAGACGTAGATGTTCGCCCTGAAGGAGGTATACCGGCTGTAATAATAACAGGCACTGTCGAGGGCTGTTTCGAGCAGGCTGTAATATTCGGGGTACTGTTCCCGGTCAAGGTCCAGGGTATAGGTTACATGTCCCATCATGGTTCCCACCTCAACCGGTTCACCATAGACGGTCCCCATGCAATTGGTAGCATAGGCACGGACATAATAGGTTTCCCCGGAACTCAGTCCGTCCATCACACCATAATAATCCCCTGGCGCTGTTCCCGAAGCATGTTTAGAATCCGCAATGGTCGGATCCATTTCGGTCGACCAGCATATTCCTCTTTCCAGTATTTCGCAGCCCCCGTCGCTCGAAATATTCGCTTCGCACAACCCTTTTCCCAGTCTGAAGTCAAACCCTGCAGATACGGTCTTCACCACCGGCAGGCTATAGTCTCCCTCTGAATAATTTATACTGTCGATCTCAGACATGTTTATTGCAATGAATCCACCATCCTGATTGTAAACCAGGAACAGGTTCCGGTCAGGATCGATACCGACACTGTCTATATTGCCGAGGGTGAACCGCTCAACAGTGCGATTGGTCTTGTAGACATTCAGGGTCACATCCGAAGCAACCAGCGATGCCAGCAACAGAAGGACTGCAGTGATGAGGAGGATGAACCTTTTCATTGCTTCACAAATTTCATTTTCCGGTTGCCTTTTTTCATTATATAGATCCCTTCCGGGAGGGAAGTAATATCGATTTCAGCAGGGGATGAATGAACGGGCAGTTTCATGAGCAGATGCCCGGTAACCGAATGGATGGTAACCGTACCAGTCTCCGAATCCGGGTTCCTGAGGATAATATAATCCGAAGCCGGATTGGGAAAAAGTTCCGGCTCCGAAGCGGAGACGGGCGGGTTGACCGGAACCCCGCTGACCCCGAATACCATTTTAAGGATATCAGAAGTGGCAAAGTCCCTGGTTCCGCCTGCCTTTAAACTCACGATGGTTTGTGTATCGGTAAAAGTCATGGCGTCAAAGCTCTGAAAACTTATCCTGACAGAGCTACGATCTGTATTAATGATCTCCAGATAAGAGGGCTCCGGGTATAATGTCTTTTCAATAAGGGCCGTCTCGGCGGTTTTGCTCTCCCCGATATAGGCACTGCTGGCGGCCTCCAGGCTGGCGAGGGTTTCGATGACATCCATCCCGGTCTCCCTGATTTCTGCTCCGGAAAGGGCCCTCCCGTAGATCCTGAAATCATAAACAAGGGTGTACCGCAGATAGGCATCACTTCTGTAACAGGATCGTCCCAGCCAGTTAAAGAGCGTCCCCATTACCCCTTCTTCAACCAGTGATACCGATGGCCGGTTGGTAACCGTTCCGGATGTGATAGCCACCCCGTCAATATACACAGTACCGGTATTGCCGTTCTGGGTGTAGGCCAGGTGGTGCCAGTTGCCCCGCAGGGAGGGTCTTGAAAGCGATACCGACTGGCTCCCCGACGATTCGGTGTGATATCCCGGGGTGATGCTGACGCCCTGGTTTGAAAGGGACCCGATAATGTATCCGTTGCGATCTGTCAGCATATCGTCGCTGTTGGAGAAATTCCAGAGGAGGTTGCCGGCATTCCGCACGCCAATATACGACTCCCTGACACGGAAATAGGCACCCATGCTGAAATCATTCAATCCCCGGACCACTTTCCCCACTTCGGGGCCCATATCAAAATACCCCGTCGTCTCTCCCAGGTCCAGCACATTGTAAATACCCGTTTCAGGGGTTCCGACCGTCACGACCCTTGCGGGTTCCATGACTGTTCCCTGAAACTGTTTTTCTGATACATCCTTCACAGTGGAACCTGTGAGGTTGGAAAAATCGAACCGAACCAGCAGATCCCCGGAAAAGGTTGTTCCCTCAACCGCGACGACGCATGCTGTAAAAACCTTCTCCTTCACAAATGAACCATATGCCACCCTGGCGGTCAGGGTAACGGTATAATCGAAATAGTCCGGGCGGTTCACCTTTCCGGTAGTATCGATGACTGCATTGTTGGATGAAACCCATGAAACCGTGACCCCCTGTTCACCCAGGACCGTCGGCAGGGAAATGTCTCCTGTGACCGATGACAGATCCCCCAGGTCGAGCTGTTCAAATTGCTCGAATAAATCAGCAAGGTCCGCCAGGGAGTCAATATCTTCAATGGTAAGAGCCCTGTTGTAAACACGAATATCATCGAAGATGCCTCCAAAGCCGTTCCCGTCCTGGGCCCATCGTGAATAGCCGAAGTAATTATCGGCAGTGGTCCCCAGGAAGGTATCCGGATTGTAAGGCAGGTTGGAACCGCTTCCAACCGGTTTGCCGTTCAGGTACAGGACGGCGGTTCCCGAAACGCCGTTCCAGGTGAACGAGACCGCCACATGGGCCCACTCCCCAACCGGGCATTTCGCGGTGGAGGTCACGTTGTAGGCTGTTCCGGATACAGGTCTGAAGCGGAGAACCATATAGGCGTTGTCTCCGTTATAACTGGGAATGAAAACCAGGAAGTTGTTGCTTCCGTCTGTCCCGTTTCCCCAGTCAAAAAAGCGGGTGGCGTTTTTCAATGCTGACAGTTTTACCCAGGATGCAAATGTGAAGGAACTCAGACCTGCATTAATATTATCCGGCGCATCGATATAATCGGGCTTGTCGAGGCACAGCACTCCATTGCCGCTGAATCCTTCCACCACCTCCGCTCCTCCCCGCAGGGTCCCGTTATTCCCGTTTCCGGAACCATCATTCACGATGGTTCCGCTGATACTGTCAAAGGTATAGTGGAGTATAAGGCCAGTGGTGATATCCTGTGCCGGCAGGGGCCATGATGAGATTATTCCCGGTAACATCAGCACCAGGGTAATGATCCATATCTTACGACAACAATAAAGCACCTTTTGCATAAAATCTCTTTTCCGACACAGCTTGTTAATATTGAACCTTTTGAATGTTTGAAGATACATTAAATATTTTTTCCTTTGCATAAAATCCCGTATGAAACAGCGTCGATTATTTAAATCAATCCTGATTGCACTGCTGGGGATTCTTTCTGTTGGTGCATTTTATGGAGGTATTGCCCTGATGATCCGTCCGGATGGTTCTTTACTCGAAATGCCGGTTGAATTAATACAAAACTCGCCGTTTAATAATTACCTGATCCCCGGGATCATTTTACTGACGGTATTCGGAATTTTGATTATCTGCATCGCATTACTGCCCCAAATCCGGCAGGAGTACCGGTTGTAAAATCATGTAAAGACTATTTCAAATATTTAAAATACCAACTCATGAAAACCCTTGTAGCATATTATTCCAGAAAAGGCAGTAACCGCTTCCTGGCTGAAAAGATTGCCTCGGCCCTTTCGTGCGACATTGAAGCCATCCGGCCCCGGCTTAACGTATTCATCCTATTTTTAATGAATATCCACCTGGGCAACTGGCCGCTGAAAAAGAAGATCGGGGAGTACGAAAGGATTATCCTGTGTGGCCCCATATGGATGGGCAGGTTCATCCCGCCCCTGCGCAGTTTTATTAAAAAATATAAGGAGATGATCAATAAGCTGGTTTTTGTAACCTGCTGCGGAAGTACTTATGCCAGAAAGGACGAGAAGTTCGGACACGGACTGGTTTTCCAGGAAGTTAAAAATATCCTGGGGGATAAATGCATCCTGTGCCAGGCGTTCCCGGTTGGCCTGGTCCTGCCCGATGATCACAAGGAAGATCCCGATGCCTTTATGAAGACCCATCTGAACGATGAGAATTTTAAAGGGGAGATTGCAGGAATCTTTGACGCTTTCCTGCAAAAATTAAGTAAATCTGAATAACCCTGCATGCTTAAAGCACCCTTTCTATAAACCGGAACTGCCCGCCCCGGCAATAATGATGCTGTTATTCACGGACCTGGATCAGGTATTCATTTCTTCTCGTAGGCACCGATGTCATATCCCGCTCCCTGGGGCCGGGTTACCCCCTCAATATCCACTTCGGGGATGAATTCGAACTGCAGGGGTGTGGCCCCGTTATCAATGGCCGGGCTCAACGGGTCCACATGCAGATCCGTATCGATGAACATCGGGCTGGTATTGATGTCGTGGGTAAGACCGATCATAGAACCAACCCCTTCGATATATTTACTGAAATTGAACACGATGTTGTAATCCGCATGAAATGAAAAATCAAACTGGCACTTTGCCAGATAGGAGAAGCCATTCCCCTGGAAGATGTTATTGACAAAATAGAGGTTGAGGGTATCCGTGACATCATAATTAAAGGTATTGATCCTCATAAAATTATGTTTAACATCCTGCTCTGCGGTCGCTGCCATCCTGAAGCTGTTATTGTAAACAGCAAAACGATATCCCTCCGTTATCAGGTCTGTATTGTAACTATCAATGACATCCTGTGATCTGAGTCCCTCAAAAATATTATTCCTGACAATGATACCGGATGAACCGGCGGTAATGCGTGCCTGGAGGCTTATGGCCTCCGTTCCCAGTGTATTTGTGCCATAACACCAATTGTTTTCTATAACTATTTTTGAAGGCGGGGCCCCTATCCCTGCACAAATGGCCGGTCCAACTCCTTTTAATATAATGGTATTGTTCCTGACATAAGAGTCATCATAATTATCAGGACCACCAAGCCTTTCAATATCAATTGCCCCCGAACTGCCCCCGCCTGAGGAATTCATGAGGATCCGGTTATTTTCAACCAGCTGGGCGCCTTTGGCCAGGGCACCGGTCTGGACATGAACCGCCCTGGAACTGGAGTTGACTGTTATATCATTATTCCGGATGATGGTGTTGCCCCCGGTTAATTGGATAGCCTGGTCATTACAGATAAAGGTGCAATTTTCAATGAGTGCCCCGTTAGAACCCGCTTCAATCCCCCACATGGACCGATCAGAGAATAATCCTCTTATGATGAGATTGTCTCCGTTTCCTTTTATGCCGCCCGACGTCTGTGTGAATCCGGGCAAAGGTTTGGCGACCAGGTTTTCCAGGTTGACCCCCGAACCGTAAAACTCCAGGGCATAATAGTTTTTTATACCGCAACTCATGGTCAGATCCTTTACAGAACCCCCCTCGCTGAATAAATAGATGACACGGCTGTAGCTGTTGTCATAAACATTCCTCAGCCACACCATTTCCTTATCCTGTCCTATAACAGTAGCATAATCAACCGTTATCCTCATGGGCACGTATGATGTGTATTCCCCGGCCGCAATAAATATTTCTCCAGTCTTCTTAATGGCAAAACCGGCAGCAATATGGGAGGAGGTATGGGCACCGGGAAATTCATTGTAATCATCATCTACGATGATGCTGGCGGATGAGCTGACATGATGAAATTCCAGGTCATACAGTCCCTCCGTAACCGCATAGGCAATAACGACCCATATGGAGTCATCCAGCTCGCCCTCCAGCTTCCCACCCGCATCAAACAGGAAAGCAGAATCAAGTGAATAGTAACTGAAGCCATAATCGTAAAGCGTCTGGTAGTCTGTATCCATCGTGACCGGGAAAACCCTCACTTCAAGCTCTTCCGGCACCTGCAGAATATCGGTCCTTCTGAGCATGGTGTGAATCCCGTCTCCTGCTGCGCCGTAAAAATAATACGCATTCACCTTACGGGCCTGACTGATGGTATCCGGGAAAGCAATCTCCCCTTTCTCATCCAGCTCCAGGAGTAACGGTTCATGCAGGTTAAGATAAGCAATGCCGCTTTCAGTGTTAGTCATCTTTAAATAATATGTTCCGGCTTTAAGCAGGTTGGTGTAGGTTGCATTATAATAGCTGGTATAATTACGGAAGGTATTCCTCGCGTTCATTCTTTCGCAATCCTCAGAGAATATATCAATAGTTCCCCTGGCATCATCACTGATCACAGAGAGGTGGGACAGTTTATCCTCCAGCAGTGCAAACTCAAAATAATTATCTTTTCCTTCAGTGATATCCAATTGCGTAAGGGTATTAACTTCAATGGCTTTGCAAGAAATCGTATCCAGTATGATGGTATAACTGCCCGTATCATTTTCAAAACTCTCGACCAGTATGGAATAGGGACCGCCACCGGTAAGCTTGTAGACAATCTCATAATCATAATATTTATAATTATCCCTGATCTCCCTTCTTCCCTTCTCCTCTCCCTCCGGTGTTATCAGGACAAAACTGCCTTTATACAGGTCTGAATTCGGTTGAAAACCCTTAATGGACACAACATCCCCACTCTGACCCGTGAAACTATAAATATCCTTGTCCTTCTTGTACAGGAGGCTTTTGTTTATGGTATCCCCGTATTCAATTTCAACGATATCTTCCTCCTCTGTCAAAAGGACATATCTGCAGTCCGCGGGTCCGCTGACAAGGATCATGTACGTGGAGTCTTTAAGCAGATGACAGAGCATCAAATTCTCTGACTCAACCAGGTATTCTTTATTAAGTTCTTTACCTGAAACCGAAAGGATCTGAATGGTACGATAACTTTCTGTTCCTTCAGTTCTATAGAACCGTGTTTGCAAAATCGTATTGTGATCGGATTGCAGGCTGTATATCCGGTAAGGATTATTAACCGTGAGAGAATCGTAAATAGAATCGTTCAGTGCTATCGGAATTGTCTCGATTTCTTCGATCTTTAAATTGAAATTTCCTTCATCGGTGAGGATATTCCCCCCTACGGTAACAATTAGTTCTCCCTCATCGGCCTGGAAAAAGAGCGGTTTGTTATCCATTTTTTTCCAGAGCAATTGGGTATTGTCGAGCGTCACGCGGAAGCGTCCCTTCAGCGTTGGGCTGGGGCCATTTCCGACCAGCAGTTGCAAAAATTGTCTTTCGGAAAGATCCAGGGTATAATGCCTGAACGTGGCCGGCTCCAGATATTCGTTATAGAGGGTTCCAAATTCGATCCCCGTCGTGTCTCCGGAAAGCCAGGCTCCGGGATCGGCTATGCCAAGCAGGAAACTTCCTTCATCAGACCCCGTGTAGCCCGATATGCTGATTATCAATTCTCCCGGATAGGCAATAAATTTATTATCCGTCTGGTTGATACCCCCCGTCAGAAGAATTCCCGTTTCATCCGTCACCGTGAACGTCCCCTTCAGATATCCCTCCTCACCCCGGTTAAACAGGATATAGTATTCACTCCTTTCCGGTATGTTAACCCGGAAAGGAAGGAATGCACCCGGTTCCAGGTAATCCTCGTGAAGCATATTTATTGACAGGTCAACTGTATCCCCTGCCAAAACAGGCACCAGTTCAATCTCAATGGAATCTCCCTCATCTGTGGTGAGCAGGGTATAATTTCCGGCATACAGCTTTCCGTCATCCGTGAACCCGCGAGCTTCCATATACACATCCCTGGAGTAGGGCATTAACAGGTCCCTGCCACCCTCAGGAAGAAAATCCCGTACCTCAAATACCGGTGGAATGGTGTCCCTCTCTCCTCCGGATTGTTCCATTAAATGAGCCGATGCAGAATGTTTCGTTCCTATAGTGGTTTCCCTCTGTGCCCCGCTCACCCAGCAACCAACTTTTAGCTTGACGCAGATGGCGGAGGTGCAATCCCATATATAGCAGAGACCTTTTTTCTTGCGTCCGTCTTCAAAATCATCACAGTTGAACCATGAAAAATGATTCACCTTCGCAAGGAGTGCCAGTTCTGTGGGCGACTGGTCCGATTCAACCACTGTCCCGGATCCTTCCTGCACCCATTTCCCGTTGTCCTCGTTCACCGACCAGAGGGGAATCTGCTGGCCCGTAACAGCTCCTGACGTG
>JAFGWU010000088.1 GCA_016936975.1 Bacteroidales bacterium | reverse complement strand
TCGGACGACCTCCAGTCCGTTTCTGATGACCTTCACCTGTCATCGGACCACCTCAACTCCGTTTCTGATGACTTTCACCTGTCATCGGACCACCTTAAGTCCGTTTCTGATGACCTTCACTCGGCATCGGATCACCTCATGACCGTTTTTGATGACCTTCGCCCGTCATCGGATGAGATCAAGCGATTGAGCGATTGGGCGATTGGGCAACTGCGTTATCCGGAGGGATTTTCCAGGGCTTTGTTTTCCCGGGCATATTCGTTCAGGGGCCTGTAATCCCCGCTGTCGAGGTCGGTGAGCCGGATCCTGTAACCCCGGGTTCCCAGGATAAGCTCGAGGGCCGTTTCGACATGTTTCCGGAGGGGCCGGATGACCCAGCTCAGCTCTTCCGGTCCGTTTTCTGTCTCCCGTTCGGTTTTTATCCGGATCTCCTCTTTGATACTGGTGGCAAGGCTGTCTAGCTTTGGATTGGTTTTCCAGTGTTTGACCCCGAAGAAGGGTTTGTTGTATTCAAGGATCTCGGCAATCTCCCACTCCATGTTCCGCTTCGAGAATGACAAAAACTGGGGTTCGGCATTGGCAATGCACATCTCCTGCCTCTCTTCATCTATTTTATATCTCAGCTTCCGAAAATCCACCCCGTACTTGGCCACGAAATCGACATGCAGGACCCCGATGAACTGGACCTGTCTGTCGGCCACCTCGAGGCTCCGGTTAACCGTTCTTTTGAAACTGGTATCCACTTCGATCAGTCCCAGGTCCAGGATCTCATTCACCTCGGTAATGTTCAGTCTTCGTTTGGAGAGCTCATCCAGATCCTGTTTCAGGGTCTGGTTCTCCGCTTTCATGTTCCGGATCTCATCTTTCAGCAGGTCGATCTGACCCTCCTTATCCTTCAGCAGAAACTCCCAGAGTGCAAGGATCAGCAGTCCCACCCCCAGGATGACCAGGCCGGCTATGAAGATTTTATTGAACAGAAGCACTATGGCCACTGCAGCCACGAGGCCGGCAACAATATAGTAACTGTATTTTTTAAATCGTTTCATTTCAGACCGGCAACCGTTCGTAAGGGAGCGGCAAAAATACCGGTCCCAAAGATACGAAATAAAGATGAGTTAACTGTTTCCGTCCCTCCTCCCCTGATCGGGAACGGTGATGTCACCCCTGAGCTAGCCGGAGGCCAATTACTATTTCGCTTTATGATATTATTCAGTCAGCGTACCGGTTCGTAGAACTCCGCTTCCAGGATCCCCAGGTACTGCGATCCCCCTCTTCCCCTGCCCTGCCCTTCGCCGGGCATGTCAACTGTTCCGGATAATTCCACAATATTAAATCCCTCCTTTTCGCCGGTGGCGCCTGTGAGCTGGACACGCACCCTCTTCCCTTCTGCCGGAGGGAAGGTACAGGTAACATAACCCAGGCTCCGCGGGGTGGTGTCCCTGTAGACCTCCCGATCATCCACGAATATGGAGAGGGGGTAACTCCTGTTTCTCCATCCGGCCAATTTGAACACCGCCTGGTTGATCCGGGCCGTCCGTTCCAGCTTAAATTCGATGATCCCGGTTTCCAGCCTGCCGTCATTCCGCCACTCCGTCATTTCGTTATCATCAAAGCTGAAGTGTGCTGTTTCACTGTTAATGGCAGCCTTTGCAGAAACGATTTCAACAGGGATCCGCGACACCCGGTAAGACGGCGTGCGGGGGGTGGGTCCTTTTTTCAGATAGGAAGGGAGTCCGTCCCCGGGAAGGACCCCTGACAGGTCAGCGCTATCCGTTTCCCGGGTTTCAATCCGGACGGCGGCCTGTTTCAGACCTTTTGATGCAGCCTTTATGTTGATGACTCCGGCTTCTTTTCCCGAGCGGATAAAGATCCTGTTTATTCCGCACTCAACGGGCAGGGAGGTTGCTCCAATGTAATTATCCGGTCCCTGCGCAATCCCCCCGACAAATTCGCCTGCCCCTTCGACCTCAAATTGAATCATGTTCATGGCTACCGGACAGCGGTGACCGTTTTTATCGACCACCTCGACCTGGATAATGGCCAGGTCGTGACCGTCGGCAATCATCCCGCCCGGCCGCTGAAGAATGGAAAGCTTAAGGGCTGAAGGCTTTCCCGCGGTAGATTTATGCGTTTCACAAACCCGAACGCCTTCCCGGTCATACCCGACTGCTGAAATGGTACCGGGGATAAAAGCCACATCCTTGAAGGTGAATAAAAAGCGATTGTCCTGTTCCCCCATACCGAGACTTTTGCCGTTCAGGAACAACTCCACCCGGTCGGCCGTAGAGATGGCCGTGACATCCTTAACGACCCCTTTCCCATAATTCCAGTGCCCGAGGAGGTGTACGCCGATCGAATCCGGGTCGACCCATCCATCCCAGATGATCTTATGCGCCCAATAATTTTCCTTCGGGATGCGCATCGCATCCACCTCCCCGCTGCGCCGGTAGTTCTCCTCCCCGCGGTGATGGGTATTGGTATCGCTGAAAATAATATTTGCCCCTCCGGAGCTGACCCGTCTGCCGGTTCCCGGACGCATTTCCCAGTAATCGAACCACCGGATCACATTTTCAATGGCATGCGAATCCTGGTTGCGGTTGTAGTCCGATGCATCCCCTCCCCTGTAGGGTGGTCCTGCTCCATCCCGGTGGTAGGGCGGTGTGAAATCGTCCCAGTATTTCCGGAGTCCTTCATCGCGGCTGTATTCCATTGCCCAGAAGGGAATACCGGCACTTTTATTGATATAGAGCATCTCGCCGCCATACTCCGCGACGTCGCTGCCGAGCATCTCCCGGCTGCCGATGGCCCTTCCCCCGTGCGGGTCATATTTATCCCGGATGGCCACCATCTCGGCCATATGCTCTTCGGATATGTTTTCGTTCCCGCATTCATAAAAGAGGATGCTCGGGTTGTTCCGGTTGTAAATAATGGCATCGCGCATCAGGGCTTTCCGGTGCTCCCAGCGCCGGTCGTGCACATCCCCCTCTGAATCCCCCGCAGGCATGGCCTGTATAAGGCCCACCCGGTCGCACGACTCCACATCCTGTTTCCAGGGGGTGACATGCATCCAGCGGACCATGTTCCCGCTGCCCTCAATGATCAGGCGGTTGCTGTAATCACTCAGCCATGCAGGGACCGACATGCCCACCGCTGGCCACTCGTTGCTGGTACGCTGTGCATACCCTTTCATCATGATCACCCGGTCGTTCAGCCGGATCAAGCCTTCGCCGAACCGGGTCTTCCGAAAGCCGGTCCGGGTTTTCACGCGATCAACCACCACGCCGTCGATGACCAGGTCGGTAAATACATTATAAAGATAGCCGTATCCTGTGCTCCAGAAATGAACGGGCTGAAGGGTATCCGAAGCATGCAGTTCCGTCATGCCGCCGGGAGGAAGTGTGAGGAGATCGCCCGGAAAAGAGGCCACGGTTTGTCCATCCATATCTTCAATATGTACCCTTAATTGAATATCGACCGGGGCGGTGGTTTCATTCCGCACCTGGGTCTCTGCATGGATGCACGCTTGTTCTGCAGGTACATCTATGTCGGTAGCATAAATGTAGGTCCCGGTTGTCCCAAGAGTTGAATATAACGGCAGTGTCTGGTACACATGGGAGGTAATGTGCAGAAAGACATTCTTAGGGATGCCTCCGTAATTCGCATTGAAGTTTTTGTCGTTCCACTGGAACCCTGCACCGGTGAGCTTTTCCCGGTAATCCCAGCTGTTATCGGTCCTGACCGCAATAACATTTTCTTCGGGCCAGGGCTTTACAAAATGTGTGAGGTCAAACCCGAAGGCCATGACGCCGTTTTCATGCCTGCCGATAAACACCCCGTTTATGAAAACCTCCGCCATCTGCCGGACACCTTCGAACTCAATGAAGACCTTCTCAACGGAACTGTTTTCGGGTAACTGAAATGTTTTCCGGTACCAGGCGATCCCCGTCGGCAGATCCCTGATATCCTTCCTGAACGCTTCCTGCTGGTTCCAGGCGAAGGGAAGGGAGACTCCCTGCCATCCGGCATCACTAAAAGAGTTCGAGGCTGCAGAACCTGCCTCACCGACATGCAATTTCCAGCCGTAATTGAAATTGTAAACTGTACGCTGTGAATGGGCATTGATCACAAAACCCGGGATCAGCAACAATACACAGAATACTTTAAACCTGATCGTTCCTTTTCTCATGAATTACATATTTTAGCTGTTGCGCATTAAAATAAATCAGGACCGTTCCCTGAATCCCGAATCCTGGCATTCCGGGAAATTATATGAATCGGACTGGAAAGAATTTCAGCCATCCAGAATAATCAATCAATATTTTATGACGGACGGGGACTGAACACCTTGCTGTCATTCCATATAAAAAACCTCTTCCAGGGGAACGGTTACCGGCGAATTATCAGGATTCACCTCCATGATATCGGCCATGAAGGCCCACCATTTCTTAACGATTTCCGTCCCGCCCAGGTCCTGGGACCCCTGTTCCCCCTCCTGCTTCTGGAACGCAAACAAAATATTGGTTTCCGGATCGAAGAAGATGCTGTATTCCGATACTCCCGACTCCTTCAGCAATTCCCGCAGTTCCGGCCAGAGGTTGCTGTGGCGTTTTTTGTACTCCTCAACCATCCCGGGGTTGAGCTTCATCTTAAAACCTGCTCTTTTTTTCATAATTGTATGATTATTATCCGATTTGTAATGATGTACAATATGACCTTGCCTATGCATAAGATTCGACCTATGAAAATAAGCAACCCGACGCAGAATTAAAAATCAATACCCCATAATCAGCACGCAACACTCAGGGATCAAGTATTCAGATTGCAGCCAAGCAATGCGTTTCGGGATCCCGGTTTCGGACTCAAAGAGGTCAAGATTTAAAATTCCAATATAAATTTCTACAGCCCTGAGTTAAGTTTCGAGAACCGAAAGTAAAGTTTCCAGAACCGCGAGAAGAGTTTCCAGAACCGCGAGAAGAGTTTCCAGAACCGCGAGAAGAGTTTCCAGAACCG
>JAFGWU010000087.1 GCA_016936975.1 Bacteroidales bacterium | reverse complement strand
GAGGTCGTCCGATGACGGGTGAAGGTCATCAAAAACGATCGTGAGGTCATCCGATGACGGGTGAAGGTCATCAAAAACGATCGTGAGCTCATCCGATGACCGGTGAAGGTCATCAAAAACGATCATGAACTCATCCGATGACGACCGGCTGAAACAGGCAACCTAAGACCTGTGAGCTATGAGCTACGAGCTATGAGCTATCAGCGACTAATAATTCATCGGGACCAGCTCATACGTGTGCATGGGCTTATACTTCATGGTCCAGAGGAAGGGGAACAGGAAAAACACTCCGCCGATGATGGCTCCCACATCCACCTCTTCATCCCTTGAGAAGGATGTATAGAGCGACTCATAGCCCTCCTTCCTGAGTTCCACGGTTGTGGTGCTTCCGACAATACGTGTATCGCTGTGGGTATAAGGTGTCGTACCAACCGGCTCCCCGTTAAGATAGAGTCTGGCATCACTCGGGATGGACTGAATGATGGTAGTGCTGGTACATCCCGTAACCAGGATCGCGACGGCCAGGACCAGTGCAATGAGCTTTGAAATCAATGGTTGTTTTTTCATTTCCTGAATATTTAGGTTAGAAAGAGATTTAAAGAATAATTTCAATAATTTAATTTTACACAGAGTTGCGCAGAATTGCGCAAAATTACAAAAAGAACTACCTGTAAAAACTGTAATCAAATGGAAACTTTAAGCCAGCTTCCGTTTCGATTGGCAAATATATAATTTTAGATTATTGCCAGCACAAATTCCGGACCAATCATTCGCCCCTGTTTTTATAAACGGATGGTCGATCCGATCCTGATTCCAAAATGTTTATCGAGATTTACCTCTTCGGGCAGAAATCCTGCTGTCTTATAAATTAAACCCAGGTCAAGGGATAATCCGTCCAGCCATGCATTCCTGTTATTTAGGAAAAAGAACCTCACATCGATGTCAATTGCTCCCCCGTTGAATGAATCGCCGGTATTGAAATTAAAATCATCGGGCTGGTTCCAGAAGTGCCCAGAAATAGTGGCAAATACCCTATTATGCAATTGAAGATCCGTGACGCACACTCCAAATCCGGGAAACCAGCTGTCCCTGTTCTGAAACTGCCTGGCATATAATTGCAGGTTCAGGTCCCTGTATTTAATCCATATGTTTTCATCAATGAAATCCCCGAATGGTGCCATGGTGTATCCCATCCCTGCATTGAACATCAGGTCAGAAGTAATTTTAAAATTTGTCTTCCCGATAATCAGGGGATTCAACAAATTCAACAGAGAGCGGTACCCCGCTCTCCTGACAAATTTCTGTTCTTCACCGGTTAATTCATCGTAACGGGTGTACCGGTAAAATTCCATGCCGGGCCGGTATAGGTGCCTGGCAGCACCATATGTATCGTATCCGACGATATCCCTGTCCAATTCGTTCTCTTCCTCCTCTATATCGACCTCAAATCTGAAAAGTCCCGACACATAGTACTGCAGGATAGCCAGTTTTCTCAGCCAGTACTCCCACTTAACATTCTGAAATGCATCCAGGCCAAAACTTCCGATCGATTCCACCCGTCGCGTAAGCATATAATCCGATTCCAGGCCTGCGGAATGCAGACGGATATACACCGGCAGGTTGTTATCCCTCAGCTCCTGCAGGGTCTGATCCGTAACGCCTTTCACATATGCTGCCCCGTCTTTGTTGAAATAGGGTTGGGAAACGGATCCGATGTTCTGCACCGTCAGGACGGACCGGTGTCCCTCCTCGTGCGTCAGGGGCATCAGGAAAAAGCTGTGCACTCCGACCAGGACCAGGTCGGCCCAATAATCATTTTCAAATGCGGCATAGAGCCCTCTCGCCAGAAGCCTGTAACCCGACAGGTAATCCTGGTTGACCTGCCGCATTGTAAAAAGCTGTGCAGGGGTGTCCTGGATAATGAAATGATAATCGGTCAGGGTATCCTTTGAATCAACCTGACCTTAGAGCAGAGCGGTCAGAAACAACAAAAAAAGGAGTGGAGAGTGCCTTATTATTTTTGATTTTTCCATTAATAACAGGTGCGGTATGCTTATTCTTTTCTCCAGCCATCCACCTCATCTAACGGATAAATCGGACGGGGAAGATATTGGTATTTGAGGTCTGTGACCCTGATATTGCTGAGTCCCGGTGTGATAACATTGACCGTTTTGCGGTTATAAGCCAGGAAACGGTAGCGGAAGGGGAACAGGTTTTTGACCACCACGATATCGGCTTTCATGATCTTCAGTCCCAGGTCGGTAAACTCATGAGGAAACCTTGCCGCCATGGGCAATTCCGAAAGGATCAGGTGGATGCCGTCATGCTGAATGATCAGGGTTTTCCCCAGGCCGGTTTCTTCCCTGTATGTTATTTTTCCTATGAAAATGATTGATTTATTGTACACTGTATCAATCTTCCCACCGAGGGGGATCACTATCGAATCATTCAATTCATATCCCCACGCTTCCTGAGCCGCCTCCTCATCCCTGAGCGGGATATAGGAAATCAGGTCGCTTCCCTGTGCAAGAAGCGCCTCCAGGATCCAGGTACTCTCTCCCGGGGTTCCGGTTCCCACGGCATCGGATACGTCACAGAACACTACCGTACCCAGTGCCCGGGCCAGCTTTTTTTCCCGGGCAATCTCTATGGCTTCTGAAGGGGAACTCCCCTCCGGCTGCGGAACGGTCCTGACCGCCCAGGCCATATCGGCAATTTTATCTGCTTTTTCCTGCGCCAGTTCAGCATCACCATCTGTAATAGCGATGGTTGAATAACCCAGCTCAGGGTCATCAATCCAAATATGTACCGGGAAAAATGAAATCGATAACACCCCGTCCTCCCGTTCCATCTTTTTCATGGTCCTGAATATCTTCCTGAAAGGTTTAAGGAAATCGATATTCATGCCGCCCCCTTTAAGCAGTTGCATCTTGTTCACCACCATCACCGGATCGATCTCTCCTGCGATGGTCCGGAGCAGAAGTTCTGTGGTACGGTATCCGGTATCGAAATGATCCCTGTGGGGATTGGTATGATATCCGACAATAATGTCTGCTGATTCGGCCCGTTTCCGGGTATTGTTGGCATGCAGGTCAAAGCTTACCGCGATGACAAATTCCGGACCGGTGATCGCTCTTATTGCCACCATAATGTCCCCCTCGGGATCGAACATCCCCTGCACCCCCATCGCGCCATGCATGGAGAGGTAAATACCGGCTGCTTCCGGATGTGACCTTATCCCTTCCAGAATGGCCTCCCTGATCGTTTTGTAAAAAACACTGTCGATGGGTCCGCCCGACATAGCCGTTGCCTGCAGGATGGGGATTGTTTCCACCATGCCGCCGCCCATCTTTTCCACAGCCTCAAGGAAACCCGCCAGCTGCATCTCATCCTCCTCCGCCACAGCCACAACCTCGTTTCCAAAAAAGAGATGGTCGGCCCTGAAATCCCGTTCAGTGGTCAACAGCGGATTAAAGGAATTCACCTCCTGCATGAATTCGGCAAACAGCACCGTTTTTGTTTCATTCAGTGAAACAGGATTCCCATGTCTTCCGCAGGCATTTAATAGCGAGAGTGCCGCAAATCCGTAAAGGATGGTCTTCAGATGATTCATTTCTGCTGGTTTTAAGGTATATAAAATGGCATCTGATTCGAAGATACTTTTTTTTCAGGACCTTTTTACATGAGCATATACGAAATGACCCACCTTAAAGGCAAGTGAATTATCGTATTCCGTTAACCATCGGGCATTGCCCGTCAGGAACTGAGCCTTGAACACAGAAACTTGTTTGTTTCTTCTACAGCAGTAAGAGGCTGATTACAGAATAACGATCTTTTCAACAATGATATCATCAGATGTATAAACCTGAACCACATACAGGCCTGCCGGAACACCGTCCAGATTCAAAGTCTGCTCATTCTCTCCCGTCCAGTTAAGGTGCATTATCACCTTTCCTGAAAAATCAACCAGCCTGATGGTTTCAACCTGGATGCCCGGTGCGGCAAGGGTTATAAATCCCTTCGATGGATTGGGATAGAGAACGACCGTTCCTTCATGTAACCGGTCATCGACGGAGACATCAAGCAGGTACGCATTGACCCTGTCTGTACTGTACAGGCGCCCGTCGCTCACGGAGAGCAGGAAGGTGAATTCAGTGGTTCCGTTAACCTCTTCCGCTGTAAATGAGGGACTCACACTGTAGGGATTATCCAGGACGATACCGTCCGGCGGGAACCATTGGTAATCCAGCGCGTCGTCATCCGGATCATAAGAGCCTGAAGCATTCAGCCAGTACTGCTCACCGCGAACCATGCTGAAATCTTCTCCCGCGTCGGCCACGGGTGGTTCATTGACATCCAGGATGGTCCATCCGGTCTCAGCAGCATAGGTGCCTTTCATTCCGCTGACATATTTCTCGATCTTTGTCAGGTCAACCGCCAGCTTGTACTCTCCCGGCGGATTATCCAGCTGGTCAAACCCGGAGAGTGTGTAAAGGGTGTCATTAACCTGCTGAACCACTATCCCGGCCAGGTCGATAACCTCACCTTTCAACCGGAGGGAGAGACAACTTTTAGTGACGGTTGAGGCTAGCACCCTCTCTGAGAATGCCAGCGCAATCACCTCCGGATGATTGATGACCGGTTCCTGCGGGACATCCTGGAAGTCTGCCCGGAAGGCCGATTCATCCACAACAACCGGTAGCTGGGTGATGCTTAAATTGCTGCGTTCATCAATGCAGTAAACTTCCAGCAGGATGTTGCCTGCCGACGGGAGTTTAACGGGAAGTGACAGTTCACCCTGCATTACATTGCTTCGCTCCGCAAGCATCGTAAGGGCACCGAAATCATTTTTATACAGTTCTATCTTTACATCCTGATCCGGCACATCCATAATGACATCCAGGGTCCGGGTTGCGGTGATGCCGTCTGTAGCAGAGTATCCGAGGTCGGGAGTTATCCTCATGTTTTCCACCTGCCCCGGAGGGGTCCGGTCCACGTTCCACCGGAATTCTTCAATCCCGTCCCCGGTAATTCCTGCCCTGTCATAAACCGTATTCATATTCACTTTCAGGATATATTCCCCTTCATAATATGTGAGAAGCCTGAACTGCGATAATACCCGGATGGTACCGCTCAGTGAATCAATATGGATCTGGGAGAGCGGCAGACGCGAATCGTCTTTCCAGAGCTCAAGGGAGGTCATTCCGAATCCTTTGATCCCTTCATTGAAAACGATTTCCATCCCGGTCACATGTTGTTCATCAAATCCCCCATCCGTGATCTCTGTAATTGAAATCATGGTTGGCGGTGTGGTATCGATAATCCACTCCACCTCCTGCCGGATGAGGCCCTGTGCACCGTCGATCGTGGCAATGTTGGGCAGATCCACGGTGAGAATGTATGTTCCGTCGGAGGTCATCATGGTCTCCAGTCCTGAAATTTTAAACAGTCTGGCTTCCGTATCCATCAGTATGACGGTAACCGCTCCAGCGACCGGAACGCCATCCTTTGAAACGATAAAGCGCGAAGGGAGGAGGGTATTCACATCGATGGGAAGGTTGAACCGTACCAGCAGATATTCAAAGGGCGAACCCGCTTCATTTTCGGGTAACCCGATAAACTCTTCCACCATCGGCACATTCAGGAACTGGGTCCAGGAAACCTGCTTCCCGACTTTGCCCTTCGTCCCGTCCATATCCTGGATTTCAGCAGCCTGCACGGTAAGGACATAAAATCCGTTGCCTGTGGTCAGGGATGACAGATCAAGATGGTAATTCAGAGGGTCAATCTTTGTGATCACAATGGTGGAATCCATAATATCCTCCCCTCCCTGAAGCCTGAGTACCATATCATGGTATGTAAAGGTAGCGGGATCAATCTCCTTGTTAAACCGTATATTTAGAGATGTAACCGGGTGGCTCACAAATGAACCCGGTGCCCCGTCAATGCTCACTATGGCAGGCGGATTCTGTGCTTTCAGCTTCCAGACAACGGTATATTCCTGCACACCGATCTCTTCAAACAGATCGACAAAGTGGAATTTATTCTCATAGATCGGCTCCTTTCCGTCGGGAAGGGTAACATGGGTCTGCCAGGCGTTATCGAGCGGGATCATCTGCTGATCTGAGTTCCGGGTCACACCGGCTACTTCAAATCTTCCATCTCCCGGATCGGGCAGCCTGATAGTGTTCCAGCCGAGCCTGGAAGCGTATACCTTCAGGGTATTGGTAAAAGCCGGGGCATTCAGGGTGCCCTCAAAGAGCCCTGCATCCGCAGCGTGCACATCCAGTAACAATTGCCCCTGCGACGCGTAAATCACATCCGGCCGTTCCTCCGAATCCTGGTAGGCATTGACCAGAAAGTCGTTGATGCCATCGTCGGTGGGACCGTATATCCGGATGCTGTGGATCAGTTCGTGAAGTTCCGCACCGCTTACCAGGCTCAAATCGGGGTTGCCACGGCTGTCGAGGTGGGTGACGGTGGCCTCGTAGTTCACAAAATGGCCGAGGAGATCCGCAGTGAACCACCACTGCCCGACAGAAGTTGTCTTCGGAGCAATATTTCCAAAGTCAATATTGGTCAATCCAAGCTGACGTGGCTGTCCGTTGAGGTTGGAACCGATCAGTTCAAAATGGATGGCCAGCCCTTTCTCGTTATCGATAATCTCCGGCTGGGCCGACTCGATGCGCACATTTTTTGCCGTTCCATAACCGTTATTTTCGATCATCACGGCAAGTTCGGCCGGAACAATCGGCTCAATCGGATCGGTGAGCGGATCATCTCCCAGGATATCGCGCTGCATGAAGTAGTGCAGGAACAGGTCGGGACTCGGATTCACATCCAGGGTAACCGGGAACAGGGGCCTTTCAACCTTTACACCGGTATAGGGATCCAGGTAGGAGAATGAACCGCCGAAAGAATAGCTTTCCGGCACTTCGGGAGCGGCCCCTTTCTCGGGAATAAACAGGATGGTGGCACTCCCGGTCTGTTCCGGTCCGAGGCTGCCCGTACCATCTATCCCGGTAAGGATATCCAGTGCTTTCGTTTCAATTTCAAACAGGTCGTTCGCCAATTCCCCGTCTGAATTCCTGATTTCAAGGTTCAGTTCAACCTCTTCCATGGCTGAGGTAGTGTTCCCGTTGAAGATCGTCAGCGTTCCCTCAAATGCTTCCCGCGTCATCACCAGTCTCTGGGATATCTTGATGGAAACCGATGCACATACGGAGGAACGCTGGTTCTGAAGTTCATCCAGCAGTGTCTGCGTAGCCTTGTTTTTCATATCTCCAACCGATGAATAGCCCAATGAATCCGCATATTCCATTGCCGTTTTCATCTTTTCGTGATAGCTTTCCAGTGAATCCTGGCTGATAATATCCGGATACTGGGGTGTGGGAGATGAGATCCCTTTGCTCCAGGCCTCCAATGTCCGGTTCCACCTTGAACAGAAGGCGTCTACCTCATCACCCGTGATATCCGTACCCAGCATAGCCTCTTTAATATCATCTACAGACTGGGGATCAAACGGAACCTTGCTGGTTATTTCATCGTTTGTTGCGGTCATAAAATCCTGGAGGTTATCTTTCGAATCCCAGTCGAGATCCCCCATGTATTCTGACAGATAATCCCGTTCAGCCTGGTCATTGTACACGACATACGTCAGTTCCGTAACAGCCTGAAGGATGATAGGAGGCACAGGGTTCCCCTTGGATGCCATCCAGTCCAGTGCGTTTTTGGCATACCCGCCACCTCCTCCCGCGCCTGGTCCGAATGGAGGCGTAAGATAACACTCCACAACAAGGTCATATACACTTGCTATACATCCTGGGAGCCCGGGAATGCAACCCGGGAGATCCGACCAATCCATACCTCCTTCGATGAAACTGGTAATACAACCTAATACCCCCCCGATATTACCACCCAGACAGCTCAGCAGGGCGGAAAGCAGCTTGAGCAGACAGGGATCGCAGTCATTAGAGGACATTTCCGCATAGGGCACATTCGACAAAGGAAAAGTCCAGTAATCACCGGGACCACTTGGTGGGCCGGGCCTGAGGTAATTTTCGCCCTCCAGTCTGCCCCGGAGATCGGCAGGGACGTCATCATATCCGCAAATCCTGAAAGGTAAGTCGAAGGTCGTTTCAGTCACATGCCATTGCTTGTCTTCACCGCATTCAATCCAGTACAGTGTAATTGACAATCCAATACAGTCTTCGCTCCCGTTTTTACTCCCACCGGCCAATTTGGGAGTTGTTTTCCTCTGCATGGTAACCGGGATCTGGATGGACTGCTGGGCCAGGAGATCCATTTCAGTAAAGTTTGTTACCCATTCATACTCAGCATCATTTTCAGGGAACCTGATTTGCACTCCTTTGGCCGTAATCAACCCTTTATTCGTGAGGGTTACCAGGAAGGTATACTTCTCATCCCCGAACAGTTCGGGCATCTCGTCGGGCATTTCCACAATGACAACCGGAACCGGCACATTGGTCTCATACTCCATCACCAATACGATCTCGTACGCGTCCTCAATCTCAGTCGGAACCACCTCCCAAGTGTAGGTGATGGCCTGGAAACTTAGAAATACCGACTGTTCATTCACCCTGCCGGGATCAATCACGATGATGTTCTGGTACCCTTCATGCTTTGCAGCCTCTACGGTCATCCTGTAGGAACCTTCAGGGAGGCTGTCTGCCTCAAAGATCCCGTCGGGACCGGTGAATCCCTCCGCGACTATTTTTCCGCTGTAGGGATGGCGCACCACCACATGTGCATTCTGTACATGCGGTGCCTCCTCGGTAAAATAGGTGTATTCATCCACCACATCCACTTTCAGGCTTCCGGTCTCTTCTGATACCACTTCAATACGAAACGGAACGGCCAGGTCATCCCCGTTCTCATTGTGCACTGCAATCCTTCCGGATATGGGGGTATTTAAAGGCAGGTCATTTCCGGTCGTGAAGAGCAGTGTAACTGTAATGGTATCTCCCGGCTCCATGTTTTCAATGGTATCGGGACTTGCAAGCGACATCCACTCCTGGTCGGGCAATTCAACAGCAACCACACCGGTTTCACCCGCTCCGTCATTAATCACTTTCAGGTCAAAATAGCGTGATTTACCTTTGGTAATAGTGGTGTTAATGCTGGCAGGCTTGCTTATCAGATGGCTCCCCAGGGCCTGGCAGTAATAGAAAGCATTGAATTCAAAGGAGATCCCCTCCGCCGAACTCACCCTTACCGGTATTTCGATATAATTCCTGCTGTCGGTGATCACCTCCCCGAGGACGGTGAAGTGAAATTCAATGACCTGGTTTCCGGGAAGGATATCGATCGTATCAATGGTAAGATTAAAGCCTTCCGGAATCTCACCCGTTTCAAAAGTTATTTGCGTTAAAGGGGCATTGCTCCGGTTCCTGATCCCGATGGTCCCGGTTGTTGGCACACTCTTCTTAACGTTCCATATCAGGAACTCTTTCGAGGCACGCTCCATGCCCAGGATGTCGAAAGCATCCTGTTCCTCTTCCATGCTTTGTCCGGGATAGCATGCCCCCACAGAATAGTGCCCCGATTCGTAACTATAAGGTTCAAACAGGGTGGTGAAATCGCCCTCCTGATCAGTAGTAACCTCAATAACCCTCCTCAGACTTCCGGTAATGATATAGACATCCAGGTCGACGTTGACGGCAATACCCCCATCTGCCATTTTAGCCTGCCCGTAGATGGTTACGGGTTGAGGTTCCTTAAAAATTGCTTCGTCGACAAATGCTTTGCCGGTATAGGCAGGAAGAAGGGTAACCGGAACGGGAGCCGACTCATTGTTGATGTAAAGAAGCTCGGTAACGGTTGCATCCGGATTCACTTTTCCGATCAGGTAATAATTACCGGTCATTCGCGGAACCGTTATCAAATCCAGGAACTGAACCGACTCCCCTATCGGGATGGGATCGGGCAGTGTCCCCTCATAAATCACCGAATCCTTATCATCAATTTTATCATCTTTTGACAGATAGAATCTGACAGGGATTCCTGAAGGAGCTTTCCCGAATCCCCTGTTCTCGACAAGAGCCTGGACCTCCATCTGCCTCCCGGTTATTATGGTCTCTTCACGAAGTTCGATATCGCTCATCTCAAGGTCGGGCCTGTTGATATCGGTTACACTCACCCAGGCCATACCGGGTGAAAAGCCGGCTGCGCCGGCCTGCAGGGTCACCGTCTGACTGCCGTCGTCAATCCCGTCATCTTTAGTGTCCATTGAAACCTTCACGGAGGATTGCCCGGCAGGAATAACGGCAGTTGACGGAACGGTAAGCTCACTGATATCGCTGGAGGAAAGAGAGAGATTTAATGAGGTGGACGTCGGGGTATTCCTGGATACGGTCATGGTTCCTGCACCGGTAACGCCCTCCTTCAGCGTTACCGGGCTGACGGTGACCGTCAGGGCCGGTCCGTCGTTGTCAGCTATGACTACAAAGTCTGATACAACCCCTCCGTTATCCGGCGTGGTGCCGCAATTGCAGCTTGAGATGTATATGCTCCCGGTAATCTCCACCGTCCTGAACCCTTCAACCTGCGCATTGTCGATCACCCCGATATTAAACTGCTTCTCCGCAACATTCTGGTCCAGCGTTACTGAAGCAGGGAAATAGAGGGCATTGGAAATGCTCGCGGCAAGGTTGATCCTTATGGCCCCCGTATTGCCCCCAATCCGGCGGATCACGCCCCATGTGGCATAAGGACCCGCACTTTCGGAAACAGAATCTGCAAGAATCTCAAATGCGATTTCCGGGATGTCATCATCCACGATCGTGGCCGAAGTGCTCCCCGAGATCATCCCTTCCGACCGGGCCATGATGACCGCGTCCTCGTCCAACTCCGGAACTGTATTATCCGTGACCACCACTGCAGCCTGCGCCGATCCCTCGTTTCCTTTTATGGTCACCGAGGCCGGGAAGGACCACTGGGATATGGAAGAGGTTGAAAGGTAAACCACAGCCGAATCGGGGCCTGCCAGGTCCCTGCTGATGGTCAGTACCAGTGTATCTCCTTCGAACCCTGTATTTTTATTCAGCGACAGGGTCAGGGTGGGCTCCTCATCGTCGAGAACCTCTATAACTTCTGATACGGAAAGGAATCCCGGAGCGGAAGCTTCAATCTCCACCTGCCTCGGACCGTCGAGCAGGGCGTTATCCACCATGGTGATGTCAAACAGGGCCGTGGAACTCCTTTCAGGAATGGTGACCGACGAAGGGAGTGTAATCTGTCCGGACGGTGAGGATGCAAGAGCGATCGTCAGGGCCTGGGTGAAGTTCCCGCTCCGGGTAACATAACAGCGCACCTGGCCGGTGTAGTCCTCTTTTGCAGAGGCAGGAAGAGTGAGGTAGAGACGGCTCTGAAGCATGATCCTGTTTGCAGAAACGGATTTATTGTTCACCTCATCACCGGGGTACTCCAGCAGCTGTGCGGAGGGCTTCAGAACCACTTCAACATATGCTTCCCCTGAAAAACTGATGACCTCCGGTATCCTGAAACGGTAATTTCTGGTCAAACCGGTTCCCTGTTCAAGCACACCGGTAAACTGAGGTGTTCCGTCCAGGTCGAGGCGAATTCCGGACAGGGAAACAATGGAAACCCGTTCTGTCCAGCCCCCTTCCGCATCCGCATCACCTATATTGTCGATCTTCCAGGATACGGTTATGGAATCACCCGGTTCATAATTGTATGCATCGGCCGTAATATCCCCGACCTTCACATCGGGCAGGGGTTTTTCCCCGACGTTAATTTCGGCCGGTTGCTGATTGTTGTTGTTATTGTTGTCACCCTCCGCAATCCGGTTGCCCCGGTCCGTAACACCAATAATATAATAGTCACCTGCATATCCTGCCGGAATGGAGAGGATAATGGAATGCTGGTAACTGCTGTCGGGCTCAAGTTGATTTTTCCGCTCCGTCTGTCCGAGGAACTGGTCATCGCCCGAGAGACTGTTATCAGCAGAGATGAAGAATGCATCATACCAGGTCGCCGCGAAAGTTGATCCGGGCCCCTGGTTCTTAACCGTGTAATTCAATTCAAAAGGCGTTGCCGAGAGGACAGTTTCCGGAGCAGATATCTCCGGCATGATGAGATCGGGCAATTGCCTTACGGTAAACGTATGCGTAACACTGGTATTCTGAAGGCACTGGTTAACCGAACGAATGAACCAGTGATAGGTTGTCCCGTAAGTGAGGTTATAGACCCGGGTAGAGGTTCCGTATATATTGTTTACATGTGGTGTCGCCGGTTCAGGATCGCCATCCTTCCAGAGGTAAAGACTGTAAAAGAGGGCGTTCTCCGAAGGCTGCCAGAAAAAATCCAAGGTTGCATTCTGATCCCCGGCCCCGTCATCCGGAAGCAGTCCCGCAGGCTGTCCGGGCTGAACGCAGGCTGCATGAAGCTGGGTTGGAGAATAATAGTCGGGAACGTGATCCTCGCCGAATAATTCTTTTTCAATAATCTCATAAACCTTCCCGTGAAACACATCATAATAGCGGAAGGTGATGGTATCACCGGAAGGATTATTACTGAATACCCTGACACTATATACCATGTTCCCGGTAGGGGGAAACAGTACAGATGCAGACTGTGCCCCGCGAAGTTGTCCGTTCACATACGCGATAAGCGTTCCGTCCTCAAGGTAGGAACCTTCATAGCTGACCCTGTAGATATATTCAGCATCATACTCATACTGGTTCGAAAGTTGCGTATTGGAGGGTATGGCCGGTACCTGGAGCTGGGCAAGGACCGGAAATGCACTGCACATCCAGGTCAGGACAATGAGCACGATGGCTTCAGCAATCCTGCTGACAGGCCGAGCCGGTATCTGAACACCCGGAAATACGCTCTTTTTATATATCATCTGCTTCATGGTTCGTTGTTCCAGATTTTAACGTGAAGTTTTGATTACTTTCCGGACAGAGATCCCGTTAGCGGTCTCTACCTCCAGGGTATAGATTCCCGGTTCCAACCGTTCAGTCGGAACAGTGTAAGTTTGTCCGGCAGGGGTGCATGCAAGGATCATCTTACCTGTCAGGTCAAATAATCGCATCTTTTTAATGGGTTCTGCGGCGTTAACTGTCATAGATTCCGAAACGGGATTGGGATAGACAGAAATCCATGGATCATCCTTCCCGTCCCTGACTCTGTTTATACCTGAAATCACCATCCGGTATGGATTATAGGCATCACCGGTTATATCATCCGGTCTGAAGGAGATGAAAAGACCGGATTCGTACTCCGAATTATCAGACGGACTATTAAGCCTGAATCTGATTTCCTGGGCCTCGTCGTTGGAATAGTAGGTGAGGATAAACAGGTATTTACCGATGGCCGGAATAAATATGGCCCCGGAGACGCCCCGGATCTCATCGCCATGACAAGCCGTAATCACCGAGCCGGATTCGGTGAGGCTCTCCCCTTCCTCGTTAACGGCCTCGGCGATCAGTGTGGATGAATATTCAAAACGTTCAGGCTGAAGTCCGTACTCCTTCATCAACGATTCATGGCTCTGCCCTTCTGTGGAAATGCTTTTCTTTGATATGCCCGAAGGATTATACATCAGGCTCCCCGCAGACTGTACATGAATCTTGTATCCATGGAGCACCTGGAGGGTCTCCAGTTCCCCGGCCCAACCCGAGCCGGCATAATAGACAGCGGAACCGCCAAGCCCCTTGAGGAGCACATCCCCTGCAGGAATGGAAGCGGTCACCAAAGCCGCATCAATATCCCGATCCGATTTAAGAAGGTAGGCAATATCGTTCCATCCTTTAACCAGCGGGATAAAAGTTATTGCGGGATTGATTTCCAGACCCTCTATAACCAATTCTTCCGCAATACTTTTTTTGAGTTTAACCATCCGGTTCTGGGGGAATGCATTGAGATTCCCGAACCAACCCGTGGCATCATAATAAATGGCGGAGTACTCCGCAGATTTTATATAGTCGCGATCAGCCAGTGAGAGGCCACCGAACAGAGTACCGATAGTGGCATCGGGTGGCTGAACATTCAGGGAGATCCAGTTCCATCCCGCATTTAATGCACGCTGTACCTCCCGCTCCGGACGGTACACCTCCACCCTCCACAACCTGCTGGTCACGCCGTCCTCTGCCGTTACCCGGTAGTAAAAGGACATTGAAAAATCGTGGACACTGCCGCTGGCCGGGGAAACAGAAGCTGCTCTGGAAAGGGTGAAACCGGGAGCAATTGCACGGACATCCAATCCGTAAGGTAGAAAAAGGGTCACTATAGCAAGCGTGGTATCAATGGCAAAGGAATCCAGAGCGGTCATATAAACGCTGTCGATTAAGGTCTCCCTGCTGAGCGAATCCAGATTGACGATGGTTGCCCTCACCACATCGGGGTCGGAATCCCTGATTCCGTCATTTACAACCAGGGTAAACTGCAGTACTGAATCCCGGTGCACCGCCGGGGCGGTGAAGGTGGGATCAGGGACCGTCGGGGAAGAGAGGTTTATCCCCGCCGGGGGCGTCCACCGGTAGGTCAGCGGATCGTTATCCAAATCATAGGAAAGCGTTCCGTCCAGCTGTCCTTCCTCCTTTTCATCAAGACTGAAATCACCGCCGGCATAGGCCACCGGTTTCTTATTGACATTTATTGCCGTAATCCTCACTGTATCCCTGGCGGAGCTCATCGCTCCGTCGTTAACAACCAGCGTAAACCGGTAGGTTCTGCTTTCGGATACCTGCGGCAGGATGAAGGATGGTTCAAGGCTGGTCGGATTAAACAGTACGATTCCATCCAGAGAAGTCCAGCTATAGGAAAGCATATCCCCATCCGGATCATATGAATTTCCTCCATCAAGAGAAACAGAACTTCCCTCCACATAACCCGCATCAGCGCCTGCATCGGCAACAGGCTTCAGATTAACCTGGAGCACCGTGACCGATACCTCGTCGGGATCGGATTCGTCGGTGCCGTCGCTTACCACCAGGCTCATGGTATATACCGTGTTTTCCGAAACATAGGGTGCAATAAAGCCCGGCGTTGCGGAAGCAGGATCATTCAGGATAAAACCTTCAGGAGTACTCCAGTAATAGGTCAGCGGATCATTATCCAGGTCGAAGGAGGCGGTACCATCCAGCTGACCATTGTTTCCTTCCTGTATGGAAAAATCCAGCCCTGCAATGGCCACCGGACGGTAACTGACCTGTTCCATCCTGCGAACGGACCCATTCAACCGAACAGAATAAAGGCTGTTCTCATTACCGGAAAAGGAGGTAATATTGACCGGTGTGCTCGAATTTATGGGCAGTGTGTTCCTGATCCTGAAAACGAGGTAACCGATAATCCCCGAACCGACACCCTGACTGAAAGCGCCCGCAACCTCAATGTTTGTTCCCGTGAGTACTGCCTGAACAAGCCCGGAGCCACCGGCCGGTTCTGCCCTGACAAATTCCAGGTAATTACCGTCAAAACTGAAACCGGCTTTGAATCCAAAAATCGCTTTACCGGAGGGCAGGGATGAAGAAATAACAGGAACACGGGTATCCGTATCCAGAATACCATCCGCCGGATAGACCGACACCTGATGGTCTGAAATGGTGAACCATCCGCTCGTTACCGTCGCCCCGTTGGCATCCGTGGCGGTGACCCGAACCTCTCCCCCCGTGATCGCAGTAAGATTACCCTGCGAATTAATCGATGCCAGTGAAGGGTCCGAAACTGACCATGTGTATGGAGCGGTTCCGTTATAAACATTTATCTTCAGAGTCTCTCCCCACATCAGGGTACCGCTGTTCGGAACCATGTTCAGGGTCGGAAGGGAATAAACATTTATGTAATAATTCGATTTTACGGTCCAGGCCAGGAGGATCTCGTTGAAACGCATGTTCTCAAAATGCACATTTTGATTTCCGCTCGTATTGGCCCTGAAATAGAGATAGCATAAAACCCCGTTTCCGGTTATACCCGATGAAGAAGCAAAGGAGACCGTCATCCTTCCGGTTTTTGTATTATTCTCTATCATAACAGGAAAATCTCCCTGCAGGATATCCCCGGGCAGGCCCGACAGTCCGGTGCTGTGCGCCAGTTCAAACCGGCCGGAATAAACCGTTGTCCCCGGAGCCACTTCCAATTTTACAGGAATATAAAATGAATCGGACGGCCATACACCAACCTCTTCAAGATCCATCCTGATGGCTCGCACGTCGAAAAGACCGGTGGTGGAAGATGTCTCACCGTTTGCATCGGTAACGGTAACCCGGGTTGTTCCCGGCCCGATTGCCCTAACCCTGCTGCCATCATTAATCTGGGCAACCAGCGGATTACTCACCGAGTAAATAAAAGGAGCCTCCCCGCCCGAAACGGACATTTGCACCTCAGCCCCGATGAACATCTGCGCCTGGTCAGGGTAAATATTCGGATAAGACCTTGCCGCGGCAACGATATACCCATTTGTAAAAATGGAGGGAGGATTCCGTTCATTCAGGTAACTCTCCGTAGTATTGAAGGATATATAGGCATTCCCCGACCTCAGGGACCTGAACTTCAGGTATATCATCTCCCCCGACCCGGAGAGTGGTTCTGTTCCGGCACCTGCCATGACCAGGGTTCCTGCATTGGAACTGTTCAGAACCGGGATCCCCCAGTCAGAGAGTATGGATCCTGTGCCTTCCATGCTCAAAAATTCAAAATAGGTTGGCGAATAGGTGATATAAAACCTGTAAGCATATACGGATCGTCCTGTCAGAATCGAATCCGCACTTAAGGCTATCTCAAAGGTATCTTTCTCCGTAATCGAAGCATTCGACAGGCTGAAACCGATGGGTGTGGTCTGTGCTGACAGGCTCCCTCCCCACCCCAGCAGTGAGGCAAGGATGAATCCGGCAACAAAGGCCCTGTGATGTAATCGCTTGCTCATGGGAATGGATGTATTTATCTTAATATGAGTTTCCGGGTCACAACAAAGTCATCCCCCATTATGGACACTGTATAAATTTTCAGGGGATTCCACTCCCCGTTCACTTCAGGGCTGAAGGAGAATGTATGCGGACCGGCATCCGGATTCTCAATAACTACCCGGTTTGTCAACCGCCCGGCAATGTCATATACGGAAAGGATCAGCCCCGTTTGCGGCGATACCAGGTGCAGGTCGGCAATAAGCAGGTTATTCCGGCTGTAGACATTCAGAAATGGAATTCCCTTTGCCTCCGGAAATCCTGTGGCTTCATCCCCGCTTTCGATTCTGACGGTGAAGGCGGCTTCACCCACCTCTCTTTCATTGGCGGTCAGCCTGACCAGTTCAACATCTGATGCTTCAATCTCCGGATCCCTGATTTCAAAAATCAAAATCAGCTCCGTAAGATTCAAATCCAGGTCGTAGGCTGAGGCCATTGATATTTTGAGGATCCCGGAATCATCCTGATACCCCGATGCCACCATGATGTCGGCAGGTAGGGCCTCACCGTTCAATCCGATGAATTTCAGGTGCCGGTAATCGGTTGCCAGTTCCATATCGATGGCTTTCACCGAAGCAGGGGTTGTGAACAGGAGGGGAACCTCAACCCGTGAGCCTGCAACTGCTGTAATGCTTTCCGGAACCGAAACAATTGGCTCATTGCGGATCGCCCCTGATTTCGCACCTCCCTGTTCAAAGTTGGTGATCAGACCGATGGAATATTGAAGGATCAGGGATGCGTCATAGCTTGAAATTTCCCCATTACCCGATACATCGGCCACGTCAGCCTGTTTGGATTCCAACGTGATGTTCCCGACTGTATGTTGGAGCACGAGTGAAGCATCGTAAGGCATCACCTCCCCGTTCAGGCTCACATCGCCCATAATCGGTTTGGCCGTCTCGGTAATCCATGGAGTGAAATCCACATTATTGGAAACCCTTTCACCCAGTCCGTCCGGATTCAGAGTCGGGTGGTAGGGACCGGTCACATCGTTCCACCAGCAATTCTCCGCCACGATGGTCACCGTGCCGGTTTCGTTCCAGACACCGTAACCGTAAGTCGGGTCGGTCTCCACAAAATCACAGTTGGTAATCGTGGGAAGGGAGGTGTTCCGGGCAAGAATGGCCCAGTAATTATCCTCAAACAGGCAATTCTGAATGGTTGGTGAAGCATTGTCCATTGTAACGCCTCCCCGGTTGTAGCTGTGCGCACTGTTGCTGTACCGGTAGGACGCATTCTTTATGATGCAATTGTCGAGGAGGCAGGATGCATCAATTGATTCTCCGGGGAAATACAATCCCCTCCACCATTGATTGGTGGCTGTATTCGCATCACCGTCCCCGTAGGTGTCCCCTCCGTAAAAATCATCCCGGTCGGAAGTAAACACAATGACATCGTCGGGATTGCTTCCCCCCTCGGCAATTAACCCATTACGGATATTCATATAACCGTTCTGAACAAATTTACAGACCACGCCGGGAGCAATGGTCAGCACGGCACTGGTCCCAATATTGTAACGGTTAAACAGGTAGGGGATGTTATCAATCCCCGCAAAACTTCTTTTGGGAAGGGTAAAGTTCTGTGTCAGGGTTTCATCATCAATAATAAAAATACCCTTTGCAGTTGTCCCGGTCAGGACGTTGCCCCGGTGGCTTCCCGGGAAGGTCATTATCGAGGTAGTGATGGGATATTGAAGATCTTCAAAAACACACGAATCCACAGTTGGTGCCGCTGTCCCTACAAGATATAATCCGCAGGTGCCGGTATTATAGAACGTTGTATTCTTAATGGTTGGTGATACACTGGCGTTATATATGGAGTATGTGTAAGAATAACGGAAGAGGGCATGGTTTACCAGGCTGTTATCATCCGACTGGTCCCTGAAAACCAGGCGGTTTCCATTCTTGCCGACAGCTGTCTGACCATTCTGCTCGGTATCGGCGGGATTACCGAATGCATCATCCTGCAGGGCAGTAAACACCACGGGATTATCTTCGGTTCCCTCCACATGAAGGGTTCCGTAAATGTCAAAATAGGCTGAACCGTTGCCTTTGAAGACCAGTCCGGCCGGGATGACCAGCTGATCATCAATCCGAAGTACTTCAAAAACCAGGTAGGTAATCGAGTCATATCCTGCAAAACTTCTGGCGGGAACGGATCCGCTAATGGTTCCCCCGTGAATTATGATGCCGGTATAAGCCACGTTGGCAATCGTATTTCCGGAAAAGACCGGGCTGGCAAACAGGTCCATGTAAACGGGCGCACTGCCCAGGTTATTAAAAGCACAATTGGTAATCACAGGATTGGCATCACCAAAAATTGAGACCGCGTAGTTATTTGAAAAATTAAGCAGTACCGAATCCATGACCACCTTGCAGCTGGTCATTCTTACGCTGTTATTGACATACCTTACCTCACAGTTGTCAAGAGTATTCAGGTCATCATTGGAAGTTTCGAAAAACTGTATCCCATCCCATTTATAGCCTGTGGGATCGGCTCCGGTATTAAAATTGGTATTTCCTGATGCTGAATTATCATACATGGAGGTAAAAATAATTTTGTTGTTTTCAGATCCGTCAGCTTTAAAGCCTCCCCTTACCGAGAGCTTGCCATAGTATTCACGGAACTTGAATACCGTGCCCGGCAGGATCGTTACGTTTGCGGTAACCGGTACCGACATATCGTTGTCAATAATGTAAGCGACATTGGTGTTGGAACCGATGTCCAATCCTCCGATCGAATAACTGCCATCCAAAAAGTTGTTCACATATATCCCCAAGTGGCCGACGTTTTCAACTGTATTTCCAATTAATACAGGAGCGCCGGCATTCATGCGACGTGACAGGGGATAGTCATTAATGTCTTCCAGATGGTTATTAATAAGCTGGGCATTATCCGAAAAAAGAATTCCCCTGTGGCTATTCCTGATTTCACAATTTTTTACGATGTTTTCATAATAAGCATAAACAGCCCAGTTGCTGGAGCTTCTTCCTCCGTAAATGACCTTCCAGTGCTCCATATGGGAAACAGCCTGGCCGTTCAGTATCACCCTTCCTGACGTGCTATTTGAAATCGAAGTGGTCCCGTCATCATGGGTATCCGCAGGGCGCCCGTAATTATCATCATTTATGAATGTGAAAATAATGGGTTTGCTTTCCGTTCCGATACCGGTCAGGGATCCGAGTGCCTGAATGTAATCATCATAATGCGTGCATTTTATTATAACGCCCGGATCGATAACCAGCGATGCTGTATCCTGGATGGTAACCTGCCCGTACAAAACATAGGTAATACTGTCGAACTCCGTAAAAGAGTGGTTCACCAGATGTGAATCATCATATACGATTGACCCTATTATTCCTATCCCCCTGGCCTCGCTGTTGTTGAATGCGATGGAGCAGTTGCTGAACTCCGGGGTGGCATTCAGATCGATATTAATATTTACGGCCTCTTTGACAACCTTGTTGGATGCCCCGAAACTACAACCGGTAAAATGCGGATAAGCGGCGCCTTTAACGACCAGGTTGTAGCGGTTATTGGAAAACGTGCAATTCGTAAAGGATGGGGAGCTCTTATCAACCTCAACTGCACATCTTGAAATTTCGTCGTTCCGGTTTTCATAATAGACATAGTTTGCATCGGAAAACTGGCAATAGGTCGCAATGCATGCCGTATCAATGGCCGTATCAAAGAAATTTAGTCCGGTCCAGTGGGAAGAAGTCGGTTCGTTGGTGAATACAATCGGATCGGATTCGGTGCCGATGGCTTTAAACTTACCCCGCACCGAAATATATGCATTCGTATTTCCAAGAACCGTAACACCGGGATCCACCAGCAGTGAGCCTGTCTCAGTAACCTGCAGTTCCGAATTGTAATAATAGGGAAGCCCCAGATCCGGCAGTTTGAATTCACCGGTCACATCCCTGAAATCGATAAAGATATAGTCTGTTGTATTACCTGTGAGCAAGACATTTTCACCAACCGTCCAGTTCCCGTTGCCTCCCTTGTCCCTGAAATATACCGGGTATGTGCAACTCCGGATGGTTGTATTTTCCATAGCCACCGTTCCCAGGGTATATATATCCAGGCCGTAACTGCTGAAGTTCTGGAGTAAAGTATTACCCGTGAGGGTCAGACTTCCTTTCCGCACATGGAGTGACTGTGCATACTCCACGAGACTGTTATTGAGGGTAACCGTCCCGAAGCTGGCATTATTTTCATATGAGACATAAATCCCGGGCCAGAATCCCGGATTGGCACTTTCATTGGCCGTAAACGTAACGTTGTTGGCTGTAAGCGTACCAAACACCTGGAGGTATTTACCCGAATTGAACCGTAATTCAACCCCTGACTCCACAGTCAGGGTCACCCCTGCATTCACATTGAGGTGATCCGTTACAATATACGGACTGTTCGCAACCGTTAAGGTTGTATTATTGCTGATTGTTCCGCTGATATTGGTTTGCGCAACCAATGTGAAAGGGATGACAACCAGAATAAACAGGAAAACAGATATTCTTTTCATCTCACATTTTTTTTTTCAAGTTACAGTAAATATGATGCCTTATGATATCCCATACTCATGGGATTTTTAGTCACTCAAGTGATTTCAGGTTTCTGTATTCTTTCTTTTGGATGGACAGGGGTTAGTTTTAAGGGTTACTATTCGATTTCAGGGTTATTTAAGTTGGTTTTCCTTTACCAATTTACGTTAAGTCCGGTTAATTGTCAAGTTTTTAAGACGGTTAGTTGGCGATTGGGCGACTTTGTAATCCGAAGCCTTGGCGAAGGATTAATTGGCAAATGGGCGAATGGGCGAATAGGCAACTGTGTAATCCGAAGTACCGAGTAACTCGGAACGAAGGATTAATGGGCATTTGGGCAACTGGTTCTCCTTCGCTGAAGCTTAGGAGGATAAAGGCGATTAATAATTCCTGCAAAAAGACGCCAGCTGTTGTAATTAAACAGGCGGGAGGGTTCTATTCTACCACCAGTTTTTTAATGAGTCGTCCTGTTTCTGCCTGGAGCATGATGATGTAAAGACCTGGCGGAACCTTCAGTTTCAGGGTAAAAGGGGGCGCTGTTTCTTCAAGTGTTTCCTGTTGCAGGATGGTCCCGGTTGTATCCAAAATTTTTATGTGGAGGGGCATTGCAAACTGACCACATAATGTAATCCTATTCGAGGCCGGGTTCGGATAAAGCATCGGCTCCTGGTAAATTCCTGAACCACTAAACACAACCGGACTCAGAAAAACCTGCAATGTGGTATCGGATTCAATCTCAAACAGCTCACTCCGGGCAGCATAACTCTCCTTGCTGAATAATACCTGTCTTGCTCCGGCATGCATGGTCAGAGTCACCTCGCCATCCTCATTGCTCAACTCCTCCTGCGCTCCTGCAGATACTGTAACCGCATTCAGGGGCTCATCTGTGTTGATGTCTTTAACCACGAAGGTGACCCGGTAATCTGAAGAATCCATGAACAGATCGATGGTTTCCGTTTCCTGCAAAATTTCTACTTCCTGGCCGATAATTGGATTAAAATGCAACTTTCGGGCAGAAACCGTATAATTACCGGGTTGTGCTTCAAACCAGACCTCCCCGATCATGTTGGTGGATTTCGTCTCCTCCAGGAAAGTCACCTCACAATCATCAACAGGCGAGCCGGATTCCATATTTTTCACGACAAATGCAAAACCGACAGGATCATTCTGCATCCGCTTTTCCACCAACATATAGACGACTGCCAGCGGCGGCAGATCAACCTTTATGCCCCCATAAGTTTTAGAGGCTCTTGCCCCGATGGTGGCATAATCATCCGGACCGCCCCCCTGTTCATCTGTTTCGTAACCATTGATCAGAACCTTCCTTGAAAAATCGCCATTATCCACTCCCCCGGTGAGCGTATAATAATAGTAGTTCAGCCCGTAATCCCCGCCGGAAAAATCAACCTGCACGGTCTCTTCATCCCTGCTTTTATTGATGATTACAAGTCCGGTTTCCCCCGAAGAAAAGGTCGAAGCATGCGCAATCACATTGTTATTCCCCGTCACTGCCGCCTCAACCATATGGTCTCCAAAAAATTTCTGGTGGTAAAACATATAGAAAAATACCGGACGCGGATTATAGGAATCCACACCAGGTTCACCGCCGGATGAAAATGTGCCATGATCATCCCCGTTGTTCCACCCATTCACCAGATCCCACCGGTTGGCCAGGCCGTAATTATGTTTAATGAATTCACCAAGCGTGATTGCCGCCAGCATGCCGTTGACATAGGATACCTGTTGCATTGATCCGACAGCAAAAATATTCCATTCCGTCATGGTTAACGGAATCATGGGTTTCCCTGCATCCGTCATATCACGCTCCACAGTTTGCATGATATCTCCGGGAACTGTGTGTGAATTCAGAATAACAGACACTGTTGAGTTCTGGTCATAAGGTGTGAAGTAGGAGTGCACGACCAGAAAATCGGCCAGGTCACCGACCTCAGGCATGACCTCCTCGTTCCAGACTGTCTGTATGGGGTCCCAGGAGGTTTCCGCATCATAAATATTAATGCCGATCTTAATATCCACACCGGTTTCAGCAGCGGCTGCACGCATGGAATTGATAAAAACCCTGCAATGCTGGCCGTACAGTTGTCCGGAAATAAACCTTGGCTGATTATCCTGGTTAAGGGACACATCTATTTCGTAACCCGACTGCCAGTTTCCGAAATTCTCATTCCCGATTTCCCAGAATTTCGAGCGGCCGTTATCGTACCGAACCCATTCTGCAGCCATATGGGCGGCCGTGGCTACAGGATCAGAACCTGTACCATAACGGGCATAGCTGTAATTCACACAGATAATCCCTGTGCAGTTTGTCCGGTCAAGCAGGTCATAATATTCATCCAGAGACATTTGCCAGTCGGGACAATTCATGCCATACCACGGACTGATATCAGGGGGAATATCGGCCGGCCTCTGTCCATAGCTGGCATTCCAGAAATAATTATTCGAGAGGTTCCCTCCCGGCCATCTGAGTACGTGCGGGTTCAGGTTGTTCAGGTCGGTCATGGCAGTGGCATTTTTTCTCAAACCGTCATCCCACGTAACCGCATTGTTGCCGTAAATGTATTTCGGAACCTTATTCACCACAGTGCCGGGTTCCACTGTGACATACACCGTTGGCTCTGCAGAAGATTTCTCCACCTGTTCAAAAGGAGGGATATCCGCGGTTTTTTCCTCCCAGTCATCAAGGAAAAATCCCGGTGATTGGGCGATAGCCGTCATAGGCAGCATCATGAACACACACAGGATCAGCCACCTGTGCAGATAGTATTGGATTAAAACACCTATCATCGAATTATTTTCACCTGTCATAGTACAACGTATATGTAAAATGCAAAAAAATATCCCCGTTACAAAAATCAATACCTTATCCAAAAGAATTGATAATGATGCCTGATTACATCAAGTTTATTCAGACATTGCATCAATGGTGATTTAATGATCCGGAATTACAACCAAAATTTAAAACTAATGAATCTCTTTTAAATATCAATTAAACCAGGCCTCATATTATCATTCTCAGTGACTGTTGGCAAAGCTGTACAAACAGGACGGTTGACTAAGTGTGACAGCCCCCCAAATAAAAGTAAGAATAAGAATTCCCACTGCGTTTGGTGTGATGGGTGCCTTCAGCGGTGACGGGCCCGCTTCGCGTGATGGGCTTCGCGTGATGAGTTTTTCCTCCTGTGGCCCGTTGTTCCATTCTTTTTCAAATCTTGTTATATTTGAAAGATAAATCCACGTAAATGAAAGTTCTGAAACGCTCCGGTCATATCGGCATCCTGACCTCCGGAGGGGATACCCCCGGGTTGAATGCCGCCATCCGCGGAATCGGAAAAACCGCCACCAATATTGGTTCCATGCAGGTCATCGGATTCAGGGACGGCTTCAGGGGATTGATGGAGAACCGCTCCATCCGTCTCGATAACGGCATGCTTTCCGGTATCCTCACCCTGGGGGGGACCATTCTCGGGACCAGCCGCGACAAGCCCCACAAGATGCCGATGGGCGGCAAGCTGGTCGACATGACCGATGTCATTATCGAGAACTACCACAAGAACCATCTCGATGTGCTGGTCTGCCTGGGCGGTGGCGGAACCCTTAAAAATGCCTACCGTCTCTCCAAAAAAGGCCTGAATGTCATCACCCTTCCCAAAACCATCGATAATGACATTGTCGGGACCGACATGACCTTCGGCTTCGATACAGCCCTCGGCATTGCCGTGGAGGCCATCGACCGCCTGCACAGCACTGCCTCGAGCCACCACCGCATCATCTTCGTGGAGATCATGGGACACCGCGTGGGCTGGCTGGCACTGGGCGCCGGACTTGCCGGAGGAGCCGATGCCATTCTGATTCCCGAGATCCCCTACACGATTGACAAGCTGGCCGAAAGTATCCTGGAACGGGTGAACAGGGGAAAACGGTTCAGCATCGTGGCAGTGGCCGAGGGAGCAATCAACAAAACGGGAGCGGATAAGATCGCCGCCGTTGAGAAACAACTGGATAAAGCCGAAGGGGATAAGCGGAAGGAACTGAAAAACCAACTGAAGGATCTGGAGAAACAGTACAGGGGATCCACCATCCAGATGGTTGAAGAACTTCAGAAAATTACAAGACTGGAAACGCGCCTCACCATTCTCGGTCACCTTCAGCGTGGCGGGACCCCGTCAGCGGCCGATCGCCTCCTGGCCACCAGGCTGGGCACCAGGGCCGTGCACTTTATCCAGGAGGAAAAATACGGCATCATGGTGGCGGTTAAGGGAAATAAAACAGAGGCCGTGCCCATGGAAGAGGTTGCAGGAAAGATCAATTATGTCCCGAAGGATCATCCCCTGATCATCAGTGCCCGAAATGTCGGAACCAGCTTTGGCGATTAAATTTTCGTATAGCCACGCAATGCCTTGCGCGGAATGGTTCCCGAAAGCAATGCCCGAATGAAACAACTGACCGCCATCTTGATGATGCTGATCGCTTTCATAGCCTCCTCACAACCCATTGATTTCAGTGAGGCGGATAATCATGCCGCCTCGCTGATACCGGACCCTTCCGTCCCGCTACGGGAAATGAGTCTGAAACTTACAGAACCTTTTGACTCGGACCTCCTTAAAACCCGGTCCGTGTTCCGGTGGCTGGCCGGCCATATCACCTATGAAAAGCGGGGAACCGTCACCAATGGTCCGACCCGCTACCCTTCCGACCGGGATATCCTCCTGCATACCTATCACACCGGGAAGGGAGACTGCAGGGGATTCGCCCTCCTGTTCAAACAGCTGCTTGACCAGTCGGGCATCAGAAGCCGGGTGATTTACGGATATGCCCGCAACGGACCGGAGAATTGCTGTCCGAAAAATCCCAACCACGCCTGGAACTCGGTACAAATTGACGGCCGGTGGACCCTGTTCGATGTCACCTGGGCGGCCGCCTCCCCGAAAGGGGTGAATGATTTCTGGTTCATGACCGATCCGGATCTCTTTATCCTGAACCACTACCCGGTCATCCGGTCCCGCACCTATACAGAAAAAACCTGTTCACCGGAGGAGTTCCTTAAATTTCCCATATATACCGAAGCCTATTTTGATCTGCAATTCACCGAGAAACCCAGTCTGGAAGGATTCTTCCGGGCGGAAAAGGATACGGTTACCATTCCCCTTTTACCGGAAATCGAATGCCTTCTGCTGACCAGTTTATACAATATGGAAACCGGGGAGTGGATTCCTACGCGTCCGGGGGCCCTGAGAACCGGACAGGGTCAGTTCTCCCTCTTCATACCGGTAAAGGGCAGGTTCCTGCTGAAAGTCGGGGCCCTGGTCCAGGAAGAAGCATCATACCGGGTATATGAGGAGCTGATCTATTATACAGTGGAAAACAGGTGACGGATTCCGGTTCCCGGTTCAGGGTTCCCGGTTCAGGGTTCCCGGTTCAGGGTTCAGGGTTCAGGGTTCAGGGTT
>JAFGWU010000016.1 GCA_016936975.1 Bacteroidales bacterium | reverse complement strand
TAACTCTGCAAGTTATTTCCGTTTATTAACACTTATTCATAAAAATAATTAAGTATTCATTTGTCTGGGTTAAATTAGTAAGCAGTAGGCAGAAAGACAATGACTGGATAAGGCAGAGTTTCCGACTTTACGGACTTTATGACTTTACCGACAACATTTCGTTAATCAAAAATTTTCGGCGATCAGTGCACCCTCAGAAAATGGTTGCACTTCTCCAATAAAATTTTCTTAAATACTTAGTTGGTGGGGTAAACGGCTAAATTTCTTAGACGAAACAATCATATCATTCCATTAACATATATTTAACACTATTATATAGTATTCAGGGAATTAAACAGTTTGGTAAGGGCTGTCGGGCCGTTGGTCATAATCCTCAGAAAATCATTGATTGAATTGCAACTAATTCTTATTTTTATGGTAATAATAGTTGTCGAAAAGTCCGATGATGATGTATCGATATGTAAATTATGAACCTTAAAAATTATAAGAAAATGAAAAATCTAAAACTGTTGTTCGTTATGCTGGCAGCTTTGCTGTTTGCGGTTTCCTGCGATTGGGAAGAAGATAGTATTGAATATCTTGATGATGGGACTACTATTAGCTCTGCTTATTCCTTTGATATCGTTGATTGGAATAGTGTTGGAGGAACTGCGGAATATCATGATCTGATAGGTGGACAAACTTTATTAATGGGAAGTGTCGCAGTTAAAGAATTTGAAGGATTCCTTTATGTAAAATTCTCTGCTGATCCAGGTTATCTAATTGTTGAAACTCATCTTCAAATTGATGGTTTGCCAATAAACAAGAAAGGTAATCCAGTTATTGGTGCATTTGATTACGCTAATGAAATTCCTGATGGTGCAGTAGACATAATTTACAAAGTTAACAAGGAAAATTTACCCATTTCAGAAACTGATTTATGCGTTGATGTATTTGCCCACGCAGTTGTCGTGTGTGCAAAAGAAGGTTTGGACGGATGGGAGATTGATTATGATCTGGAAGGTAATTATGTATGTGAAGAAACTGCCTGGGGAGGCGGAGGTCGCACTGTTGAAGCTATTTTTGCATGCAAGGGTATTTTTGAATTAGATGGAAACCCAGCTGGTCTGGGTCTGACTGAAGAAGGTACAAAATTTGCTGAGGCATGTTCCTGGGGGCCACTATTTTCATATGTTGCACTAGATCTTGAAAATCTGCCTGCTTCTTTCGATTTATCAAAAACTGGCACAGTAAGAGGTGCACTTGAAATTGAAATTGTAGGTGATGATGTGGTTTTCACTGTTACGGGCGTCTTAGGACATACATTGCTGGAATCGTATTTATATGTTGGTCCTTTAGATGGTTTTTACGAATTAAATTTTGGTTCTACAGGGACAGGTATATGTCCTGCATATTGGAATTATCCTTATCAAGATCCGGTTACTATAATACCTTTGGAGGATTTGCCGGAAAGTACATCCAGTGAACTTCTTCCGATTCCCGGTTCAACCAGGTGGGGTTATTACTTCTCATACTGCTTTTCAGGAATTTGATTGAAGAAAATGAGGATAATAAATTTGAGAAGGGCGCCTTGAGGGGCGCCTTTTTTTATGGTTCAGAGTTTCCGGTTCCCGGTTCAGGTTATTTCATGAGCAAGAACAATGGGATATATTGCGAATTATGAATAAAAGCTCGTTTTAGCTTAATGAATTAAATTTATATCTTTGAAAAGATAATTCTCAGAGATGAAAAAACAGAGCCTGGCAAAGAAGGAACTGGAGAGGCTGTGCCTCGAGGAGCATATCCTGATTGAACGGCGGGACCAGATTTCCAATGCGTTCTTCTATCTTCCCAATCTTGAAAAGATCGGCATCATGATCCACGATTTTGATTTCCTGGTGGAGGGTGCCGCAAGGGGAAGGGCCATCAACGAGATCAGTAAAATAGAGAAATACCTGTTTGATAACGAGGGGAACCCCGATGCGCAGTATAAATACCTGGCATCGGCCTACTCATCGGCTTCGATGTACATCGAATCGAAAAAGGATTTGCTCAGCGACCGCCGCTCGGAAAACTGGAAGTATCTTTTTATAAATTATTTCAGCCTGGAGGATATCTATAACTATTTTCACAAGGTTCAACCGGCCTCCACTTTTTTCCGTCCCCATAAGATCTATACAGATCTGGTGGAACTGAATTACTACCTGAAGCTGATGGAATACCTGCGGAGCCAGGTGATGCTGGTGATTCCGATTGACGAAGAGAAGGAGATCCCGGTTAAGCTGGATTCCATCGATCTAAAGCTTTTCTTTCTGCACGAATTGGGCTTCCTTGATATGCTTCAGAAACGGATCCGGGAGGATTTTTACAACCATGCCGCAAAACTGCTGACGACCCTGCTGGGAGAGAAACCGGTCCAGTGGAAGGTCATCAGCAGGAAGCTTAAAAGCCTTTATATTGCGGATGATGAAAGTATCCTGAACAATCCCGACCTGCAGTCAAAGATGAAGGATATTTTCTTTAATTATAAAATTGACCTCCACGATTGATTTTTTTATATTTTTATATCTTTATTTTTTCAAGCAGGATATCTCAACTTACTTTTATATATGAACGACCTGATCATCAAACCAACCCAGAAATCCCTGGATGTGAAATGCATCCCGGGTGAGGTGAGTCTTTCCGGTAACTCCATTCTCTCCGATCCGAAAGTATTCTTCGAACCGGTGTTCAAATGGGTGGATGAGTATATTAAACAGCCCGAGGCCTCCACCACCGTAAACCTGAAATTTGAATATGTCGATACGGCCTCCGTACAGAGGATATTCGATGTTCTGAAACACCTCAAGGAACTCAGGAACAACGACAAGGAGCTGAATGTAAACTGGTATTACGAGATGGACGACCCGGAACTGCTGGAGCTTGGAGAGATTATGGACGGAAGGCTGGGGTTGGAGTTTAATTACATCGAGTACTAAGTTTGCTGCAGTAATTCTGTTTGCTTCTCTGCTTCAAGAATCCCGGGTTCCCGGTTCCCGGTTCCCGGTTTTGATTCTTCATTTAGCTTTGCAAGCTGCTAAAAATCGTTAATCTTCCACGCCAGGCATGGCGTGGCTACGGCTGCATATTGCAGTAGGCATGCCTACTGCCTGCCTACTTGTTTCAGGATCTGTTTCTTAATATGTTCAGGGTTCTCCTATAAGATCCTGAATCCCGCTTCGCGGTTTCAGGATTAAGTTCGACCAACGCTTCGAATTTCGCAAGGCTCGTTCTTAGAGGGTCTCACTTAACCTTCTTTCCCGTATCCGCGATCTTAAGGCGGTCCTTGAATTCGATGACCCGGGGGATCTTGAAGGTGTCGAGGGAGCGGGTGCAGTGGGATCTGATGGCAGTTTCATTGATGAGGGTTTCCTTGCCGGGGGAGAGGACGATGGTGGCCTTGATGGCCTCGCCGAGGATCTCGTCGAATATGCCGGAGATGGTGCAGTCCATCACTTCGGGGATGGCAAGGATGACCTCTTCGATCTCCTTGGGGCTGATCCGTTTGCCGCCAACCTTAAGGATCTCGTTCTTCCGGGCGGTGAGGAAGAAGAAGCCGTCCTCGTCCATGTAGGCCAGGTCGTTGGTGTTGAGCCAGCCGTCGCGCAAGGCTCTCTGCGTGGAGGCTTCATCGTTCAGGTATCCCTTCATGATGTTGCCTCCCCGGGCGGCAATTTCACCGTTCACATTGGGTTGGGTGATCTTTTTCCCGTTCTCGTCGTGCAGTTCCAGCACAACATTTGGGATCCCTTTCCCGATGGAGCCCATTTTTTTGTGAAACATGTCCAACGGGAGGTAGGAGAGCCGCGCGGTGGCTTCGGTCTGACCGTACATCACGTAAAAATCGATCTCGGGTTTGCTCTCCGCGAACTCTTTTAAAAAAGCCTTGTGCAGTTTACCGCCTGCCTGGGTGACATACTTCAGGTCGGGAAATTTTGTGGTTTTAAAGGATTCCGATTTGCGAAGGAGTATCTGGAAATGGCTCGGGACCCCCGAGAAACCGGTGCATTTGTATTTCAGCAGGTCGTTGAGCACCGAACCGAGGAACATGAAGCTGTTATTGAATACCGCACTGCCGCCCACTTTCAGGTGGGTGTGCAGGAGGGAGAGCCCATAACAGTAATAGAAGGGCAGGACGATCAGGATGATGTCCGACGGACCCAGGGGCAGGTATTCAACGATGGAGTCGGTATTGGCGATGAGGTTCCCGTGGGAGAGCATTACCCCTTTCGGTTCCCCCGTGGAGCCGGAGGTGAATATGACCTCGGCGAGCCTTTCCCGGTCAAATTTCTCTTCATAAAGTGCATCGAGGTTGGCCGCTTTGGTTTGCGGAAATTCATGATGGATGTACTCCAGTCCGGGCCAGCTCTTTCCCGAAAGAACCGGGTCGATAAACGCAATATTGGCATTACAGGTTTTACGGATGTAATCAAAGTTATGGGCCTCAATGGCCGGGTTCAGCGGCACACAGGTATTGCCCGATTTCATGATGGCCAGGTAGGCCACAATGAAAAACACCGAGTTCGGGCCGATCAACAGGATAAAATTGTTTTCCCCGTAACTGCAACGTATGAACTGCGCCAGGTTCAGGGATTTCTTAAACAGATCGTCATAGGAGATCTGTTCCTTGTTTCCGAGCAAAAAGAGCTTGCCGGAGTGGCAGGAGTCGTCGAGCAGGTAGTTGAAGGTGTTCATGATCGTAGTTTTATTCCCCCTAAATCCCCTCCCCCTGAAGAGGGGACTTTCGAGCTTATTATATTAAATAAAATTATAGTTTCTAATCGGTTCCATTCGAAGGTATTCGGTGGTGGCTATTTTGCGTTCGAAGTTTTTCCAGATTAGTTTGATTTCTTCAGCGGGCAACTTCATGACCTGTCCGACTTCGGCGGGATCGCAGTTGTTTTCGAAACCGTACCAGAGCAGGTCCAGGGTGTGATAGGGGAACTGGTAGAAGAACTCCTCCTGGGTCTGTTCGGCCGAATAGGTGTCGGTGGTGGGTGTCCGTCGCCGGATCTCCTCCGGGATGTTGAGGAACTCTGCAAGCTGGTACACCTGGGTTTTATAGAGATCCCCTATAGGCATCACATCGGCGGCCCCGTCACCATGTTTGACAAAGAATCCCTCGGCCACCTCGTGTTTGTTGGGGGTACCCACCACGGCGTAATGGAGCCGTTCGGCATGGTAGTAGAGGAACGAGGCCCGGCTCCTCTGCTTGAAGTTGGAGGCGGCAATGATCGTGCGGAGCTGTTTCGATGGCAGACGCTCCGATATCTCTGTCCCGTCGGGCCGGACGACCGTCAGCTGAAACACCGGGGGCAAATGGCTCCCGATACCGCTCTGCCGGATCCCGATCTTCATTTTGTATGTGGCCGGATCGTATTCCGGGATCACCTCTTTCACGGCACGGTCCCTTCTCTCATAACATCCAAACCCGTCCAGGGCGCCGGTGATCACTTCGGTGAGGGTGCTGACCCCGAACTGTTTTGCCAGTGTTGTGGCAAGCTCCAGGCTGTCGGGACTCGAATCTTTTTCCGGCATCATGATGCCGAGTACTTTATTAGCCCCGAGGGCCTTTACGGTGAGTGCCAGGGTCACCGAGGAGTCGATGCCGCCGCTGAGGCCGATGACGCCGCCGAAACGGTTGAGGCGGTGGGCAATATCATCTCGCAGACGGCTTGCTATCCGGTCCGCGAGTTGTTCGATGTTATCGATGTGGAGGATGTTTTTGGAGAAGGGTTTGTTTTTCATGAGCTATCTTTTTATCATATGTAATCCGGCAGGGTGAATGCAGTTTCTTTTCAGGGAACGGATTGTGGCCGTTCATGAACAGGTCGAGCAGGATCTGGGTGGAGAGGATGCCGGCCAGGGCCATGTTCTCATTTTCCGTTGGCAGGGTGCTCTCTTTCAGCCTGGCAAGCAGTTTCTCAACCAGGTCGGGCTGAAAAATGCCTGCCGGTTGAATTTGTCCCGGTGAGAGCATCTCTTCCATAAATCCACCGGGTCCTTCCGACAGCAGTCCGTTAGCCACAGGTGCCCGGTAGGCCTGCTTGGGCCGGCGGACCACCTCGCTGGGCAGTTTATCCGTCATCAGCTTCTTAAGCAGGTATTTCTCATTCAGTCCTTTAATCTTATAATCTGCCGGCAGGGAGGCACAGAACTCGATCACCCGGTGATCGAGGAACGGGTACCGTCCTTCCACCGAGTTGGCCATGGACATTCTGTCTCCCTGCGAAGAGAGCAGGTAACTGGAAAGGAACTGGTTGATCTCGATCCATTGCGCCCGGCTGAGCAGGTCGAGCGATTCAAAACCAACAGGCAGTCTGTTCATCAGCGCTTCAACCGGATCGCTTTGAATCGATTCGGCGAACTCCCGGGTGAAATACTTTTTCACCTGCTGTGCATTGTGCCACCTGATCTGGTGCGAATAGAGCGGGTTCCCGGTATCGGTGAGCTTAAAACCATAAAAGAATTTAAGCAATTGTTTATTCTTCCCCTGGAACTGCTGCAGATAGGGGTAGAGCTTCCCGAACAGCAGGGGCCTGACTTTCGATTCCGGCTCCCTGGCCCAGAACTCCCGTATCAGTGCCTCCTTAAAAATATTATACCCCCCGAGCAGTTCATCGGCGCCCTCCCCGGTGATCACCACTTTGACTTTGTTTTTGTGGACGTTGCCTGACAGGAGGTACATCGGTACCGCCCCGGTTCTCAGGAGGGGGATCTCGGTATGCCAGAGCACCTTCCGGAAATTCTCCCCGATGTCTTTGCGATAGCAGGTTATCGCTTCGTGGTTGGTATCGAGTTGTGAGGAAACCATCTGCTGAAACAGGGTCTCATCGAATTCCGCATCGTCGAATCCGATAGAGAAGGTATTCAGAACGCCGGGTTCGATCTGTTTAATATAATAGGTCGTTGCGCTGGAGTCGATTCCCCCGCTCAGGTAGGCGGCCACCTGGACGTCGGAGCGGAGGCGGAGCCGGATGGCGTCGCGGAGGAGGGATTCGAATTGATCGAGGGTTTCCTGGAATTTTCTTTGGCGGTCCTTAAGAGAAACGACATTATCCGGAATTTCTGCAGGGGGATTCGATGGAATCCCCTTACCGTTTTTAAATTGAAGATGCCAGTAGGATTTGGGTTCCCGGATCCCATTTGAAGCGGAGATCTTCATATAATGGCCGGGGGGGACCTCGAAGATATTTTTGAAGATCGTATTGGGGGAGAGGGCGGACCAGAAGGTGAAGACCTGGTTCAGTCCGTCGGGATGCAGTTCGGGATTGACCAATCCGGAGGCGAAAATCGATTTTATCTCGGATCCAAAAACAAATGAATCTCCTTTTAATGAATAAAACAGCGGCCGGATCCCCACGCGGTCACGGGCCAGGAACAGCTCCTTTTTGTTGGAATCCCAGATGGCCACGGCAAACTGACCGTTCAGTTTTTCAAGACATTTCTCCCGGTAATGCCTGTAAAGCAGTAAAAGGACCTCCGTATCACTGCTGGTCCGCAATTTATAACCCAGGTTCCTGAGTTCATCCCTGAGCTCGATATAATTGAAGATCTCCCCGTTATACACAATCCACATATCCTCCTCCGGGGTGGTCATGGGTTGTTGTCCGGTTGCCAGGTCGATAATGCTCAGGCGGACGTTGCCCAGCCCGATGCCTTCGCCGATATAGATGCCGGACTCATCGGGGCCGCGGTGCTGGATTTGGGACAACATCCATTCGATTGAGTTCGGAGAGACTGGTCCGTTGCGGAAATTTAGGATGCCTGCTATGCCGCACATTGCCCCCCCCTTTCTCCCCCCCCGAGAGGGGGGAATGTAATACATAATATATGATGTAGTATGGTCATTTATATCACCGTTCATACCCCGGATTGAAATCCGGGTTTATTACTCCACCGCCGAATTGGGACCATATTCCTTTTATTTATCACAAGTATTACATCCATTACCCTGTTTTGATACC
>JAFGWU010000086.1 GCA_016936975.1 Bacteroidales bacterium | reverse complement strand
GGACGGCTCTGCAGTTTCGGATCGGGATTTTCATTATCCAACTTCGGCTTCCCGTTTTCCATCGGTTCCTCCAGCCAGATAATCTTTCCATAGTACCTTCCCTCGGCATCTTTTTTAATTTCAACCTGGGAGTTACCTTCTTCTGTCAACCAGATTCCCATAATCCTGTCGGCCTGGGCAAAGAGAAAAAGGGGCACAAAAAGAAACAGGGCAAAGAAAAAAATGTGCTTTTTCATGATTTAAAAGTTTTAGTTCAGGCCGGAAAAATAATCTCTTTTTCTGAGATTTCAAATTATCTTCTTTTTATAGATGGTGAAGGTGTGAGCAAATTCATTGCGGTTATCGGCATTACAGTATTCCGAATCCAGTTCAATCCATTCGCTGAAATCGATTTCAGGAAAGTAAGTGTCGGCTTCAAATGTATGGTGAACCCTTGTCAGATAGAGCCTGGCAGCAAGCGGCAAAAACTGTCTGTAAATCATACCGCCCCCGATAACGAAGCATTCCGGTTCCTTTTCAGAGAGCTTCAGGGATTCATCAATGGAATAAGCCATCAGGCAATCCGGAAAAGATTCATTCCTGATATTACTGATTACAATGTTTTTCCTGTTAGGAAGCGCTCCGCCGGGGAGGGAGAGATAGGTATTACGGCCCATGATCAGGGAGTGACCGGATGTGATCCGCTTAAACCGCTTCAGATCTTCGGAAAGATGCCAAAGCAGCCGGTTATCTTTTCCGATGGCATTGTTTTCTGCGATAGCCACAATGATTGAAATGTTCCGGATGATTTCGTTCTTCATTTATACGGATATCGATGCTTTAATGTGGGGGTGGGGATCATATTTTTCAAGCGTGAAATCTTCAAACATGTAGTCGAACAGGGATTTCACTTTTTCATTCAGCTTCATGACAGGAAGGGGCCGGGGTGTTCTGGTCAGCTGAAGATGAACCTGTTCAAGATGGTTTTTGTAAATGTGGGCATCGCCAAGTGTATGAATGAACTCTCCGGGTTCCAGGTTGGTTTCCCGGGCAACCATCATCAGAAGGAGGGAGTAGGAGGCAATATTGAATGGAACACCAAGGAAAATATCTGCACTGCGCTGGTACAACTGGCATGATAACCGGCCTCCTGCGACATAGAACTGGAACAGGATATGGCAGGGGGGGAGCGCCATTTTTTCAAGATCCCCGACATTCCAGGCGCTCACGATATGGCGTCTTGAATCCGGATTTCTCCGGATCGAATCAACAACCTTCTGAATCTGATCGATATGCCTTCCCCCCGGAGCTGGCCAGGACCTCCACTGGTATCCGTAAATATGACCCAGGTCTCCTTTCTCATCGGCCCATTCATTCCAGATAGTCACACCATGGTTGTTCAGATACCGAATGTTGGTATCCCCTTTTAAAAACCATAGTAATTCGTAAATTATCGATTTCAGATGAAGCTTTTTGGTGGTCATCAGGGGAAATCCCTCCCTCAGATCGAACCGCATCTGGTACCCAAACGTGCTGATGGTGCCCGTCCCGGTCCGGTCCTCCTTGGGTATCCCGTTATCAATGACATGCTTTAGTAAGTCGAGGTATTGCTTCATGGCAACCACTTTTCCCGGTTTTTAAAAGTAACCATAAGGAATTGATCTGGAAAGAGAAAAATATCAACAGTTTATTAAGAGTACAGGCTTTTATTTATCTTTGATTATGCAATCCGGGAAAATAAGAATCAGCTCCAGAACCATTCTGATCATCGTTGGATTGATCATTCTGGGTCTGCTGGTTTGGCGGTTCTTTAATATTGTCACCTATATCCTTATTGCAACTGTACTTTCACTGATTACCAGGCCACTGGTCCGTCTTATGGGACGTATAAAAATCGGAAAATTCAGGATCCCGGTTTCCATCCGGGCCCTTTTGACGCTGTTTGTTATCTGGGGATTTTTCTTTGGCTTCTTCAGGATATTTATTCCTCTGATTGCCAGTGAGGCACAGGAATTGTCCGGTATCGACTCCGAACAGATAATGGCCTACATGGAAAAGCCATTGAGTAAGCTGAATGACTGGTACAACAGGATGAATTTCAATGGGGAGGAATTTACCTCAATCGAGAACTTGGTTCAGGAAAAAATCAAATCGGTATTGAACATTTCCCTGCTGACGAATCTGATCGGCACGATAGCGGGAGTTCTGGGCAATATCTTCTGGGCCATCTTTGCCATCTCCTTTATCACCTTTTTCCTGTTACGAGAGGAAAAGCTATTGTCAGAATCGCTGGTTTTGCTTCTCCCCAAAGAATATGAAGCTGAAATACGGCACGCCCTGGCTTCTGTAAAATATTTGCTCCGGCGCTACTTTATCGGGATATTGGTGCAGATGACCGGGATCCTTACCCTGGTTACGGTGGGGATGACCATCGCGGGGGTCGGTTTCCGCCATGGAATCATCATCGGGTTGCTGGCAGCGGTGCTGAACATCATTCCCTACCTGGGACCCTGGTTAGGGGCTGCCCTGGGAGTGACCCTGGGTGTTGCCACCCATCTTTACCTCGATTTTTCAACAGAATTATTGCCCCTGATCGGTTATATGGTCATTGTATTTGCTGTGACACAGCTGACCGATAATACCATTTTTCAACCCTTCATTTTCGGGACCAGTGTCATGGCGCATCCGCTGGAAATATTCATAGTGATCATGATAGCAGGAAGTCTTGCCGGCGTGGTCGGGATGATCCTGGCCATTCCTACCTATACTGTTCTGAGGGTCTTTGCGAAGGAATTTTTTAATAACTTTAGGCTGATCCAGAAGTTAACCGAACGAATATAACACTATATTTATATGGTGTAAATGAAATACAAAAAGGCATTCATAGTGTTACTGGCCTGCTGCGTTTCTGCGCTCCTTTCCGGGCAGGCTTTTGATAATCCTCAGGATCCGGTCCTGAAACCGAAGGCTGCAATGGCCTCCGGGGATACGCTGGAATTCGGGGCTGAGAACGTGCCCAATATTTTCACTCCAAACGGGGATAATACGAATGATTTCTTCGAGGTCGACACTCCCGGGGAAACAGTTTATGACCTGATTATCTTCACCCGCACGGGGACCAAAGTGTTTGATGCACGGTCGCCCAGGATATTCTGGGACGGAAGAAACGCCAGCGGCAACGAAGTTCCTGAGGGCATCTATTATTATGTGATCAGGTTATCAGGAAAAGCTGCCGCTGAAGGAATAACCGGTTTTGTATACCTCTATCGCTAACTTATTTTTTTCACAATCCATCCGAACAACAAGGTTGTAAAGAAGGTGAACGAGCCGTACACCACGGCTACCAATGCCATCGACTGGTTATTCAGCAGGAAGCTCGAGACAAAGATGGCCAGTGCTGAATTCTGCAGTCCCACTTCAATGGATATGGTGAACCTGTTTCTCTTACCAAGCCTCATGAGCCGGGCAATCAACCAGCCGGACAGCATGGCCGCAAAGTTCAGTGAGAGGGTTGAGGGGATCAGGCTGATAAAGTCGCGACGCGTGGCCTGCTCGGTTCCCTGGTTAATGAAAATGACACCCATGTAAACAATCAGCAGCAGAAGCGGAAGAATGATTTTCAGCGGACGTTCCAGTCTGTCGGCAAAATCGGTTTTCCACTTGCGGATACGGGTTCCTGCAAAGGCCGGTACGATCGTGATGAGAAATATTTTTATGACGGTATCCCAGACCGGTAGATGGAGCTCTGAACTTTCATGGATAAATGTTTCAAGACCAAGACTTACAATAAGCGGGATGGTGAGAAGGGTGATCAGGCTGTTAACTGCAGTGAGGGAGATGGAAAGAGCAATGTTGCCGGTAAGGATATAGGTGATCAGGTTCGATGTGGCACCTCCGGGACAGGCGGCAATAACAATGAGACCGACTTTGAAGATCGGGTCCAGGTTGGACAGGCTTGCCACCAGGAAAGCAATGGCAGGCAAAATGATAATCTGGGAAAATATACCGGTCAGGATTGCTTTCGGTTGAACGATAATGTTCCTGAAATCCTTTTCGGTGAGCGACAAACCCATGCCCAGGGTTATGACGGCAAGGGTAACCGGAAGGAAATAATCTGAAAACAGGGTATCCATTGAATGTAGTGTGAATAACCGGATGCTTGTCCGTCGGACCTCTCATACTTCCGTATCCCAAAGATTGGATTTTTAATTCAGAATAATTAAAAATTTTAGAAAAATTAATCATTTAAATTAAGGCTCTGTCCTCATTAATGCTAATTTTGAGAATCTGAGACCTTCCACATAATGGACCGGCAATGGTAAAACGCATATTCATGTTTTATTACGATGGATTCAGGTCCATGACCTGGGGCAGACCATTATGGTTGATTATCCTGGTCAAACTTTTTATCATGTTTTTCATTCTGAAAATATTTTTTTTTCCGGATATCCTCCGGAAGAATTTTCGGTCCGATGCAGAGCGGAGCGACCATGTTTTGGAACAACTAACAAATCCTTAATCCTATGTTTGAATCGATCGACATGTCCCTGGTTGACTGGTCCCGCGGGCAGTTTGCCCTTACTGCCATGTTCCACTGGGTATTTGTTCCCCTGACTCTGGGATTATCATTCATCGTGGCGTTCATGCACACGATATATTTCCGCACAGGGCAGGAAGAATGGAAAAAGATGACGAAGTTCTGGATGAAGCTTTTCGGTATAAACTTCGCTATCGGGGTGGCTACCGGGATTATTCTCGAATTTGAATTCGGAACGAACTGGTCCAATTACTCCTGGTTCGTAGGTGATATTTTCGGAACACCGCTTGCAGTGGAAGGCATCTTTGCCTTCTTCCTGGAGTCGACTTTCATTGCCATCATGTTTTTCGGATGGAACAAAGTCAGTAAACGGTTTCACCTTGCTGCTTCCTGGTTGACGGCCTTTGGAGCCAACCTGTCAGCGGTCTGGATCCTGGTGGCGAACTCATGGATGCAGAACCCGGTGGGTACAGTGTTCAATCCCCTGACTGCAAGGAACGAAATGACCTCCTTCTGGGATGTGGCACTTTCGGAGACAGCCGTCATCAAGTTCCTGCACACCATTACCTCAAGCTTTCTGCTGGCATCAATCTTTGTCATTGGCGTGAGCGCCTGGTTTCTTTTGAAAAACCGTGAGGTGCTGTTTGCCAGGCGAAGCACGATTATTGCAGGGGTTTTCGGGGTGCTGGCCGCCCTTGTGACCATTCTTACGGGCGACTCGTCAGCCCGGGATATTGCCCGCACCCAGCCCATGAAACTGGCGGCTATAGAAGGATTATTTGATGGGCAGACCCGGGCCCCGCTTCTGGCAATCGGTGCCCTCCGCCGGGATGCTACAAAAATGCCTGATGGCAATGAGAAGTTCATATTTAAAATCGGGTTTCCCGGTGTGCTTTCCTATATGGTCCATCTCGATACGGATGGTTTTGTGCCCGGCATATCCGACCTGGTTTATGGGAACGAGGAACAAGGGATCCTTTCCTATGAAGAACGGATTGAGCGGGGGTCGGTGGCCATACAAACCCTCAAGGAGATGAAGCGGGCGAAGGACCGGGGGGATGAGGTAACCTACGCTGCCATGGCAGAAAAATTCAGCGATCCGAAGTGGGTAGAAGATTATTTCCAGCATTTCGGATTCGGCTATTTTAAAAAAGCGGATCTGGACGATCTGATCCCCAACGTGAAACTGAATTTCTACTCGTTTCACATCATGGTCATCCTCGGGGTACATTTCCTGATCCTGAGTGCCATTGCATTATGGCTTGCTATGAGAAACCGGTGGGGCAACCACAAATGGCTGCTCTGGATCGCCCTGCTGTCGATCCCGCTTCCCTGGATAGCCAGTCAGGCAGGCTGGGTGGTGGCGGAGCTGGGACGCCAGCCTTGGGTAGTATATGAACTGATGCCAACCATTGCAGCTGTGACGCGGCTCGACGCAGGAGCGGTTCAACTGACGTTCTGGATCTTCACACTCACATTCTCGGCACTCTTCATTGCTGAGATAAAAATTATGTTGTCACAAATCAAAAAAGGCCCGGGAGGACATTAATCATGTTTGGAAATCTGTCACATTTAGCGCTTCAGCAATACTGGTATGTTATTGTTGCCCTGCTTGGCTCCCTGCTGGTATTCCTGTTCTTCGTGCAGGGAGGACAAACTTTTCTCTTCAGTATTGGTAAATCCGAAAATGAACGGACCATCCTTGTGAATGTCCTTGGCCGGAAATGGGAGTTTACCTTTACCACACTGGTTACCTTCGGGGGGGCTTTCTTTGCATCTTTTCCCCTCTTTTATGCGACGAGCTTTGGCGGGGCTTACTGGGTATGGATCATTATCCTCTTCGCCTTCGTCATACAGGCGGTCTCCTATGAGTTCAGAACCAAGGCCAGCAATTTCCTGGGAAAAAAAACATACGAAACTTTCCTTTTTGTAAACGGAATGGCAGGGACCTTCCTCATAGGGGTGGCTGTGGCAACTTTTTTTTCAGGTTCCCAGTTTGCACTGGACGAAATGAACAGTGTCACCTGGCAGACCAGGGCCAGGGGCCTGGAGGCCGTCTTCAGCGTCTTCAACCTTTCCCTGGGATTTACGGTATTCTTCCTCGCGCGGGTACTCGGACTGCTCTATTTTTTGAACAACATTGATAATAATAATATCATTCAGCGCACAAAGAAACAGCTGTTGTATAATGTCATTCCGTTTGTCCTGTTTTTTCTTCTGTTTACGGTTCTGCTGATGCTCAGGGACGGATATGCCGTCAATCCCGATACGGGGGAGGTGTTTATGGAACCGTATAAGTACTTCAATAACCTGGTGCAGATGCCCCTCGTGCTCGTGATCTTCCTGGGCGGTGTAATGATGGTCCTGGGAGGCATCCTGACCTCCCTGCTCCGGGATTATTCAAACGGAATCTGGTTTGCCGGTCCGGGAACCGTACTGGTGGTTTTCTCGCTCTTTATGCTGGCCGGATTCAACAATACGGCGTTCTATCCCTCTGCATATGATCTCCAGAGCTCGCTTACGATCCAGAATGCTTCTTCAAGTCACTATACGCTTGTGTCAATGAGTTATGTTTCAATGTTTGTTCCTTTTATTTTCGCGTATATTTGGTTTGCCTGGAGATCCCTGAACAGGAAAAAGGTCACCGAGGAAGAGATGAAAGAAGATGCACACTATTAAAATCTATAATGATGTATTTTGAACAAATAATGGGATACCTTGCCTGGCCCCTGATGATCCTGGCAAGTTATGTACTGGTAAGACTGGCCCTGCTGATATTCGAAAACCGGTATAACTCCGGCGAACCATCGGACGAAAAATGAGAAGGCATGTTCCCAATATTCTGACCCTTTTCAATCTTTTCTGCGGGACGGCAGCCATTGTTTTCACTGTCGAGGGAAACTGGCGCTGGGCGGTTTACCTGATCCTGGCAGCGTCGCTGTTTGATTTCCTCGACGGGCTGGCAGCGAGGTGGCTCCGGGCTCATTCCGAAACCGGGAAATACCTCGATTCCCTGTCGGATATGGTTACCTTCGGAGTCCTGCCCGCCGTAATGATTTACATGATTTACAGGCATATGTTTGTTCTGGATGCCGAAGGCCTGGCCGGAAGGCAGGCGGTACAGTGGTTCATCCTGGCATCGGTAATGGTGGTTCCGGCTTTTTCCGCCATACGGCTGGCAAGGTACAACCTGCAGGAAGAGGGGGAAAACATCTTCTCCGGACTGGCAACACCCGCACATGCCCTGTTCTGGACCGGCATCTACTGGGAGATCATGAAAGAGGGACTCCTGTTTCAACACGATAGTTCCGTATGGTTTATCTGGGTCGTGCAAATCATCATGGCCATCCATATGATCCTCCCCGTTCCGATGTTCTCTCTGAAGTTTGAACATTTCAGGCTGAAGGGAAACGGAATCCGCTATCTCTTCCTGCTTATTTCACTGATAATTTTGATCGTTGCTTGGATTCCCGGCCTGACCCTTATCATCCTGGTTTATATGCTTCTCTCCCTTGTCGGTCTCCTGGCAGTAAGATGGAAAAAGCCATCCCAGTAAACACCGGATTTATGAAAACGATTGAACCCATCACCATGCCCGGTGTTCACCAGAGGTTTCTAAAGTATCTTGAGAAACAGGATGAGAAGCCGGGAATGAAAGTACTGGACCTGGGAGCCGGCCGCGGGGCCCTGACCGGCAAACTGCATGAATTGGGCTATGACGTCAGTGCATGCGACCTCTTCCCGGAATTGTTCGAGTTTGATAAGACGGAATGCAGGAAAGTGGATATGACCGACACCTTTCCCTATTCCGACGACACTTTCGACCTGGTCGTTGCGGTAGAGGTTACCGAACACATTCTCGATCATGAGAATTTTTTCAGGGAAGCGGGAAGGATCCTGAAGCCCGGCGGACGACTCTATATATCCACCCCGAATATCCTCTCCATGAATTCCCGGTTCCGTTTCCTGTTCAGGGGTTTCTTTTACGGATTTAAGGAACTGGAATTAAAAAATTATGACGGATTGCAGCATGTTGCTTCCCGAAGCCTGGATCAGTACGATTACATCGCTGTTAAATACCATTTCAAACCTGCGGAGTTTGATATCGACCGGATACAGAAATCATCACGGTGGCTGCTCACACTCATGTTACCCCTGATGCTGATTTACCGTGCCATTAAACGGCCCGGTAAAAAACATAATCAAAAAAAGTTGCTGTTGGGCCGGCTGTTGTTTATGAAATTTCAGAATAATAAACCAAAACTATTAATCTAATGGACTCAAAACTCATTATTTCAGGAATTCTTGTCTTTCTGCTCCTGGTATCGGGCATGTGGCTCAGCCTGCTGGGAAGACCGCTGAACACGATTATTTTTACTTTTCATAAGCTCCTGGCCGTTGCTGCGATTGTTGTGCTGGTTCTCGCCGTGCTGAAAATGATGAAAGGGGTGGACCTTCACACTGTTGAAGTATGGTTCGTGGTGCTTTCAGGGATCTTCCTGCTCCTCTCCTTTGGTTCGGGCGCACTTCTGAGCTTTGAGAGCCTGGTGAACAATTTCACGCGCATGGTTCATAAGCTGATGCCTTACCTGGCTGTTATCTCAATGGCTGTAACGATACTCTTGCTCAGCAGGAAAACATAACGCAGGATTCCTGCCGCTCAAAAAAATGAAAAAGCTTCAATAACCTGCTATTAAACGACATGAAATTATTGGCTGCCTTTATTTTCCTCTCGATCCTGACGGCCTGTCAGATGAGCTGTTCCAAAGGGAATGATTGCCCGTATACCTTCTACATCGGGACCTACACAGGGGGTGACAGTAAAGGGATTTACCAATGCATGCTCAAAAGGGATGGAGTCCTTCAGGATATTGTTCTGGCTTCAGAATTGGATAATCCTTCATTCCTGGCCCTGAGCAAAGACAGAAACTATCTGCTCGCCATCAGCGAGGTCAGTTCAGAAGATAATGAAGGATCGATTGTATCGTACGCCGTCAGAAAAGACACGCTTGAATTTGTCAGCCGGACCACCTCCGGCGGGGCACACCCCTGCTTTATTGCAGTGAATGATGACGGATATGTTCTGGCCGCCAACTATACCGGTGGTAATATCGGCCTGGTAAGAATGAATGAAAACGGCAGGTTATCCGATTTGCTCGATCTGAAACAGCACACCGGACAGGGACCAACTGACAGGCAAAAAGGACCGCATGCCCATTCCGCATGGTTTTTACCGGGTGAACAGGAGGTTATTGCCGTTGACCTGGGGACGGATGAACTGTGGTTCTACCATCTCGATACCATGTCTCAGATATTGATCCCGGAAGAGCAGGAAAAGCTTGGCATGGCTCCCGGCGCCGGTCCCAGGCACGTGGCCTTTCATCCGGATGGGAAATGGATCTATGTTATCAACGAACTGAGCTGTACGGTAACCCAGGTTCTTAAAGGCAATAAGGGAAAATACGAAATTCGCTCATCCATATCAACCCTGCCTGACGGTTATAAAGAACCCAATACCTGTGCGGATATTCATCTTTCCCCGGATGGGAAGTTCCTGTATGCATCCAACAGGGGACATAACTCCCTGGCGATTTACAGTGTGAATAAACATGATGGCACCTTAACCGCTGTCGGCTATCAGCCGGTCCACGGGAGCTGGCCGCGAAACTTTGCGCTCTCTCCGGACGGGAAATACCTGTTGGTCGCCAACCAGAGATCCGACAATATTGTATCATTCAGACGAGACGAACAAACCGGTATGCTGGAATACCTGGACGAGACTGAAACACCTTCACCGGTTTGTATTGTGTTTCATAATTAGGATATCTTCAGGGTGCCGGTTGCTTCAAATGAGATATCTTCTCCTTTATCACTGATATTCTTGATTGTGTGTCGACAGAGAACGATCGGGCCACCTTCTCTGCAAACTCAAAAAGAACCAGGGCCTTTTGATAATATTCAAGACTGTTTTTATTCTTACCCTTAGCCAGTTGCAGTTCTGCTTCAGCAAAGTACAGTTCCGATAATATTCTCAGGTGACCGCCTGTATAATTATGTTCTGAAAGCAATGTTTCGGTTAACTTCTCTGCCGGAATGTTCCTGAAAAGAGAGGCATCCTTTTTCAGGAATTCCTGGTAAGCATTATCAAGTGTCTGTGAAGCCTGTGTCAGGCGTCCTTCCCTGATCAACCCCAGGATACCCGCAACAAGATCAGCAATCATTTCAATCATTCTTAATATATAATCCTTCTGGTACATGAACGCTTTTTATGGAGCAGGTTAATAATGTTGATATGCATGAAAAATAAACCAGAGAGAAAAATTATAAAAAAATTGGAAATCTTCAAAAGATGTTATATTATTGTGATATCAATATAGTATTAATATCATATTAAACCTACTGTTATGGAAAAGGAAAAGATAATGTCTCCCTATGTGGGATACCTGGGTCTTTTTATTGCATTTGCGCTATTGATAGGCCCTGTTTTACTGGCTGTCTATTTCAGTCCGTGGTGGCTTCTGCTTCTTCTTCCCGATCTGTTCTGCTGGATCGGATTGCTGGTGGTGAACCCGAATGAGTCGGCGGTGCTTGTGCTGTTTGGGAACTATGCCGGAACCATCAAGCGGAATGGTTTCTACTGGGTCAATCCTTTTTTTATCAGGAAAAAGATATCCCTTCGTGCAAGGAATCTCAATTCTGAACCCATCAAGGTTAACGACAAGCTCGGGAATCCCGTTATGATAGGGATTGTACTGGTCTGGAGAGTGGAAAACACGTTCAAGGCCGCTTTTGAGGTGGATGATTATATCCGTTTTGTGGATATCCAGAGTGAAGCGGTCATCAGGAAGCTTGCCGGCGCCTATCCTTACGACAGTCACGATGATCTGGATGCGGACATTTCCCTCCGTTCGGGCGGCGAAGAGGTTAACGGTGAGCTGGAACAGGAGCTGACGGAACGGCTTAAGATTGCCGGCATCCAGGTGATGGAATCGAGGATAGCCTATCTGGCCTATGCTTCTGAAATTGCAGGGGCCATGCTCCGCCGTCAGCAGGCAACTGCCATCGTGGCCGCACGACAGAAAATCGTCGAGGGTGCGGTGAGCATGGTCGAACTGGCACTGGAACAGCTTTCAACCAAGGAAATAATCAATCTGGATGAAGAGAAGAAGGCAGCCATGGTGAGCAACCTGATGGTGGTGCTTTGTTCTGATAAAGATGTGAGTCCCGTGGTCAATACCGGTACACTTTACCATTAGGGGTATCTGACGGGGGAGTTTTTCAGGCCGGCTATCAAGAATTTGCAGCCTGAAGAGACCTGATAATCCGATAGTTTAAATATATGGCGCAAAAAAAGGCATTTGTATTGCGGGTTGATCCGAAACTTATGAAAGAGCTGGAGAAGTGGGCAGCCGATGAGTTCCGGAGTGTGAACGGCCAGATTGAATGGATACTGAACCGTGCCCTCAGGGATTCAGGGAGGCTGGGGACGGAAGGCACGGATCATAATTAATGATTCAGATAATAATTAATGCAATATGAAACCGGGATACAGGGAAACGATCATCATGCACGCTCTCTACCCGAAGCGACGGGTAACCTCTTCGACAAACGCGTTGAAAATCCTGCTCTATTATGCATGCCTTTTTGAGCTTGCTGAAAAAAACATGATCAGGATTGAAAATAAAAAGCTCTGGTGCAGGGATGCTGAGACAGGCGATCCTGTGCTGGATAAAACCATGTCTCTTATAATGCCCTTTTCAGGGAAAAGTATTTCACGGATGCAGTGGCTGTCGCTCATAAAAAAGGGAGAGCTGTACGGGAAACAGTTGGATATGATGACCGATAACCTTCTGCTGGAAAAGGAAGAGATCATGGTTTTATTCTGGAAGGCTGGAGAGCGGGTCAGGGTTAGAAAACCCGACCTGCTGAAGCCGGGGATCACGAAGCTGGAGCGAATGCTGGTTTATGGCCGCAAGCCCGACAGGGACGCCTTGATCCTTTCGGTACTGGCCTTTGAAGGAAACCTGTTCCAGAATATTTTTCCCAATAAAGAGTTCAGAAATAAGGCGAAGCAGCGCTACCGGGAATTCATAAAGTCTGGTTATATAAGGGAGGATCGGTTCATTTCCCTTCTGCAGAAATCCCTCCGGAAAGCCCTTGCCGCCCAGAAATCGTCGACGTCCTGAAGAGACGCCATGCATGGCGTCTATAATTCATTCAATCCGTTTTATCCTTGGCAGGATGCTGCCGGTTTCATGAATGTACTCCTTATATGCTTCCCCGAATTCCCCAATCATCAAATCCTCTTCATCCCTGATTCGTAACAGGGGAACAAGAACGGCGAAGAGGATAAAAGAAAATCCCGCTATCCAATTTGGTAAAATAACCATCTGACCGATGGCCCAGATAATATGGGCAGAATACATAGGGTGCCGGATATGCTTATAAATGCCTTTTTTAACCAGTTCATGATCAGTCTTGATGCCCAGTGTTGGTGTCCAGTTTGATCCCAGGTCGCGATGCGACATCCATAGGCATATAGTAGCGATAATTAAAATGATTATGCCAATAATATTAATCCACGAAGGCCTGTTATAATTGGCAAAATCAAAAACGGCAGAAAAGACATAAATCAATGGAATAATCATGGCTATTCCATTAAATGCCAGCAAAACGACATCGATCACCTTAACTTTACTCTTCTTATAATCGATTTTTCTGTACCTGGCCTTAAAATATTCTCTTACGATTAAGAAAAGAAGGAACAATGACAGGTAGATTATTTTTTCAATGCTGTTTAACATCGGAATAATGAATTAAATTATTAATAATTTTCCTGATATAAATATAAATAATATAGAGACGCCATGCATGGTAGAGACGCCATGCATGGGTTAATAGGGACGCCATGCATGGGTTAATAGAGACGCCATGCATGGCGTCTCTACCATGCATGGCGTCTATAATAAAAATTGTAACTTTCGGGGTTCATAAACAAAACATTGGAATGCAGATTCCTGATTATTGACTACAACGACCTGTCGTGGTCCGGGAACGGAGGCAGTTATCTGGGAATCATCTTTATGGTATTGCTGATGGTCTCAATGGTTTTCTCAAAATATTTTGAACCGAAGGATAAAATGTAAAATATGAAGGATTATGAATTCAGCGGCTGATTTTCCAGAGCATCTCAGCAGGGTGAATAAAAAGAACTGCATGGAGGTTCCCTCCATGGTGAGAACGCACGAGTTCGTGGATGATCTTATCCATACCCTGTTTCCCATTAAGCTGAACTGCATCCTCAATCCGGAAGAGATTGCCATGGAACTGGACCGGTGCAGGATACAACTCAGGGAACTGCTTCACTCTGTGAAGAAGACCATTCCCGGGACACCGGAGGAGGTGGCGGAGCGGTTTTTCGAAAAACTGCCGGCTGTGTTTGATGAGCTGATATCCGATGCCGGGGCCATCACGCAGTTTGATCCGGCGTCGTCCTGCATTGAAGAGGTAATTCTCTGTTACCCGGGATTCTATTGTATCTCTGTCTACCGGCTTGCCCATATCCTGTATCAATTAAAAGTTCCTGTTCTGCCCAGGGTGATGACAGAGTATGCCCACAGCAAAACGGGAATTGATATCAATCCCGGTGCAACCATCGACACGCCCTTTTTTATCGACCACGGAACGGGGGTGGTCATAGGAGAAACGGCCGTCATCGGGAAAAACGTAAAGATTTACCAGGGAGTCACACTCGGGGCGCTCTCGGTCGATAAGAGCATGTCCAATACAAAGCGGCATCCCACAATTGAGGATAACGTCATCATCTATGCCGGAAGCACCATCCTTGGCGGTAAAACCGTGATCGGACATGATACCGTTATCGGTGGCAACACCTGGATAACAGAAAGCATTCTGCCCTTCTCGGTGGTGTACCGGCAGCACCGGGTCATCGTCAGGGACAGTAAGGATTACAAGGAACCTATCGATTTTGTGATATGAAATACAATAACATCCTCGAGACCATCGGCCGTACGCCGCACGTGAAGATTAACCGCCTCTTTCCTGCGGATTACGAGGTCTGGATCAAGCTTGAGAAAAGCAATCCCGGCGGGAGCATCAAGGACCGGATCGCTTACGCCATGGTCCTGGAAGCGGAACAGAGCGGGACGCTGAAGCCGGGCGGGGTGATCATTGAACCGACCTCCGGGAATACGGGGATTGGCCTGGCGATGGTGGGTGCCGTAAAAGGCTACCGGGTGATCCTGGTCATGCCGGAATCGATGTCGGTTGAACGGCGCAGTATCCTTACGGCCTATGGGGCGGAGCTGGAGCTGACGCCCCGGGAACAGGGCATGAACGGTTCCATAGAGCGGGCCCATGAATTATTGAAGGAGATTAAGGATGCATGGATGCCGTCCCAGTTCGACAATCCGGCCAATCCCGGTATCCACGAAAAAACAACCGCCCTGGAGATCATCAATGATTTTCCGGATGGATTCGACTGCCTGGTGACCGGTGTCGGGACCGGCGGTCACATTACAGGCGTGGCGCGCGTTCTGAAGCAGAAATTTCCGAAACTGCAGGTTTTTGCCGTGGAACCCGAAGATTCCCCGGTAATTGGTGGCGGGGAAGCCGGACCCCATGCGATCATGGGGATCGGGGCAGGATTCATCCCGGCCAATCTTCAGACCGATCTTCTCGACGGAACGGTTTCCGTCAGCAAATCCGAAGCGTTCGATTTTGCCAGGCGGGCCGCAAAGCAGGAAGGAATTTTCCCCGGGATCTCTTCCGGTGCCTCCCTGGCAGCGGTTGCCAGGTTGTTGCCCGAGCTCCCGAAAGGATCCCGGATCCTGACATTCAATTATGATACCGGCGAAAGATATCTTTCAGTCAATGATCTCTTTTAACCGGATTTTGTATTTTTGATACGATTCATCTGATTCCCCCTGTTTAAAACCGTTTGGTTGATATGAAAATTGCGGTAGATTTTGACGGAACCATTGTCGAGCACCGGTACCCGGATATCGGTAAGGAGATGTTATTTGCCTTCGATACCCTGAAAGCCCTTCAGAAGCAGAAGCATCAGCTGATACTATGGACCTTCCGCAGTGGCAAGGAGCTTGAGGAGGCGGTTGAATACTGCAGGAAAAACGGGGTGGAGTTTTATGCGGTCAATAAAAGTTATCCTGAAGAGCAGTTCGATGAACAGACCACCAGCAGGAAGATCCAGGCAGATATTTTCATTGATGACCGCAATGTGGGAGGGTTTCCTGGATGGGGACGCATCTACCAGATGCTTAATCCACACGAAAATCCGCACCTGGAGGAGGAACTCCGGGAGCTTACCGGTAAAAAATCATTTTTCAGGCGACTGTTCGGGTCACTGATCCTCCTGCTGGCAGTTTCAGTGTTTTACGGATGCGGAAATAATAATAATGTCTCTTCCAAACGGATCAAGGCGGATGCAGAGGTTCTGAAGCTGACCACGCTCGCCCTGCCGGGAAGCAACATGACGGTTCGTTCAGGGGATTCCATTCCGGTCGTCCTCTCGGTGCCTGATACACTCATCGTGGATTCAATACAGCTCTTTACGGGCGGAAGGCAGCAGCCAACCTTACTGAATACCCTCACCGGCTTGATCCCCACAGCGGGATTCAATCCGGGCCGCCTGGGTGTCAGGATGAAGGTATTCCTGGCGTCGGGTCATTCTGAAACACACTCCCGGCAGGTGACGGTTCTTTCGGACATCATCCCGCAGGAGTACGGATACCGGGTGGTCCGTATTTATCCCCATGATGTGAAAGCCTACACGCAGGGACTTCAGTACAGCGACGGGTTCCTGTATGAGGGAACAGGGCAGTACAGCCAGTCATCCTTGAGAAAGGTCGCCCTGGAAAGCGGGGAGCCGGTGAAGATCCGCAATCTTTCCGGGGAGCTGTTCGGGGAAGGCATTACCGTTTTCCGGGATAAGATCTATCAGCTGACCTATCGGTCGCAGGTAGGATTTGTTTATGACAAAAACAGCTTTGAAGAGTTGCAGAAAATCTATTACCAGAACAAGGAGGGATGGGGCCTGACGCATAACGGCAGTGAACTGATTATGAGCGACGGCTCCAATATACTCTACTTTCTCGATCCGGAACTGTTCACTGTGAACCGGCAGATCGAAGTGTACAATCACACAGGGATCGTGGATGCCCTGAACGAACTGGAGTATATCAACGGGAAGATCTGGGCCAACCGTTATTACACGGATGAAATCGTGATGATTGATCCTGCTTCCGGTAAAGTGGAAGGGCGGATTAACCTGAAAGGGATCCTGCCGGCATCCGACCGGAAAAGCACTACCGATGTATTGAACGGGATTGCATGGGACAGCCGGGAAGAACGCATCTTCGTAACCGGTAAGTACTGGCCAAAGCTGTTTGAGATACAGGTCTACGGGAAGTAAAATCAGGCAGACAGTTCTCCTGAGATAACCTTGATGCTTCTCGGAATGATCTGGAAATCCAGGGGGGCGTGACCCAGGGTTTCCCCGTCGGTTTCCAGTTGCAGGCGTGTCGGGGAATCAACACTGATCTCCCGGGCAGTATAGGTTTCCACCTTCGAATGCTCGGTGATCTTCCCGTTGTAAAGGCGTTTGATATTGGCCAGCACATTCAGCCTTCCGATCCTCTTTATCAGGGTGATGCTGTAGAGCCCGTCGTCGGCAATGGCATCGGGGACCTGCATCATGCCGCCGCCGTTATATTTTCCGATCCCGACATTCATTGAAAAAACCTTACGGTCGATCAGCTGTCCGTCTATCAGGATCCGGGCCTTGGTGGAGCGGTACCGGATAAGGCTCGTGAAAAGGTTGCAAAGGTAGAGGGCCGGACTGCTTTTTCCCCGGTCCTTCTGCCTGTTGGTTTTTTCCACCACCTTTGCCCCGAATCCCATTCCGGCGATATTGATGAAATACCTCTGCCAGGTACGGCCGTTCCGTTTGTAGGTAACCAATCCGGCATCCTGGATAAAGGTCTTCCGGTTCTTGATGGTCAGGATGGCCTTTTCATAATCCGACGGAATATTAAACATCCTGGCCCAGTCGTTTCCCGTACCAACGGCGATCATGCCGAGCATCACCTCGGTGGTTTTCAACCTTTTCTGTGCGAACAGGCCATTGATCACCTCGTTCATGGTTCCATCCCCGCCGACAACGATGATTTTATTGAAACCCTCTTCGATTTTACGGCGGGCAATCACCATGGCATGCAGGCGTCGGTCGGTGAACTCGGCCTGATAATTGACCTGATGCTTTTCGAGCAGGTTTCTTATCTGGAGCCAGTCCTTTCCGGCTTTTCCGCCTCCCGCGGTTATATTCACGATGGTCAGCCACGCGTTTTTCATAGTTCAAAGATACTTATAAATCTATTTTGAATCACACCCTGTATACAATCAATTTTTTTGTGCGCCGGATCCCCAGCAGGAGGCCTGTCACCTGCCGGGACTGCTTTAAAGATCCTGTGTCAGGACCGGGAGGTTGAGCACAAAGGTCAGATAGTTGGTTATTCGCTCAATAACCGCCAGCTTTTTTGTCATATCTATCGGAAATTTTATCTTTGAAAGGATAAAGAAACAGGCAATTTCTTTACAAATTTCATTTTTTCAATACCTTACAAAGTTATCAGCCAACGTTGTTGATAAGGTGTTAAAAAATGAAAATTAAATGTTTACAATAACGAAATGGTTATTCTGAGCGTGGCACGCCAAAATAGTAACTTTGAAGCCCGCTCGGAATTCATTGCAGGAACATAATAAACATCAGATGGGCAAAGTAATTGCATTAGCAAATCAAAAGGGAGGCGTGGGGAAAACTACGACTGCCATCAACCTGGGGGCGAGCCTGGCCGTGCTTGAGAGAAGAGTGCTCGTGATCGATGCCGATCCCCAGGCCAATGCAACATCGGGATCAGGATTTGATGTGAAAAAGGTTAAGACCAGCATTTACGAATGTCTCATTGAAGATGCGGATCCCAGGAAGATTATTCTGAACAGCGAGATCAAGGGATTTGACCTGATCCCGTCACACATCGACCTGGTGGGTGCGGAGATTGAGATGCTGAATATGTCGGAACGCGAATATATCCTGAAACGGGTGGTTAATCTCGTGAAGGATGATTACGATTATGTGCTGATTGACTGCTCCCCTTCACTCGGACTGATTACCGTTAATGCCCTCACTGCGGCCGATTCGGTGATTATCCCGGTACAATGCGAGTATTTCGCGCTCGAGGGACTGGGCAAACTGCTGAATACCATCAATATCATTCAGAAAGGACTGAACCGGGACCTCGAGATTGAAGGATTTCTCCTGACCATGTATGATTCGAGACTCCGGTTGTCGAACCAGGTGACTGAGGAGGTGCGGAAACATTTCCAGCAGATGGTCTTTCAGACCATCATTCAGCGGAATATTAAACTTACCGAAGCACCGAGTTTCGGAAAACCGGCCGTGCTTTATGATGCTGAATCAAAAGGTGCAATCAGTTATCTGAACCTGGCCAGGGAAATCCTCCAGAAGAACGAGGAGACCCTGCTCAGGCAGGAGGAGAAAGTTCTGGATTAATTTACGATTGAACCATGGCCAAAAAAAATGTATTAGGAAGGGGATTGAGTGCACTGATTGACGTGTCTGATGAATCAGACCGTCAGTTAATCAGGGCGGCCGCTGCCATTAACGAGATTCCTGTCAACAATATCATCGCAAATCCATATCAGCCCAGGAGCTCGTTTGATGAGACGGCGCTCGACGAGCTGGTCCGTTCCGTGGAGGCACACGGGATCATCCAGCCCATCACGGTAAGGCATACCGGCGACAACCGGTTCCAGCTGGTTACCGGCGAAAGGAGGTTGCGGGCGGCCCGTAAAGCCGGGTTGAAACGCATCCCTGCATTCGTCAGGGAAACCGACGACGAGAATATGCTTGAACTGGCGCTGGTGGAGAACATACAGCGTGAGGATCTCGATGCCATTGAGGTGGCCCTCTCTTACCAGCGGCTGGTCGATGAGTGCAACCTGACCCAGGAAAACCTTGCCGACCGCGTTGGCAAGAAGCGTGCAACCGTGGCGAATTACCTGAGGCTTCTGAAGCTTCCCCCGGAGATCCAGGCCGGCATCAAGGAGAAGAAACTCGACATGGGGCATGCCCGCGCCCTGATTGGTGTTGAGGACCCCGGACTTCAGCTGCAAATCTTTGAGAAGATCGTCAAACAGGGCCTTTCGGTAAGGGCCGTGGAGAACCTGGTGAAAAAAGCCGGGAAAAGCGCTGAGGGAAATCCCGGGGAGCGCGAACCCGGAGCCGGGGAATATGATCGGCTGCGGGACCATCTTTCACAGCACTTCGGGGTGCCGGTGGAATTCAGACGGAATAATAAAGGAGCAGGCAGGATCGTTATTCCTTTTGCAACCGATGAGGATCTGCGCAGAATTGTAAGCATACTCGATAAACCGGGTGCATGACCTGCTTGGATGAAAAATATACACAGAGACACTTTATTTCCGGGAGAATCGCATGTCTGATTCTCCTTTTTCTATTCGCATATCATGGATTGATGGCACAGGGGCCGGATGCACAGGAAACCTATAACCCCGATACCTTAAGAAGCCGGCGTTCCGCTCGGGCGGATACCGTGGCACGGATCGATCCCGATACGGTGGACCACTCCCCGACCAGGGCCATCATGTTTGCCCTGGCACTGCCGGGCCTTGGACAGGCCTATAACCACAAGTATTTCAAGATACCGATCGTGTATGCAGCCCTTGGAGGAGCAGGCTATGCCATTCATTTCAACAATACGCAATACAAACAGGCCAGCCTGAATTATGCCTTGGATCCCAGTGACCTGAATGAACGCTATCTGAGAGCATGGAGAAGAAATCTCGAAATAAGCTATATTGCCCTCGCAGCAGTCTATGCGCTCCAGGTAATCGATGCCTATGTGGATGCGAACCTGTTTGCCTGGGATGTCAGCCCGGATCTTTCGTTACGAATTGCACCCGATATCCGCATATTCCGGGAAACCGGGGGGGGTGTGGCAAACAGTTATGGTTTAAGTTGCAGTATGAGTTTTAATGTGAAAAGGAGATGAGACGATTGATAACTTTTATGATGGCCCTTTGCCTGGCGGCCCAATCGGGCGGGCAGGAACCGGTGCTTCCCGGCACAATCGACCCGGAGGATCCGATCGCGGTCCGGTATGAGGCCAACCTCGACAGCCTGCTGAATATCTTTTATATCAACCAGGCGCTTGAAGATATTATCGATGACTCTGCCTGGCCGGGGGATACCATCGTGCCTGAATTTTCCGACTCGGTGTACCTGGCGCGGTTATCGGAGATCCCATCCGTGGTGAATCTTACCTACAACAGGCTGGTGAAGAATTATATTGATGTCTACACCAAAAAGCGGCGGGAGCAGGTGAAAACCATGCTGGGACTTACCGACTACTATTTCCCGTTTATCGAGCAGGTCTTCGACCTGTACGGGGTTCCCTATGAACTGAAATATCTTGCGGTCATTGAATCAGCCCTCAATCCGCGGGCGGTATCGCGGGCGGGGGCAGTCGGGATATGGCAATTCATGTACGGCACGGGGCGCCATTACGGGCTGACCATCAATTCCCTGGTCGATGAGCGGCGGGATCCCCTCAGGGCTACGCATGCGGCTGCAAAATACCTGGTGGACCTCTACGGGATGTATGGTGACTGGACCCTGGCCCTGGCGGCCTATAACTGCGGTCCCGGAAACGTGAACAAGGCGATCAGGCGATCAGGCGGCAAAAGGGATTTCTGGGATATCTATTACTACCTGCCCCGGGAAACAAGAGGCTATGTGCCTGCATTCATTGCGGCCACCTATGCCATGAACTACTATCCTGAACACCATCTCTATAAAATACCGGTCGATATCCCGCTCTTTACCGATACGATCGTTATCCGCGAACCGTTGCACCTGAAGCAGGTATCTGAAGTGCTCCAGGTACCCGTCCGGCAGATCAGGGATATGAACCCGCAATACCGGCAGGATATCATTCCGGCTACGAAAACATCCCCGTATGCCCTCAGGATACCGGTTGAAAAAACCTCCGCGTTTATTGACCTCCAGGATACTATATTTGCCTATAACGATTCGGTATATTTCAACCAGGAAAAAATGATTGTCACACCCCAGCATTATACCGCAAGCTACCAGGCGGACCTGCCTGCCGACAAATACGACAAGCTGTTCTATGTCGTTCAGTCGGGCGATAATGTGGGATACATTGCCGACTGGTACGATGTGCGCGCATCCGATCTGCGTTACTGGAACAATATCAGGAGGAACCTGATCCGCAGCGGACAGCGGCTGGTGATTTACAAACCTAAAGGTACCTCTGAACGGTACAGGAAAATTAACGAAATGACCTTTGCCGAAAAGCAAAGCATGGCCGGAAGAGCCGTCGGGACGCAGAGTATCGCTGTGACGCCGATCACTGAAGAGCCCGGTGGAGACTACGTGACCTACACGGTCCGGTCGGGCGATACATTATGGGAAATAGCCCAAAAATACCCGGGTGTAACCGATTCTGATATTGCACGGCTGAACAATATCACCAACAGTGCGCAGATTAAACCCGGACAGGTTATCAGGATAAAAAAGAAAGGATAAAACAAACACTTTGTTCAGGGTATGAAGCCGATCAGGATCCTCATATTCTTCGCCGCGGTAGCTTCTGTTCTGCTGGGCATATCCTTACTGGTGCCGCCGGACGGAATCAGGCTGACCAATGATTTGTACCTGCGCTTTTTCAATCCCTCCGCCTTCCTGGCGCAGGATACCATTCAGTATGCCGATCTCTCGGGACTGGTCTCGCTGTCTGAAATTACTTCCGATCCCGAATCCTTCCGGCACAGTGAGATCCGTATCGTAACCGACACGGCGGTGCCGGTCCTTTCCGCTGAACCAACCGGCGAATCCCCTCGTGAGGGAATGCCCGTCAGAGAAGAGGTCCCAGCCACAAGGGAGCATACTCCGGACCGGATACACGAAGCCGGCAAAAATGCCCGGCCAACTCTCCCGGAGAATAAAGAGGTGGTAAGGATACTGAATGTGGACAGCCTTCAGCAATCGGTCAGGCCGCTTGAGCTGACCGATGAGGGGCGGCACCTGCTGTTCGGGTTTTTTGAGACCGTCGACAGGGTACGGCTCGGGGAACGGGACCAGGTCAGGATCCTGCATTACGGGGATTCGCAAATTGAAAGCGATCGCATGACCTCCCTGATACGGCACCGGTTTCAGGAAGTTTTCGGAGGATACGGGTGCGGACTGGTGGCCGCCGTGCCGCTGTATGCAGGAAACCCGGCATTTACGGCCAGACCCTACGGCGATTTCCGACGTTTCACCGTCTTCGGCAAACGGGATGCGGCGGTCAATCATAATGCCTATGGCGTACTGGGCTGTTATACCGCATTGCCCCGGCCGGAACAGGGAGAACTGCCTGCACTGGAGTATCGTTTTATAAAAGACAGGCAGGCAAGCCGGTTCGACAGGGTCAAGCTCTACCTCCACTCTTATGCCGAGTCCGGAAGGATCATTTTCAGGGTGAACGATCACCGGTCCGATACCCTTCATCTGGCAAAAGGAGGATTCAGCATTCTTAATTACACTCCTGACACCCTCGTAAAAAAGCTTTTTCTGCAGTTTGATCTTGAGCAGGGCGGGCGCCTCTACGGGATCTCGTTTGAGTCGGAACGGGGCATCCAGATGGACAACATCGCCATGCGCGGCAGTTCGGGGCTGGTCTTCACACGGATGGACCCGAAGCTGCTCGGGGATATGGTCGCCGACCTGGGGGTTGGACTGCTGATTCTGCAGTTCGGGGGGAACGTGGTGCCTTACATAAACAACGGCCGGTATTATTACGACACCTTCACCCGTGAAATCGAATACCTCAAGCAGGTCTTCCCCGGTGTGCCGATGATTGTCGTGGGACCCTCGGATATGTCGGTGAGGGAGAACGGCCGTTATGTAACCCATCCCAAGCTGGTACCGGTGCGGAATGCACTCAGGCAGGCCGCCATGGATTCAGGCCTGATTTTCTGGGACCTGTTCGAGGCCATGGGAGGATATAACTCCATGCCCTCCTTCGTCCATTCCGACCCGCCCCTGGCGCGGCCCGACTACATCCATTTCAGTTACGGCGGCGCCAACTTCATGGCAGAGATGTTTTATAACGCCCTGATGCTGGAGTATGGAAAGTATAAGGAAGGCGAGAGGCTGCAGGCGGCCCGCCTGAGCATGGCTTCGGCGGGTGAAACAATCGCCAATCGCCAATCGCCAATCGCCAATCGCCAATCGCCAATCGCCAATCGCCAATCGCCAATCGCCAGTTCCCAATGCCAATCCCCAATGCCAATAGCCAATCGCCAATAGCCAACACCAATTCATGCCCTCCCTCCCCGATATATTCCTCTACAATCCCGAAAAACCACTGATCTTTACCCAGCTCTACTTCTGGATCTTTTATTTCCTGGTGCTGGTGGTCTATTCCGTGATCTACAGGGAGCGTGCCCTGCGGAATGCGTTTCTGTTTGCGGCCAGCCTCTTTTTCTACTGGAAGACATCCGGACTCTTTTTCCTTCTGCTCGTATTTTCAACGGTATCGGATTATTACCTCGGGAACCTTATTTACCGGGCAAAACACCGGGGATGGAAGAAATTCGGGGTCTTTATGAGTGTGTTCATCAACCTCTTCATGCTTTCTTATTTCAAATATACCTACCTCTTTGTCGATACAATCAATAATCTCTTCAACCTTAATCTTGAAGTGGTGAACCACCTGGCGCTGTGGTCCAACCAGCTCACCGGCACCCATTTCGACATAACCGCCATTATTCTTCCCGTCGGGATCTCCTTTTACACCTTTCAGACCATCTCCTACACGGTGGATATTTACCGCGGGAAGGTGGACCCGGTAAGGCATATCCTCGATTTCGGTTTCTATGTCTCCTTTTTTCCACAGCTCGTGGCCGGACCGATCGTGCGGGCTTCCGAGTTTATCCCGCAGCTGTACAAACGTTATCATCTCACCCGCGAAGCGTTTGGTTATGCCCTTTTCCTGATCCTGAAAGGGCTGTTCAAAAAGATATTTATCGGGGATTATATTGCCGTGAACTTCATCGACAGGATCTTTGCCAATCCTGTGGAATTCTCGGGCTTCGAAAACCTGATGGCGCTGTATGGCTATTCGCTCCAGGTATATGTCGATTTCTCGGGGTATACCGACATTGCCACCGGGGTGGCCCTGCTTCTTGGATTCAGACTGCCTGTGAATTTTAACTCCCCCTACAAGGCAACCAGCGTGGCCAACTTCTGGAAGCGTTGGCACATCTCCCTCTCTTCCTGGCTGAGGGACTATCTCTATATTCCCCTGGGAGGCAACCGGAAGGGGCGGATCAGGACCGATGTGAATTTGATGATCACCATGCTGCTGGGGGGGCTCTGGCACGGGGCCAGCTGGCAATTTATGGTGTGGGGCGGACTGAACGGCATCGGTATTGTGGTTTATAAACTCTGGAGCAAGATCAGTCCGTATGAGAAGAGCAACCACTGGTTGGTTCGCCTCTGGAAAATATTCCTCACCTTCAACTTCATTACCTTCACGCGGATCTGGTTCCGATCGGAATCAATGGAAAAGGCAAACCAGCTGATGCAGCAGGTGGCGCATGAATTCAATGCCGGCATTATTCCCGATGTGCTCTGGAGTTACCGGCTGGTTTTTATGGTGATGGCACTCGGATACGTGACCCACTGGATCCCTTCAAAGTGGAAGCTCAGCCTGCTGAACGGATTCATAGGCACGGCCGTCTGGGTGAAAGTGGTGATCACGGTACTGGTTGTGTTCATCATTTACCAGGCCTACTCCGCCGACCTCCAGCCATTCATCTATTTTCAGTTTTAATACAGAACGTAGTTCCGGCAGGCAGTAAACGCTTTGTTTTAAATTCTGCATCTCTCCTCAAAAATAATTAAAAACTGTTGAAGGATCATGCCCCAGTCCCTGATGGGCAGGATCCATTTCTTCTCGGTATTGGCAATAGCCATGTAAACTGATTTAAAAGCTGCCTGGTCATGTGGGAACATTGATTTTGTCTTACGTATACTTCCTAATCCCCCGGTTCAGGCTTTCGATAATATTGGTTGTATAAACGATCTTACGGCTTTAGAAACGCTACTCGGGGTTCTGGAAACGCTACTTGGGGTTCTGGAAACTCTACTCGGGGTTCTGGAAACGCTACTTGGGGTTCTGCAAACTCTACTCGGGGTTCTGGAAACTCTACTCGGGGTTCTGGAAACTCTACTTGGGGTTCTGGAAACGCTACTCGGGGTTCTGGAAACGCTACTCGGGGTTCTGGAAACGCTACTC
>JAFGWU010000085.1 GCA_016936975.1 Bacteroidales bacterium | reverse complement strand
GCCGAAATAAAAATATCACCTTTGCCCGGGCTAAGGTGAAGAAATGGCGAGGTAGCTCAGCTGGTTAGAGCGCATGATTCATAATCATGAGGTCGGCGGTTCAACCCCGCCTCTCGCTACAAAAGGAAAGCCTTTCCAGCGCAGTTGGAAGGGCTTTTTCAATTTGAGCGTTGAAAGCTTGCTTTCATAAGCGATAAATTGAAAAAGCCCCTTTGTGAGCGGAGCGAACAAAAAGGCTTTCCTTTTGTAAAACTCTCCTTCCGGGTCTCTTTCTCCACGACGCCAGGAGTGGAGAAAAACAAACCTGTTTTACCACGACGCCAGGAGTGGAGAAAAACAAACCCGCCTCCCCGATACTATGCGGGTGTTTTTTTTATCTCAAACAAATTCCCGCTTCGATCCCAAATGAAATAGGTGTCGTTGACGGGATTCTTTTTGATCAAAGTTTTATATCCCCGCTCTGCAGCCTTTCTGTATATCTCCTCCGACTGAGGGTAAGCAAGACAAATATGTGAATACTCTTTCCTTTCCCTTCCGGAACTCAGGAATATTTCAAACTCTGAATCCTGGAGAACCATCACGTAAATATCGGGTGCTGCATCTTTATTGAAGATCTGCCGGGATATTTCCCGATTTAATTTGAACTTATGCTTCAGTCTGCATTGCAGAACATCCTCGTAAAAGTTCTCGATTTCTTCTGAATCATTGATGGTTATTGCAATATGTTGTAACATAGCTTTTGTTTATAGGATAAAATTAAACTGACTTTTGTTCGAATTAAAATAATTAAGATTAATTTTAAATAAAAAATTCTTAACACGGCGGATAATTTTCCGGAACGATTTTCGGTAGATTTCACTATCAAGGAACAGTCAGTGCACCGGATAAAATGTGGGGGATTTTATGAAAGAAGCACTTTTATATGAGAAACTGGAACATAACAGCGTACGATGTAATCTTTGTGCACACCGGTGTGTGATTCGTCCCGGAAAAAGAGGGGTATGCCTGGTCAGGGAAAACATTGACGGTACGCTTTTCACCAACGTCTTCGGTCGGTCTATTGCACAACATGTTGATCCGGTGGAAAAAAAACCCCTCTACCATTTCTACCCGGGGTCAAAAGCATTCTCCATTGCCACACCCGGCTGTAATTTTCATTGCCGCTTCTGCCAGAACTGGGACATTTCGCAAATAATCAACCGTGAAATTCTGGAGTCGGGCTATTTGACCTCTCCTGCACAGATTGTCCGGGGTGCAAAAGAAACCCATTCAACCAGCATCGCTTATACCTATACCGAACCGACCATATTTTTTGAATACAGTTATGAGACCGCACATCTGGCCCATAATGAGGGCCTCAAAAACATCTATGTATCCAACGGATATATGACCTTCGAGATGCTTGAGATGATTGGTCCCGTCCTTGATGCGATAAATATTGATTTGAAGGCTTTCCGGGATGACACCTACCGCCGTTATATTGGTGCACGGTTACAGCCGGTACTGGATAACCTGAAAAAAGTGAAACAGATGGGTATATGGCTCGAAGTAACCAGTTTAATTATTCCCGGGATTAATGATGATCCCGGTGAAATGAGGGAGATGGCCAATTTTGTGGCGGAAGAGCTGGGACGTGACGTACCCTGGCACATCAGTCGTTTTTTCCCGGCCTACAAAATGAAAGAGATTCCTCCCACACCGGCAAAAACACTTTTTAAAGCCAGGGAGATCGGATTGGAATCAGGACTCAGGTATGTATATATCGGAAATCTTGCAGGAACAGAGGAAATGAATACAAAGTGTCCCAAATGTGGCCTTATATTAATTGAGCGGTCGGGATACAGGAACCTGCGGAACATAATAGTTGACGGAAAATGTCCCGAGTGCGGAACAAAGATAGCGGGGATTGGATTTTTGAATTGAAATGGAGAAACTGCGGGATATTCCTTGCGGGTATCCGGAGTTTTCTCGTGACATTTCAGATATCTGGTAAAGCATTTATTAATAAGATGTTTGCATCAATAATACCTTCTGCAATTTGTCGTGAGAAGATGTAGTAATATCGAACCCTTACAGGAACCAACCACATGGATCTGAAGAAGGATGAATGGATAATCTGTCCGGCACTCTGGATCGATGACGGGGAAATCCATGCCAACCAGCCCGAAAATATAGAGACGGGTTATGTGGTGTATGGAAATCACATAGCAGATATTTTTTTCAGGATGACAAACCGGAAAACCGGAAAACCGGTTAACCTGAAAGAGCAGAAACTAAACCGGGTACATGAGGGTTACTACACCAATTTCAATCGATTTATCGAAGGATTGATTGATCATTGAAAATCATTGGAAAAATCATACTGCCGGCGGGCAGTATCTGAAAGAAAAACATGTTTAATACGATAATCAATAGTATATGAATCCGAAATTATTTGAAAAAATTGAGATGCCCGGTGTCAGGCACGTGATCGTGGTGGCATCGGGAAAAGGCGGCGTGGGGAAATCAACCATTGCGGCAAACCTGGCTGTATCGCTGGCCAGGCAGGGATATAAAATTGCCCTGGTGGATGCGGATTTGTACGGGCCCTCGATACCCATAATGTTCGGGGTGCAGGATGCTCAGTTAACAGGGACAATAAAGGGTGACAGGGAGATGTTGCTTCCCATTGAAAAATTCGGGGTAAAATTGCTTTCCATCGGCTTCCTGCTTGCCCCGGGGCAATCGTTGATCTGGCGGGGTCCGATGGCATCCAATGGTTTAACTCAGCTTTTCAGGGATACCGATTGGGGAGAAACGGATTATATGATTGTGGATTTTCCACCCGGAACAGGGGACATTCAGATTACAACCGTTCAGAAACTGAACCTTGCAGGAGCCATCATTGTTACCACCCCGCAGGAACTTGCCATCTCAGATGCGCGAAAAGCAGCAGGTATGTTTGCCAATCCCGATTTGAATGTCCCCATTCTCGGTATTGTTGAGAACATGTCCTGGTTTTCCCCTGCACGTCATCCGGAAGAGAAGTATTTTATTTTCGGGAAAGGTGGGGGTGAGAAAATTGCCTCGGAGTTTAACACCAGGCTCCTGGGACAGATCCCGATCGTCCTGGAAATTGGGGAGGTCTGCGACCAGGGGAAAACAATTTATAATTTACCCGATCAGAACATCATAGAAGCTTTCGACAGCATTTCCCATCAGATCAGTGAACTGTTAAAAGTTAAGAAATGATTTTGCCCATCGTTAAATACGGTTCTTCAACGTTACGAAAAAAGACGTTTACAATTGATAAGGGGGATGAATTTACGCAATTGGCCCATAATATGGAGTTTACCCTGAAAAAAGCAGAGGGGATCGGGCTGGCGGGCCCCCAGGTCGGTGTTTTGAAGAATTTGTTCATTATTGATACCAGCCCTATGAAGGATATGGGGATTGAGACGGTTGAAAAGGTTTATTATAACCCCGTTATCCTTCATTACGGAGATGAACAGTCCTATTATAATGAAGGTTGTCTGAGTATTCCCGGTATTAATGAAGATGTGCTACGGCCGGAGAAAATCGAGGTCCGCTACAGGGATGAATATTTCGACTGGCATGAAGAGGTGCTGGATGGGCTGGTTGCCAGGATTTTTCAGCATGAGTATGACCATCTGCAGGGCATTCTCTTTATTGATAAAATAAGTGCCCTGAGAAAAAAAATAATTCAAAGCCGGTTGCGTGAAATTGCACGGAACGGGTAGTGAAAATCCCACAGGCACATTTGCTGAAATACCTTCGCCTGATTTATGAACACCTGAATGGAACCATCCATTGCCAGCGGTTCCTGGATGAATGTACCTGCTGAATGAAGCATGAATACGGTTTATTCACACAGTCCGGTTGCGAAAAGCGTCCCGTTGTGCATCAGCTCCGTGATCATGCCGTTATCCTGCCGCATGTGTATCTGCACTTCATATACGCTTCCATCCTGGAACCTGAGGGTTACGGTGTTGTTTCCGACACTGTAGGTGCCTGTCTGGACATTCGGGTTGCCGGAATAGGCCATGCCCGCGTCCCCGCTGAAACTGCTTTCGGTTCCAAACTGAAAAGTGCCCTGTCCGTCGAAGACAATCTTCTGGGTGCTGGAATAACTGCTGTAGTCATTCGATGATCCCGACCAGGAACAGAGTGCTCCGCGCAGCTGCCAGACCGACCCTCCTGCATCCTGGGGCCTGTTCATCCCCTGCTGATAACCATACTGCTGATTTACGGGCGCGGATGAAGCCCTGTTAAAGGGGATATTGGTGCCGTCAGGGAACGTAATGGAAAGGGTATTCCCGCTGAGGGTATAGGGATAATCGATCCACCCGTAATCACCCATTGCCTGAATGACTCCCTGCCTTAACTGGTACTGGGTGGTTTCACCGTTAAAAGAGAGCTGATTGGATGATAGAAAATCCAGGATCAGCTGTCCCTGCTGGCTCTGGAAGATCCATTTGCCCGAAAGCGTTGATGACGGACTTCCCTGTCCCGTCCCGGCCGATGACCTCGACATGCTCGTGGGCAGCTGTCCCTGCATGGTTGAACCTGTTGCACCGCGCGTGAAGACGGCTTCCATCCCGCCGGGGAATTCAATGGTCAGCCGGTTCCCATCAAGCATATACGGATAGGGTGTTGTAACGGCCCCTTCGTTGATCATAAGGACATTACCCTGTGCCTGGTAGGGGAAGGTCTGGTTGTTAAGGGTGATCGTGGTTGCAGTGATCTGCATGATCATCTCCCCGTTGGGATCAGAGTATTTCCATGTCCCGGGCAATCCGCCCTGTCCAAGAATCATTGCCGGCATTGCCAGTATGACCAACAGAAATGGCAGCCTCATTTTGTATTCAAATAGTCTCATGATAACCGGTATTAATATTTGTATAAATGTAATGCTATTTCACCGGCAAAGTCAAGATGGCGGGCCCTGAATATTTTTTAACAATGATAATTTATTGAAGATTATTTCACCACGAACTTGTTCCTGGAAAGTGCTTCTTCGGTTTCAAGGATTGCTGTGTAGATACCTGAAGGAAGATAATGAACCGGGATCCGGTTCATGGTGTGATCAATCATGCCGGAATATACGGTCTGCCCGCTCATATTGACCACCCGCAATACACCGGCACTGCTGTTTTCCGGAAGCTGAATATGGAGGATATCGCTGGCGGGATTCGGGTAGATTGTGAGGAGGGGTGATTCATTTTCTGCCGGCAGATTGGCAGTGTTCTCCTTTACCTCCAGTTGAAGGAAATCATACATGATCCCGAAGCTGTAGTTGGTACGCGTTTTGGGCAGTTGATCAATCTTCAGTTCCAGTCCGATAACATTCTCTCCCTCATTCAGAAGGGCGGCATCAAACCGGATGAACCGTTCCCTGAAAAAACCATAGATCCCGTTGCGGTGCACACAGCCGTCACCTGTCAATCCTTCGATGGAGCCGAGCGGGTTCCCGTTAAGGGTGACAGTAAGGCCCGCATCCCGGCTCACCCCGGCAAGCGCGAGGGTCAGCGTGGCCGTATCCTCCGGAACCTTCGCGCAATTAAAAAGGATGGTCCATACCGGCTCTACCCACTTGCCGTCGCCGAGGGAGGCATCCAGCTTCGGAGCCCATCCGCCCTCCTCGTCCCACATGGCCATATGGGCGTAGTTCCAGTCGTTTCGTTCCTCCCAGTAGCCGGGGAGGAACAATACATCATCGGGAAAATCATACGGATACTGGAACCAGAGGCCCCAGTGACGGTAATCATTGCCATGCCTGAATTCCGCCGCAGTCCGGTCGGGAACACCGATACGCCATAATACGTTACCGAAACTTCGCGGCAGCCAGGTGAGATCTCCCAGGCTGATCTCCGTGGCAGTATCAACAACGATGGCGTCTTTGCGAAACTCTCCGACTATCCCCGGTGCAAAGGCATAGAGGGTGTAAGTTCCTTTCCTCACGGCAGGAATAGCAAAAGATCCGTCTTTCTGGATCCGGGCCCGGTATATATAGCTGTCTCCGCCCTGCTGCTGCCAGTCGAGTCCTCTGAGCTCTTTCGGACGGGCCAGCAGGGCCCAGCCGGTATCTGCGATACTGAAGCGGCCTGAGACGGTGGCCCTTCTGACGGGATATCCGGGCAGATCCATCCATGGATACGGCCAGGCATTCCGGTGCTTTTCCCCTTCTTTTCTGGCATCCTCCCAGAGGGAACCGGCCGTGGCGGCGCAGTTCAGGTAAACAAAGGTCGGGCCGAACACTTTGTTCCACTCCCCTGAGACATAGGAACCACTGCTCCCGTAATGGGTCGAGTAGAGCAGGTTGAGCAGGATCGGACCCTTGTCCGTTCCGTGACAGGTGTTATGCTGTTTGGTCGGCCCGCCGTTCAGATACTCATTCCCGCCGCGGATCATCCAGATGCCCTGGGTGCCGTTATTCAATCCGTAAACCCGCGCTTCCTCTGTTGGGGAAGACCATTCATACTTTGTCCGATACTCCCCGGATTCCAGCATATAGGTTGCATCCATCACCATACCCTGCGCGTTGAGTATCTCTTCGGTTGAGCAGATGGTGCCAGAACGGTTATCACTGAGGCGGATGTTGAGCATGGAGTGATCCACGCGCATGGCAAAACGGAGTTGGTCGATCCGGGCATCGGGCGTACCGCTGCTTTTCCCGGCCACCAGGTAGAAATAAAATCCCGGTTCTCCATCCCTTAACACGTAATGCAATTCGGTATCGAAAGGAAATCCCGGGGACGGCTCCGGCACGAAAGCCAGGTCAACCGTCTGTTCGCTTTCAATATGTATTCTGAAGCTGCAATTGGTAATTGGGAGCGTTTGACCTGCCGCATTTATATCCGCTGCTATCATGGTGAAATAACCCGATTGTCCCGGTGCCAGGAGGGATTGATCCCTGAGCCTGAGCTCAATGATTCTTGCAGATGATTTATCAACGGCCAGGGAGACCTCACTGTTGCTGAGTCTGATAAAGTTGCCTGAATCTTCTATCAAAACCTGTGCAGACAGCTGTCTGCTGCACACAGTGGTAAAAGATAAAGCCAGGAGGATAACCAGATTTTTCATTTTCTTTATCAAGATAGAAATTTAAGGATTTATCTGGGGTCTAATCCTGAAATAAAATATAGATTTCAGGACTTTCCGGTTAATTTGGATTAAATAGGAAAATTCGTCGATGAATGAATGATACCAGCATATTAATGCCCTGTTATTTTACAAACGACCAGTTATTCTTCATTTACGGAATCAGGTCATTCACATACTATTATGTTGAATTTACGAAATAATATACAATATGTTTCTTTATTTGAAAGGCTATTAATAACTTAGATGTTTTACTTAAAGTAACCGCTGATTTCAGTTCAGTAATTAAACAAAGACTTAGGCTATTGTTGTGAAACGCAGCTGTGTTTCTACCCTGATGATAAGCAGTCAAAGCCTTATATTCTGAAGGATTTCATTGAGATTGATAATTTTCACTTAAAGGTCAAATAATGAGAACGACACTCATATTCATCAGTTTTTTGTTTACGGCCGTTTTGCATTCATTTGCGGCAACACTAAGGGTTCCGTCTGACCATGAAACCATTCAGGAAGCCATTGATGCTTCTCAGAACGGTGATACCATTCTTGTTGCCGATGGTGTTTATAAGGGAGATATCCATTTCTGGGGATTAGATTCTATCATTGTGAAATCAGAATCGGGAGCCGAATACTGTGTGATCGATTGTCACAATGAGTCCTTTCCCATAGCATTTGCTTTGAGCGGGATAGATCAGAAAAGCATCATTGAAGGGTTCACAATAAAGAATGCTTCGATGGGTATCTGGGCTTACGGCAATTCTGCACCCACCATAAAAAACAATATTATCGACAGCTGCGAGGTTGGTATCAACTGCGGTTCCATGGCAATACCTGCTATTATCTCTAATAAAATAACAAACTGTCGGGGAGGCATATATCTCAGTTATTCCGATGCAGTGGTGGCAAATAATATCATTAATAATAACATTGCTGATAAAGGAAGCGGTATCTATTGTGAAAACAGTTCACCATTAATCATCAATAATACATTGGTTGAGAATTACAGAACAGATGACGAAAAACCTGGAGGCGGAATTTATATCAAGAATTCTTCCCCCGGCATCATCAATAATATTATTGCTTTTTCAAATGGAATGGGTATCGTGTCTGTCGGGGAAGGCTCTGCTCCTGATATTTTATATAATGATATTTACGGAAACGAAGCGGGGAATGTTTTTGCCGGTGATACGGAAGAATCCCTGGATGAGATTGACTTGAACGGTACTGATGGCAACATTTCTGAGGATCCGGCTTTTTATGGGGATGAATATGCCCTGACGATCGGTTCGCCGTGTATCGATGCCGGTTCTCCTGACACAGAAGCCATTTATGTTCTGGAAACTGACTTTTATGGCAATCCGCGGGTCATTTCAATTATCGATATTGGTGCCGCTGAATTGAATATTGGTCCGGATGATAATATTGAATATATTTCCATTTGCGAGGGAGAAGAATATGAAGGACATACCGAAACGGGTATGTTTGTGAGAACGCTCACATCATCGACGGGAGAAGACAGCATCGTTGTAACCTTCTTAACAGTCAATCCATCCTATTATTTTGAAGAGGATGTGACCATCTGCGAGGGTGAGGATTACTTCGGATTTACCACCCAGGGTGAACACAGGAGAGATCTGCAAACAACCGATGGCTGCGACAGCGTTTATGTGATAACGCTGACGGTAAGACCGGCTGATCAATGTCATATGACGTTCAAGGTGCCGTCGCCGGAGTATGCAACCATTCAGTCGGCAATGGATATTGCCGTCTCGGGTGATACGGTCCTGGTGGCCGACGGGATTTATTCCGGCGAAGGGAACGTAATCCTGAATTTCAGGACAAAATCCATTGTGGTAAAGTCGGAAAATGGTCCGGACAATTGTATAATCGATTGTGAGGAAGAAACGGAGAGTCAGGCCTTCCTGGTAAACAATGGAGAGACAGATGGCAGTTGCATTAAAGGATTTACTGTCAGGAATGCCCCTGTAGGGATTGCGATTTATAACAGTTCCCCGACCGTAAAAAATAATATTATTGAAGACTGCAGGAAGGGAATTCATTGTGATGCCGGTTCAAACCCGGTTATTAATTCAAATATGATCAGGAATTGTGTCGGTGAAGGTAATGGAGGGGGGATCTCTTTGATTTCATCCTCTGCAGTGGTCAGTAATAACCTGCTGTTAGGCAACAGTTCTTCAAAGGGAGGCGGGATCTATTGTCTTGACGGAGCACCCTCGATTATTAACAATACTATTATTGGTAGTTCCGGGATAAAGGATTCATCAGAAAGTAATATCATCCTTGTGTGTGAATATGATAATTATCAGAGAATTTATGAATGTTTTGTCCCGGTTGAGGAGAAAACGATTTCAGGAGGAGGGATTTTTATGGAAAACGCTTCACCTGATGTCATCAATAACATAATCGCATTTTCTAAAGATCTGCCGCCATCTGAGGAAGCATCAAAACTGACCCGGTGGTTTTATGATGACCTGATGATGCGATACAATTATGAAGGAGTAACTTTGAAATCCGTGAGTTATTATGTCGGATTTAAGAATGTTGGAGAAACCGGTGATATCCGAGTATATAGCAATGAAATAGGCGGTTCGGAGATTGATACGACTTTTACAGCTGAAAAGGGGGAATGTTTCTGGATAGAAACCGAATCATGGGTCAGTTCAACCAAAGATTATGGAGGACTTGATCTGTATATTGAATCAGGAAATTCTTCCATTCATTTCAAAGTAAATATCGATGCTGTCTTGTTTACCGGTTGTTACAATCTGTATGATACCCACATCCAGTCTCATGGAATTGAACAGGGAACAGGTGGTGGTATCGGAATCATCGAGATTGGAACCGACCCTTCCGCAAATATTCTGTATAACGATCTGTACGGCAATATCGGCGGGAACTATGTGGTTGGCGAAACTGTTGAAATCGCCGGCATCGTTGCCTTAGATAACATCGATGGAAATATTTCCGATGATCCGCTTCTGGATGAGGAAACGTATGAATTGCTGGAAGGATCGCCCTGTATCGATGCCGGCAACCCTGATTTCGATGAGCAGGATGCCGGACCGGAGGATTTCTTCGGTAATTACAGGGTCCTTGATGGCGATGAGAATGGTGATGCAGTTATTGATATCGGGGCCGTGGAAATGCAGAAAGGGTTTGTTGAGACATCGGAAAATGTTGCAATCTGCCAGGGCGAATCCTATGAGGGATGGACCGAAACGGGAGAATACCAACGCAGGCTGATCGCTACTGACGGAAAAGACAGCATCGTTACTACCCGACTGACAGTAAACCCGGTGTTTGATCTGAGTGAAACGATTTCGATATGCGAAGGCGACAGTTACAACGGATGGGATAAGGAAGGAACCTATCCGGTAACCTATACCTCAATTTTTGGCTGTGACAGCATTGTAACGACCATCCTTTCCCTTTACCCGGCATTCAAACCGACCTTTACGGTGAATGGAAATATCCTGGTTGCGGATGAGATCTATGAGGCTTATCAATGGTATGAGGCAGGAGGACCCATTGAGGGCGCAACAGGCCGGGAACTGGAGATAAGCCGGGCCGGGGAATATCACATGGAAGCTACCGGTGAGCACGGTTGTACCTATGCTTCCGATACGGTTTTTGTAATGCCGGTTCATTCTGATGCAGGAAAAATGGAACAATTCAGCTTTAGCATCTTACCCAATCCAAACAAGGGATTATTTGATTTCAGGATAGACTCCCATCCGTCTGAAAAAATTACTATTAAGCTGGTGAACAGCCTGGGCCAGGTCGTCGAATCGAGGATTATCCGGTATCCGTCAACAAACCAGACCGGGCAATTTGATGTGACACATTTAGGCTCAGGGATCTATAATCTGGTTATTATTTCAGATACGTTCAGGAATAACTATAAAATTGTTGTTCAATAGTCTCCCGATTGCCAGGAGTGAAGCTAACCGGGGAAAAAAAGAAGTCCTGCTCCTCCTGCAGGATCCAGGCCGGATAACCCAGCTTCGGTATGTGCATAATTAATTTTGCAATATTATTGATACAGATGTTTTAATGAATCCATCAGGTTTGATAGTTCGGCGGGAGACTTGTCGTTATGATTGATGTAAACCATATTATGAAACTCGTTTAACTCTTCCAGAACCGGCAGGACTTTTCTCCATTTGTTTGAACTGATGCAGGCCAGGAACATGTTGATTTCATCAGACATCTTACTTTTCGATTGGTCCATGACCCTCCTGCCTTTTTCCGTCAGTGTTAGTAATTTGGCACGTTTGTCATGTTCATCCGGTGTTTCCTGCAGTACCCCGTAGTTGATCAGTCTTTTGATGGTATCCATACCCGTGGTATATTCCACTATATGGATGTTGATCAGATCAGTCTTTCTTGCCCGGTCCATATGATGCACAGTATACAGGAAAAGATACTCCAGGCGGCTGTTCAGGGGAAGGTTTTCCAGGAACTTCCGGATGTAAAATTCATGGAACCGTGCAATCCTCGAAACACACTCCATGAACCGGCTTTTTTCTTCCAGGCTCCTGATATAACTAAACTGCTCCGTATATTCTGCAGCCCTCCTTTTGCCGAAGAGCGGTTTATTCAGTTCCGGCTCCTCCCTGATCCTCGAGATTGCCCATTCCAGGAAACTGAAAAGGTCTTTTTGCCGGGATCCGGTCTCTTCATAGGATTCCAGCAATCCGATAATCTGTTTTATAATATGGTAACTGTTTTTCATGAGGAATTATTTGCTTAAAATTAATAATAATTCAGTATCTTAGTATCGGATACGATGTTTGTTAAATCGAACCCGATTTTAGTTTTTCCCATAATTTTCAAGCTATGAAGATATTGAATACGGAGTATTTGAATAGTGCCATATGGTTCAATAAATCGATTACATTTTTGGATTATGGCAGGATTATGGTTCTCATTCAGGATAACCTGGGGAATCAGAAGGTATCCCCGGATATCCTTCATAATTTGTACCTGCTTGCTTCGGTCAGCAAAATATACCTCTCCGATGAAGTTCCCTCAAATGTGGTCACCATGAATTCCGAGGTGATCCTTCAGTTTGATGAAAACCGGGAACAACGCATCCGGATAGTCTATCCTGAAGATATTAAAACAGACGGCGACGTATCCCTCTACAGTCCGGTAGGGGCAGCCTGCCTGGGTGCCGCCGAAGGTTCCAGCGTTTATTTTCACGACGGTTCCGGATACAGAAGGGCGACCATCAAAGAACTGGTTTTCCAACCTGAGAAGGAAAAACTCTATTACCTGTAAGCATCAGATTATTCAACAAAATCAAGTGACCCGGGATATCCGGCCGGGATCGGCTTTTACATTCAGCATATGTTTTATTATAATTTATGAGTCATGAAAGGAGAAATTAAAATTACGGAGCTGGATTACGCTAGGATATCCAGCCTGATCAATGCGTTTAATGACAGGAAATCCAGGGACCTTAAAAATGTCGAGGTCCTTGGTTCGGAAATACAAAGAGCCGAGAAGGTGGATTCCCGGCAGATCGCTCCCGATTTTGTCACGATGAATTCCCTGATTGAGGTGACAGACCTGGACACGAACAGGCAGATAACCCTCAAGCTGGTCTATCCCAAGGATGCCGATTTCAGGAAAGGATTTATTTCGATACTCTCCCCCTTAGGATGTGCCCTGCTGGGTTATAAGTCGGGGGATACCATTTCCTTTGAGGTACCGGCGGGCACCAAAAAGGTCAGGATAAACAAAGTACTATACCAGCCCGAGGCCAATGGGGAGTTTACGGTATAGAAAACTGTCTATAAAGCTATCCTGATGACCTGTAGGGACAATCCCGGAGTATTCAGATTGAATCTTCTGCCTGTTATTACGGTGGTTTCTGCCGGTTGAACCGCATACGGAGTTTCCCTGCTGTTAAAGGCATCCCTTTCACCCTGAAGAATCCAGCCTGTCCCTTTTTTTGCGACCCGGCCGGCCCCCTCAACCCGGAAAGCAATGTTGTAGTCCGTTTCAGAGGCATTGACTGCTTTGATAATCAGCTCACCGGTGGCTTTATCATAGGTGGTTGAGATGGCGACCTCCTTTCCGGGCCACTTTTCAGTATGATTCTTCAGATACACGTCTCCTTTATTCTTGGCAAACAGCTGTTGAACATAATAGTTAGGTGTTTTCACCACCATCTGGTCATCGAACCAGATCAGGTTGGCCCGGGTCCACTGTGTGTGGCCATAACGGGCAAAAAGAGGCGCATAAGCAGTCATTTCCACAACATCCCCGTTTCGTTCAACGCCGGTCAGGTAAACTGCCTCAGCCAGTGCATTGAACAGCCGGTTGCCCTCCGAGGCGTATTCCCCGACAAACACCTTTGGTCTGCTGCGGTCCCAGCGGTCAAACCGGTCCTGGTTCTCGATGAACCAGCGGGGCTGCATATAGTAATGTTCATCGGATGACCAGACCTGCAGTTCATCCATCAGCTCATAAAGGGGTACCCTTGGAGAGAGGCCCGAGGTGCCGATGAGTTTGATCTCAGGGTATGTTTCTTTGAATGCCTTTACAAAGAGGGGGATCCGTTCGCGGAACTCAGGGGTGTCATCCTCTTCATTGCCCAGGCAGACATATTTCAAACCAAAGGATTCGGGATGCCCCATTTCAGCCCTGACCTTTCCCCATCTGCTCTCGGGTGGGCCGTTCGCAAATTCAACCAGGTCGAGTGCATCTTGTACCACCGGGCCCATCTCAGCTATCGGAACAGCCTCCAGGTGGGTGAAGCTGCAGCTGACCCCGACAGGGATAACGGGCAGGGGAGTGGCGCCCAGATCTTCACACAGCAAGAAGTACTCGTAATATCCCAGCCCGTAGGTCTGGTGATAGCCCCACCGGTTCCAGTTCGGCTTGCGCCCGGAAACTTCTCCGACGGTCTCTTTCCAGTGATAGACATTATCGATGCCCCATCCGTGAAGGATACAGCCTCCAGGGAATCTCAGGAATGACGGATTCAAGGCGACCAGCGCCTCCACCATGTCGCGTCGCAGTCCGTTTTCCCGTTGCTTATAAGTATTCTGGGGAAACAATGAGACCATATCGATCTGAAATTTGCCTTCTCCTTCTGCCAGAATGACCAGCCGGCCATTGCCGGTGGAAGCGGACGGCTTCAGCACTGCCCTGAATGGGGTCCACCCTTCGGGAATGGGATCGAACCCGGTTTTATCCAGTACGGTTCCATCCTCGTCCTCAAGGGCCACGACCAGCCGGTGCTCCTGCTGAAGGGCACGCTCCCTCGCCTGCATCCGCGCATAAATACTGAAATGATAGTTTTCTCCTGCGGTCAGGGGGATACCGTCGTAACCGGTGTTGGCCACCCCTGCATATCCCTGCCGGCCGGTCACATTGATCTCCAGGTTATTCAGATTGACCTCATTGAGCGGCAGGGTGCGGGTGACAATGATATCGGCCGTCCCGCCGTCACGGTAAATTTTTTCCCAGGCGGTCATCGGGGTCAGTTTGTACCCCTCCTGGTTCATCTCCCCCCGAACCGGGTAATATTCAAACGAACGGTTCTGAATGAGTTCGGCATACAGTCCGCCGTCGGCGCCGAAGTTGATGTCTTCAAAGAACAGTCCGTACAGGTACGGACTCAGGGTTACCGTGGGCTGGTCGGCATGAATGGTGACCGACGGCTGGGCATGTACATGAACATGTCCCATCAGGAACATCATGGTTAAGGAGGCGATGAGGATTTGGTGTCTTTTCATAGCTGTATCTTAATTAGGTTATTTAATCCTGATCCCGTAAAGGGAGCTGTGGGTGGTCACATACAGGGTGTTCCTGTCCGTCCCCCCGAACACGATGGAGATGGGTCGCTCCTCCAGGGATATCCTTCTGATCTCTTTGTAGTTTTGATCATAGACAAAGATTTGTCCGTCGGCGACGTACAGGTTTCCATCGGGATCCACTGCGGTGCTGTACTCACCGCGCGGCACGATCACCTTCATACCGGACAGCGTTCCGTCGTCGGCCACATCCAGCTTTACCGTGGTCTTGTTGATCTCTTTGGTGACAAAGAGTGGTTGCCCGGGAATGGCTTCCGTAAGTGCGGCAGACCTTCCCAGGTCATAGGTCTCGGGGATAAAAGTGACCCCGTCGGGTGCCACAAAGCTGTTTTCAGGGACATACACTACCGCCCGATCGAAATCAGATCGCCACCGGCTGGCCGGGCAAATAACTTTCTGAATCTTCCCGGTTGAACCGGAAGGTACCCTTTCCAGGGGCAGGAAGGTCTGGTCCGGATCCTCCGGGTCGACGGAGTAGGCCCGCGCCGCCCATCCGCTGTTGCCCCATCCGCTGTACATGGGATTGTCGTCCGCCAGCCGGGGGACGGTCTCCTGCTCTCCATCCACCAGGTATCCCGGCTGGGGGTCGTATCTGAAGACCACCAGCAGGTTGTCTTTCGTATCCGTGGCCAGTGTGAACGGTTTCCAGGGGTGATCCGTCAGCAATGTGATGTCGTTAGTTTCGGCCGACACCCTGTAGATCCGCTTCCGGTCGTGTTCACAGAAATAGACATTGCCCTTGCTGTCGCTCGTCAATCCGGTCCCGAAAATAAATCCGGATGCGATCTTCTCCGCCTTCCAGGGCTCCTTTATGGCATTTCGTTTTCCTTCTTCATCTCCCGTGACGGTGAGCTTTGCCAGATCCCACGGATATACCGGTAATTTTCTGTTCATTTCATAGACCGGGAACTCTACCACCTGCAGTTTCTGTGTATAGTTATGAAGGTTCCTGAATATAATGTTCCGGCTGCCGGAAATCCTTACTCCAACGGGTTGTGGGGTGGACACCCTGATGGTCCGGTACATCCACTGGTTGGCAAACATCAGGTTGGCCGATTCGGAGATGTCCATCATCAGGCAATCGTTGCCCTCCAGACCCTCTTCCTCAAACTGGAACGCATACATCCGCCAGTTGGATACGTTGGCAAACCGGACCTCGTTCCTTACGTGATGTTCGATCGACATTGCAAAGATCCGCCCGGGGGTGGATGTATTGCTCACATAGAGTCCATTGGCGGCATAGGTGTTTGCCGTCCATATATCCTTCAGCGTGCCTCCCCCGTTACCGGTTACCCAGAGGCTCCAATACTGGTTGTCCCAGGCGAGATCCTTGCCTCGCCCATACACCGGGTTTCCGGGCGAACTGATCTCCCTGGTTTGCCAATTCCGGCCGCCGCCCTGAGATCTTTTTTCCTCGTCCTGCAACGGTTTATGCATGGTGCCGTGACCCCCGACGAACTTAATATCGTTGAGTATGGATCGCTCCCCGGCCATCCATTTACAGCCCACCGCGCGATAATTATAGCCTCCCGTGTTCAACCCGATTCCGTTGATCATATCATCGCCGCCTTCAGAAGATTCGATGATGGGCACGGGTCCGCCAAAACCGCTGAAAGCCGGTTCGCTCTCCTTAAGGACCAGCTGGGTGCCGAAGGGATGCAGGCCGATGAGCTTCGTTCCCGGCGCCATCTTCAGGGTCTCCGTGATCCGGTACCACCCCTGGGGAACATAAATATGCCGATGTTGGGCGATGGCCTCACGGAAGATTTCTGTATCATCGGATTCTCCGTCCCCTTTCGCTCCCAGCTCTCTGATGTTCACCCAGGTTTCCATATCCGGGAGGCGGGGAATCATTCGTGCCCTTTCCCCCGGGAACTCCCTGAGCTGTTCCAGTTCGATCATGGTACGGAACCTCGAATCCGCCGCCATATCATCCATCACCAGTCCGCAGGTGAAATCCTTCACTCTGTACTGTTTTCCCGGCCCTTTCTCTGTTACTTCACTCTCCTGGTGCTTCACCAGGACAGGGACATTTCTGCAGTCGATATGAAGAAGGTTCACCTGGCTCATGACATTGTTCTCCACGCTGATCACGATGCCCGCCCGGCTTACATTTTCCAGAAGACAGTTTTCCATAAAGAGCCGGTCCGCCATTCCTTTCGCCATCTCTACGGCCACAGGGACATCCTTTGCATGCATGTTCACGATCGCCAGTCCCCCTTCGCTGGTGTGAATGGCTGCCTTCCGCTGTCCTTCGAACCGGGTGTCCACGATCATCATCGGCCAGCCCGGGGAGGTCCTGTTCGTGATGATGCCGTAATCACCCCCGAGGAACAGGACGTTTTCCATCTCATTGCCTGCATCGAACAGACCCGCTTTCCCGTTGCCGGCGTCGATCACTGAGTGGCTGACAAAACAGTGCTGGGCGTAATGGGTCCGTAAAGCCACGGCATGGGGATTGCCATCCTGGATGGTGAAGTTGATATTGGATATGGCACTGTAAAAGGTTCCGGCCCCGGCATCCCGTGGCTCGTTCCCTTCGGTGACCATGTTCCCCGTAAACCAGAACATATAGTTAGCCTTTCCCCTGTCCGAACCGACTTCTTCCTGGTATCCCGGCGTATCTTTTCCGAGGATGAATTCCGGCCGTTTTTTGCCGTATCCGATCAGCCGGATAGCCGGGGGGATATAAATGGTCCTGCTGATCCGGTAGGTTCCTTCAGGAATGAACAAAATTCCGAAGTTCTTTTCGGCTTTCACCCTGTTGATGGCTTCCTGGAGCGAATGGGACACATCCTTTACCCCGTCTGCCCTGACATTGTAATTTTCCGGGGTGAAATAGAAGGCCTCCGGATCATCCGGCCTGAGTTGGTAGACCGATTCTGTATCGACGGTGCTTGCCTTAACACCGGGCAGTCCGATGGCAGTTGCCATCACGAATAAAAAAAATCGCTTTGATAAGTTCATGTTTTAATCTGCTGATTGTTTGTGTCGGGAACAGTTACTAACTGTCAAACTCCCCTTAAATCTAAGAAATGCCGGAATCAAATGAAAGAACTGAGCCAATATATCCATAATTAAGGACATAAAAAATTCCCCACCCTGACCCCTGCACCCTGACCCCTGCAACTTATCTGTATCAGGTTGTAACCACCGTTTATTTTCCTCTCATATCACGGAAATTTTATATCTTTCAACTTTGCAATTTGAATGATTCCGGCATGGATCTGACCTTTGACTCCCTGAATCCTGCCTGGCAGGTTCTGATATACCTGGCGGCATTCTCTATCGTTGCCGTTGCTTCCGGCCAGATCGGGAAACATTTTCACAGGATCAAGCTTCCCCTGATAACCGGATTTCTCATCATCGGACTGATCTCGGGCCCTGAAATGCTCGGATTGATCAGGCAGGAGGCCCTGATCCATCTCCGTTTCCTGAATGATATTGCGCTGGCATTCATTGCTTTTGCCGTTGGCTCGGAGCTCTACCTGAAAGATTTAAGGGACCGTATGAAAAGCATTATCTCCATGACGGTCAGCCAGATTATTGTAACCTTTCTCCTGATTGCCATCCTGGTATTTGGGCTGGCCAATACGATTCCCTTCATGAGCGGTCTGACCTTATCAGGTAAAATTGCCGTTTCTATGCTGGCCGCCATCATTGCAGTACTGCCATCCCCGGCTTCGACCATTGCGGTTATCAGCGAACTCCGGGCAAGGGGACCGTTTACTAAAACTTCTATAGGGGTGGTGGTGGTGAAAGACTTCATTGTGGTTATTCTGTTTGCCATCATCTTCACCCTGTCGAGAGCCCTGATTGATCCCATGGATTTCAGGCTGATCCTGATATTCTTTATCATTGCTGAGGTAATCCTGGCAGGTGCCCTGGGAATACTGGTCGGTTTACTTTTAAAATGGATTCTGTCGATCAAAGGTACCCTGCTGCTCAAAACGGTTCTTATTCTTTTAACGGGTTTCCTGGTTTATCTGCTGACCCGGACCGTTGATAAAATGACTTCGGAATATTTCCTCTTCAGCTTTCACATCGAACCCCTCCTGGTCTGTATCATAGGAAGCTTTGTGGTTGCGAATTACACGGTTTATAAAAACGATTTCATAAAAATCATCAAGGATACAGGTCCGGTCGTTTATGTGGTTTTCTTCACTCTGACGGGTGCGTTGATCTCGCTGAAGGTCCTCGCATCACTCTGGCTTATTACCCTGATTATATTTGCCGCCCGGATTATCACACTCGTGATTGCAGGGTATATTGGCAGTGTGGTTGCAGGGGACCCGGTGCTTTTTCGTAAAATCTCATGGATGCCTTATGTCACCCAGGCCGGGGTGAGTGTTGGATTGGCTGCCATCATCGCCGGGGAATATGCCGGCTGGGGGCAGGAATTTGCCGTCGTAATGATATCGGTCATTGTGCTGAACCAGATCTTCGGACCCCCTCTGTTCCGCTGGGCCCTTCATCGTGCTGATGAAGTTCATGTCAGGCCCGACGGAAGTTCGGACCAGGAGCGAAAAGTGATAATATTTGGCTGGGAAAACCAGTCCATGGCCCTGGCAAGGCAATTGATAAGGAATTACTGGACCGTTGAATTTCTCTGTCTGGATCCGTCTGATGAGATCCTCTGCTCGGATGAATTCAAGATCCATGTTCTTGAAGGTTTTGACCACATGTCATTAAGTAAAGTGGGGGTGGCGACAGCCGACACATTGGTATGCATGTTATCCGATGAGGAGAATATGGAAATTTGTCAGACGGTTAATGATTATTTCGGGACGAGCCATGTGATAGTGCGGCTCCAGGATCGTGACTATTACAACACATTCATTGGACTGGGCGCTATGGTCATCGATCCGGCCATCGCCATGGTATCTCTTCTGGAACATTTAATCAGGGCTCCCATAGCCACCTCGATGTTGCTGGGTATGGAAGAGGTGCAGGATTCCATTGACATCGAATTGCGAAACTCCAATTATCACGGGCTTTCTTTAAGGGATCTCCGGCTTCCGGCCGACGTGATCATCCTGTCGGTAACGAGAGGAGAGCAGCCGATTATTTCCCATGGCTATACCCGTTTAAGGCTCGGGGATATCGTTACCCTGGTCGGCTCCAGGGAAAGCCTGGACAAGGTCCGTTTCAATCTTCAGGGATACTGATTTCAGTATGCAGTAGTAGGCAGATGATAATTCATACTTATTCGAGGGTTAAACTGTTATCCTGAACTCGTTTCAGGATCATCTGCGAAACCAGCTTAAACCCATCCGGATCTTTGCCGGGAACTCAGTTTTTGCCACTATCAGAAGCCGGCTTCAGATCCTCCGGACTTTCCCGGGTATATGTCTTAAAACTGCCGGCATCCGGTTCTTTCATCAGGTTCAGGATGGTTCCAATGTTCACTTCATATGCGGGATTGAATGTATCTGAATTGATGTATTTTTCAATGCTGAAGAGCAATTGCCTGGCGGCCGGCCTGTTTTCCATATTGCTTTCAAAGTCGATGCTGGTAACCATTATTTTACCGTTTCCCACCCGGGCCTCAAAGAGTACACCGAGCCTACGGCTGATAAACCAGGTATCGATGGGCTGAATGAGCGGCCGGAATCCTTCCGGGAAGCCATCCAGGTTCATGACCTGCTGCCGGTGCAGGATCTCCCACCATTGCAGGTCGCTGTGACCGGCGGTTGGAAAATCAGTGAATACAGGATGACGGGAATCGCATACTATTCCGGTAGTATGGGGCGGGCGCATCTGGAACCAGGAGGTGTTCCAGAAAACGGGTTCGAAATGCATCACCACTTCCTTCCCTTTTTCAATGTTTCCCGCAGCCCGCAGAAATACGGTTCCTCCCTCATTTAAAACTTCAATGGCTTTTTTGTCGATGGATCTGCATGAATAGATCCCGGATGGATTCGTTTCCAGAAGGGTATCGGGATAAACCCAGAAGTCCCATGCGTTCAGAAACGATGTGCCGGTCAGGGATACCCTGAGTGACAGCTTTGCCGGGGATTTTATCCCGTACAGCGGAAAAGAGATATCGGTGATGTGGGTGCAGTTCCCAATAGGTATGTATTTCAGGGTGATTGATTCGGAAGCCATAATTTCCCCATCTGTACCGGTTATCTCCCAGTTTACCGGTTGATCTCCGAGGGGTTCAGGCCCGAAATGTGACAGCTCGATGCCGGCGGTGAAATATTCACTGCCGGTATAAACAAACTTCGGGATCCGGGCAAGCGGGACTGTGCTGTTGCAAAACTGCCTGAATTCCTGAGGAGAGGTATATCCCTTATTTTCATAAAAAGCATTCAGGACACCGACCAGTGCACTGCCCTGTCCCGGGAAGTCATTGAGCTGCAGCATCTGAAAACCTGCAAATCCCGGGGTGCGGAGAGCGGCCTCGATTTCATGTTTATAGCATAAGAGCTGCAGTTTTCCGGAAGCATAAAGAAAATCCCCTGCCTGGTTCCCCATGTCGTGTTTCCCGAGCAGATCCCTGAAAATTTCGAAATTTCCTGCCCTGGACACCCCTGAATACTTTTCGATCTCCCTGAAATCCGGGAAGGCACAATATTGTCCTGTTTCATGGGAGACATAGGGAACCGGTTGACCCTCAATATGTGTTCTGTAGTCAAAAAGCGTCTGCGGCGGCCGGTTCCAGGGCAGTCCGCGCGGGTAGGACTTTACGATGTATTCGGCTTCGGGCACAAAGGGCCAGCTTTTCCCCACCGAGGCACCGGTGTACACTCTTCTGCCGTCCTTTTCCTTCCAGTAGTTAACAAACGCTCCGAGATAGGCGGCCTGGTTCCTTCCGGCCGGTTCGTTCCCGCAGGCCAACATAACGAACGAGGGATGATTCCCGTAACATTCCGACATCCGGCTGGTTTCATCATAAATGTATCGGTCGATTGGCAGACCGTATCCCAGGGCGGTGCCGTGGTTGGCCCAGCTTGGTCCCTCGGGCTGAAGGTAGAACCCGGCCCTGTCGGCCGCACGAAAGGCTGCCTCGGGGGGACACCAGGAGTGATACCTCACGTGATTGAATCCGTAGTCCCTGAGAACAGCAAAGATCCGTTCCCACGAATCGACCTTCATGGGCGGGTAGCCGGTGATTGGGAAAATGGCACAGTCGCAGTTCCCCCGCAGAAAAATCGGGCGCCCATTGATGGTAAAACGGGTTCCGTCGGCCCTGAATGTCCGCATGCCGAACTCCACATCCTGCCGGTCCCTGCCTTTTTCACTGATTAAGGTGATCCGCATCCTGTAGAGGTTCGGGCTGAACTCATCCCAAAGAAGCATATCCGGTCCGAAGGGATAATTCCTTTCAATCAGAGTCTCTTCCCCTTCAATCTTTGTCCTCTCAATGATTTTTCCCGGATGATGCCTTCTTTCAGAGTTGAAACTCTTCGCATCCAGGGATAGTCTGAGGCCAGAAGGTTCCCCACGGCTGTTCCTTACCAGAATTGCCACACGGGCAGATTGTTGTTCCGGATCGGGGTATACCTGGATCTCTTCCAGGTAAACGGGGGATGTTTTCCGCAGCTCCATCCTGCCGATGACGCCGTTCCAGTTACCCTGGGTGTGATCGGTGATGCTGTGGGAGTCCGGTCCGACGTTGATCTCTTTGATGCGGTTGTCGATCCTTAAGGTAAGGAGGTGCTTTCCGGGAGTCATGTACGGGGTCAGGTCGTACTCATGGGGGGCCACCAGGGAGTTTTGCGTTCCTGCCTCCCTGCCGTCAACCCAGACCATGGATTCAGTATGAACCCTTTCCAGGAATAAAACGATCCGCTGATCCTTCCATCCATGTGGAATGTCTATTGCTTTCTGATACCATGCGGGCCCGGTATAACATTTTACCGGTGTGAGCCAGAATGGGAATTTAATGTTCCCCGGCCGCCGGTAAGGTTCCATTTCAGGCAGGAAATACCAGGAGCTGTCGTAAATGCTTCCCGTCCACCGGGTGTGAACCGTCACATCGTTCCCTTTTCCGTTCTCCCTCATGGATCCGGGCAGGATGATGGTGTCCTGGAACCAGGAGGGATCCCGGAACCGATCGATCCCTGTATCGAGGGAATCCATGGTAAACTGCCACGCTCCTGCAAGAGAGATAAGGTCGTGGTCAGTATTGCAGCCGGGAGTCAGGATCAGTACTGCGGCAAGCAGTGCGTATAAGGTTTTTTTTCCGGCCATACTGTTCGTTACCAGCTTTCCAGTTTTTCAAGTTCGCTGAGGCTGAAGGGCTGTTGGGCCAGGTAGAGCGACTCCTCGTAAAGTTTATGAAGGTCCCCCAGGTCGATGTCTGAGCCGAAGCGTATGTAAACCGGTGTCTTGTGGAGAGGTGCATCAACCTCAATATACGTTCCCCCATCATGAACCGTGTGGGAGTTCCAGGCATCGACCCATTTCTCCCCGGCGGGCAGATAGAGCCGGTGACTGGTTTGATGCTTTTCCCAGATGATGGAAACGAGGATATCTTCTCCCAGCAGATAGGTTTGCCAATCCTTCCAGGCTTCCGGTTGTTCGGGGTATTCCAGGAAGAGGGGGCGTGCGATCGGTTTTCCCGTCTCATGTGCCTCCACGGCCAGGTTTTGAATATAAGGCATCAGCTTTTCCCTGGTTTTGGAGTAAAGCCTCCAGGTGGCTATCAGCTCGGCGTCCTGTTGCGGATCATGTTCCATATTCCAGAATCCCCTGTTCCGAGTTGGTCCGGTCTCCATAATAGGGGAGAAGCATCCGAATCCGAGCCATCTCATGCAGGTCTCCCTGTTGAACTGGCCCCAGTATCCCCCGATATCGGAACCCCAGACGGGGTAACCCATCACGGCACAACGCTGCAGGGCAATGATGGCAGAACGCAGTCCTTCCGGTTTGCCGTCGGTATCTCCAGCCCACATGCCGCCGTATTTTGCACTGCCTGTATACTGTGCGCGCGGGAAGAGGATGAAATCATCATCGAGGACCGGTTGAACGGCTTCAAAGGCAGCCTTGACATAAAGATGAGGATAGCCGTTGTAATTCTCCCGGTAGCTTTTTCCCGACCAGGTGGTCAGATGGAGCGAATCAACCAGTTTCTCACCGTCGGCCCGGTCGAGCTTGAATCCCTTGATACCCATCCGGGCGAGTTTTCCGGGTCCGTTCTCACCCCACCAGCTGACCGCTTCCGGATTGGAGAAATCCATCAGGACCTGGTCGGCACCCATCCAGGTGTTGCTTTCAAGATAGTAACCCATCTCCCTGGCAAAATCGGCCTGGTTGCCCATTACAAAGGGAGCTATCCAGATCATCAGCTCGACGTTGTTCCGGTTCAGCCAGGCGATCATTTTTTCCGGTTCCGGGAACCGTTTCGTGTCGAACTCGTAATCGTCGAAGCCTCTGGTTCCCGGCCCCCAGGGACGGTCAATCCAGAAGGCGGTTACCGGGATATCGAAAAACTTCATCAGCATCAGTTCCTCCACAATGTCGCTGTTGTAGGGAGCCCTTACGGGGGAGCCGTCGAAATACCGCCTGTTGTTGGAGTGGTCATCCCGCCACCGCCACGGTCCGAATGCCCAATCCGGGGGGATAAAGGAGGGACCGGTTTCCAGTGCATGCTCCTGAACCAGTTCCATGGGCGTCCCGGCAAATGACATTTTGAATTCGAGCACCGGCCCTTCAAAGGATATCCCGACAAAACCGTGATTTTCCTTGCAGAAATCAAATACCCCCGGCCAGGTTCCGTTAGCAAAGAAAGAGTAGTTATTGCTGGAGATGTAAAACGGCGCATAGGCAGAAACCGTTGGTTTCAGTTTCATCTCCACCCTCTCCCCGCGCAGGTTGAGACCGGTCTGGATACCCTCCTTCCAGGAATTTTTCTGTGGTCCGTCGACCACCCGCTCAAATATTCCGGTAAAGTATTCATCTTCCGTTGCCTCCAGGTTCACAAAATAACGGGTTGCCTGTGTGCCCTTCATTTTGAACAGCGGATTATGCCTCTCATCATAGAGGACCGACATCACGAGTGAGTCCCCCTGTCCGGTGACCCATAAAAATTGCCGGTCGGTTTTATCCTGCCCCGTTTTTACCGGGTGACCCTTAACCCAGTGCAGGGTGCCGCCGCTTTCGAAACCGACACTTCCGGCATCCGCATCGGGGGATTTCAGAATGATATCCTGTCCGTGAGGATTGGGTAGTGTGATGATAAGATAGTCATTTGCGTCGGTCTGAACCCGGACAGGATGAATGGACTCACATCCAATCAGGACCAGGCTCATCAGGATCGTAAAGAAAAATAGTTTGAATGGGGATCTTTTTTTGTTCATTTTAATGTATTTTATTTTATTGGTTCATAACGATATTTTATTCGGGAAGATATGTTCTGACCGGAATAAGCGTCACCGGGCCCATCAGTCCGGAATCGAAGGCCTCCCAGTGGGCTGCCGTGAGCATTCCGTCGGGGCCCCTGTTTTCGGCCCTCAATGGTCTCAGGTTGTTGTTATAGAATTTCTTCCAGAACGCCCCGCTCCGGTCAAGTTCTGCAATCCGGTTCGCGGCCAGATTGGTTACCTGGATTTCCAGTCGATTGGACTCCTGAAGATCATCTCTGTCAATAAATATAGCGTATTCAGGGCCTGTAAGGATCCCGAGGAGCCTGTCGTTGAGAATAACCCGCGCACTTTCATGCACCTCCCCCAGGTCGAGCCGGTATCCGGAAATGTTCTCTGCTGAGGGCGTCTGAAATTCGGTTGTATAGCCCGCTGTACCTGAGAATTCCTGTACACCTTCGGAACTGAAATTAGTCCATGATTGGAGTTCTTTTGTTACCAGTGCGGCCGGCAGAACGGGACCTCCCTTGATGAAACGGATGTTCCAGGGACCGTCCAGTGCAACGGGTTCGCCTGCCGGGCGGTAATAGCCGTAGTCTGCCACCGAATCTGCAGGAACGTTATAGATTTTCAGGATACACGATTCTGCCGGACCGAGGTGGAGATAGACCAGCGACCGGCCTCCCTCCTTTTTCAGGGGGGCCTTTCCGAACCGGTCCGTCATCGGGTTAAAGATCACGGCGGAAGAGCCTGATGAGGCAACCGGTATCCAGCTTTCCACGGTTGCAGAATGTGCATTCAATATAAAATAGATAGTCCCTTCCCCATCTTTTCTCCTGTTAAACTGCATTCCCTGTTCCACCATGGTTTCCCTTCGTATATCCTGAAAAGCGAGCAGATCCGGCAGGAACGGCCCTTTCACCACCCATCCTTTTTTTAGGTCTGCTGCTTCAACGCCGGTATCCGGTTCAGAGAAAGCAAGCTTCTCCTTCAGACGTTCCAGCCCGAATTCTCTGCGCTCAAGGTCAAACAGTCCGGGCACCGATTCAGGGAGTTCGTTATGAAACAGGATCGTGGCTCCCTTCTCTGCAAGGGAAAGCAGTTTGCTGAATGTTTCCAGGGGCATGAAGGTGCATTCCGGCACCAATACCGCGCGATACGTGTTCCCGTATACCTCGGGGCCATCCCCTGAAACGCCTGCATCCAGCAGCTGCATGTCCGAAATCAGGTCAAAGGCATAGCCGTTTTTCTGCAGTTCCTCCATAACCTTTTTTACATTTGATTCCTGCCAGCGCGGATTATCCACGTTAAACCGTTCAATCATTCTTTGCGAAGGGCCGTCGCCATCCACGTTCCTGACCCATCCGACCTCCTTTTCCGCATAGCGGTCATAAACCGGGAAATAGAGAAGGATGTCATTATCCGGTTTACCCGATTGCATAAACGATTGTATTCTCGATGCGTAATGATTAATGGCCGGCAGGTCCTGCCAGATCGGATTTCTCGGGGTCAGATGAATGGCCACGTAGAAGAACCATCCCGGCCAGGGCTCATCGACCGGAGTGAAAGCGGTGCCATGGTAAAACACATGGTTCACACCTGCCGTGAAGAACCGGTCGAGGTTTTGTCTGAGGTCGAGCAGGGTGGAGGTAAAGTTTTCGTTCAGGAAGGTTGCTGACTCGGAAGAGACCAGTTTTTTGCCCGTCACATTTGCTGCCGAAGTGGCAAATTTCATGCGGAGCAGATCTTTCCCTTCCGTCTCGGGTATGTCGCTGGCCGCATAGAGATCGAGCAGATTTCCGGGGGAACCGTGAGACTGGTTCCGTATGATCTTTCCCTGCTGTGCGGCCCATTCATGCCACTCTTCGGTAAAATTTTCCCGGATGAGATCGTTGACTGTTTCACGGTAGTCGGTAAGGATACGGATGGTCAGTTCCTCCTCATCATCCCAGAAAAGGGCTGGAAGGAAATCAGTGAGTTCATAACCCCTCCTGGCCCGGAACTCCTCCAGGAATCCGGGACACCAGTCGCAGTAATATTTGGCGTCGTCAACCTCATAGGAGTCGCTGAAGTAAGCCCTTAAACCGGAAATATCCTTTCCAGCAAATGCGGTATCGAAGTTGGTGAGGTAATTTTGAAGTGCTTCCCTGGAAAAATGATTGATCATGAATCCTTCACCCCCGGGAGCCGCGCGTTCGACCATCTTCCCGGTCCATCCCCGGAAGAGGGCGTAGAGTTTCCAGTTTCCCCGGGGAGCGATCCAGTCAAGGTTCCCGGCAGTGTCAACCAGGCCGGTCAGGTTCAAAATCTGTCCGTCCTCCGCATAGGCCATCAGTACGACAAGGGGCAGTTCCTTTTCAAAATTGATCTGGTCGATGGCCAGTTCCTGGAGGTTGGTATTGGACCCGATCGGTTCCCGGATTTCGGAAACAGAGGGAGCCCGGACCAGTTGTGTAACGGGTGGATCACCGCCATAAGGAGCGGTGGTTTCGCCCGGAAGGGTATAACTGCCGCCCACGGTGTATACCTGGTTCAGGACAAACCTGGCAAAAGGCTGCTGGATGCATTTCACCTGTTCGGAGAGGGATTCGCCTCCCGACAGGGTATATTTTTTATAGACCATATGCTGGGGCGCATCTTCATAGGTGACCGTGGGCCCTCCAAAATTCCAGCCGGTTCCGGCAGCCATATCCACGCCCATTCCCAGCCGTTGAGACTCGTTCAGAACATGGATTAGCATGTCGGTCCATTCGGGCGTCAAATAGCGGATGTAAGAGGCTTCGTGCCCCCTTGCCCCATAAGTGGGGGTGATCTCTGTGCCCCCCATACCGGCCTTGCTGTAAGCCTCGAGCTCAGCGGTGAGATCCGGTTTCGTAACACTGCTGCCGTGCCACCACCAGCGTGTCCAGGGCTTGGTTTCTGACGTTATTTCAGGCCATTCAACATTTGCGGTTTCCTGCTCCCTGTCGCTGCATCCGAGAACCGTCAGAGCCACTGTAATAATGGCAAACCAAATATGAAATTTCTTTGACATGGGTTTCTTATTTGAGAAGATGCTCAATTTAATCAATATGAATTGAATCTTCAACCTGAATGGTAAAAAAAATGAGCGATTAAGCAAATAGGCGATTAAGCGAATATTAATCGGTGCATTTCTTCATAGAATTTTTATAAATTCGGTCGTTGAAACCAATAATCCCGGAAAAATGAGAAGGATCAACTTTATCAGTAAAATATTTATCCTGCCGGTCAAAATAATCACACTGTCTGTTTTTATCACATCATGTAATATGGGCTACGGCGATCTCAAACTTGAAAGTCCTGATGGGGCGATAAAGGTTTTCTTCAAACTTTCGGAAGACTCCTCGTTTGTTTACCGTGTGGATTATAAGGGAGAATCGGTATTGCAGGATTCCCGGCTTGGGGTGGTTATGAAACAGCACGACCTGTCCCGTGGGCTCCTGTTGGACTCGGTCAGCCCGGCGGAAACGGTAACCGAAACATACTCGATGCTTGTCGGTAAGCAAAAGGAGTGTAATTACAGGGCTAACAGCAAAACATTTTACCTGGGAAACGGGGATGAAAAAAGGATGGATATTACCTTCCGGGTGTCTGACGATGGTGTGGCCTTCCGGTATCATTTTTCCGGGGGTGACGGGGAGAACAGAACCATCCTTAAGGAGGTTACTTCCTTTCATCTGTGCCAGGGCGCAGTGGCTTATATTCAGCCACTGGCAGAACCCAAATCGGGATGGTGCCAGACCAATCCCTCCTATGAAGAAAATTATGAAATCGGCGTTCCGGTGGAGGAACTGCCCGACGGGTCGAAACAATGGATATACCCCGCTTTATTTAAATCCGGCAATCAATGGATCCTGTTGAGCGAGACAGCTCCAGAAAGGAGCTATTGCGGAAGCCGTATTATACAGATGCCTGATAAAAATGTCTTCAGGGTGGTGTTTCCGGATGAACGGGAGAGTTTTCCGGGCGATGGTTCCCTTCCTGAAGGTGTCGGCGCGTGGTCATCGCCCTGGCGGATTATCGCCCTCTCCGATCAGATAGGACCCATTGTGGAATCGACCCTGGGGACAGACCTCGCAAAGCCGCCGGTTCCAGAAAACAGATCGTTCGTGAAACCCGGGAGGGCGTCATGGAGCTGGGTTTTGTTGAAAGATGACTCGATCACCTGCGATGTCCAGAAGCGGTTTATTGAATATGCGGCAGAGATGAACTGGGAATACTGCCTGGTCGATGTAAACTGGGACACCAAAATAGGTTATGACCGGATCAGGGATTTAGCCGCATATGCCGACGGACTCGGGGTCGGATTGATTCTCTGGTATAACTCCTCCGGAAGCTGGAACAGCACCACTTACCGGCCGAAGAGCAGACTCCTTACACGGGAGGATCGCTTCAGGGAGTTCGGGCTATTAAGGGATATGGGCATTAAAGGGATTAAGGTCGATTTTTTTGGCGGTGACGGGCGTTCCATGATGGCCTATTACCAGGATATTTTTACCGATGCCGCCGGATTCGGACTGATGGTGAACTGTCACGGATGCACCCTTCCCCGGGGATGGCATCGTACCTATCCGAACCTGGTGACCATGGAATCGGTTAAAGGTTTTGAGTTTGTGACGTTTGAACAGGGGAATGCCGATAAACAACCGTCCCATTGCTGTATGCTTCCGTTCACCAGGAATGTATTCGATCCGATGGATTTTACGCCGGTCTGTTTTTCGGAAGTGCCCGGATTGCAAAGGAGAACCACGAATGCGTTTGAGTTGGCACTGTCGGTCATGTTCTGGTCGGGCGTCCAGCATATCGCTGAGATCCCTGTCGGGATGGACAGGGTCCCTGCTTATGTGAAGGAGTTCATGAAAAATGTGCCGTCGACCTGGGATGAAACGAAATTCGTCGACGGAATACCCGGCAGTTTTGTCGTCCTGGCCAGAAGATCCGGGGAGAACTGGTACATCGCCGGGATTAACGGGGAAAAGAACGCAAGGGAAGTCCGGTTCAGGCCTGGGTTTCTTGTCTCTGAAGCACAGGCAGAACTTATTACAGACGGGGAAAACAGTCGATCCTTCAATAACTGGAATGTTGTGCTTCACCCGGATGAAGAGATGATCCTGCAGATGGCGCCTCACGGGGGGGTTGTGATCACAACGGTGTTTTAGGAACCCTGGACTCTGAACCCTGAACCTTACTGTATCTCCACGGCATAGATCTGCGAGGCTCCCTCGAAGTTCGCCCTGAATATGATCCATTTGCCGTCGGGGGAGAAGTGGACATTGGGTTCAAGGTCATAATCATGATGTTTCATGTTGACAAGCCTTTTGGAACGGAGGCTGTCCCCCTGCGGGGTGAACAGGTAGATCCATCTGCCATCCCGTGCCCGGGCGACCTGTTCAGGGTCCCCGCCGTCGCCTGCAAAAAGGGATTGGTCCGGACTGATGTTAAAGTGAATCGACCATTCGTCCCGTGTCATGGCATAGTGTTTTTCTTTACCGGTGGAGAGTTCAAGTCCCGCAAGGTAAAACGTTTCCCCTTTCGGCAACTGGAGGTCAAACCAGATGGTTTGTCCGTCACGGCTGAAAAATTCGTGTCCGGCAATTTCCATCGGCATGGTTCGCTCATGCATCATCCTGGCTTCCCCGGTCCGTAAATCGATGGTCCATATCCGGTCGAGCAGGTGCCAGGGACCCTCATGGCAGAACATGAGGAGGTTCGGATCGGCGGGGGAGAACTGCACATGGTTCAGCCAGGCTGTATCGGAAAAAATCTTTTTCAGTGTACCGGTGCGGAGATCAATTGTAATCAGGGAATGGGGAATTTTTGCCTCATAAATACGGGCGAAGAAATCTCCCTTCCTGGGAAACCGGTTCAGAATTTCCGTCTTTTCCGGTCCGTTGGCCACCCCGCCGAGCAATGTTTCATCGGCATTGAGGGTAGTCACCGTTCCCCTGATGCTGTCGGGAAACACATAAATGAGTTCCGTGGCGCGTGAATCGATATGGGCGAAAAACACCGAATCCCCAGTCTGATAAAAAACCTTCCGGCTCTTCATCCCAACGATCTCCCCTGATATTTCACCGGGATGGTCGGTGATCTGCTTTTGTTCAAGGGTTTTCAGGTTCACTGTAAAAAGCTGCCTGCCCACAAAGGACCTTCTTAACCTGTCATCGGGATTCTCCGGATAATTTCCGTAATAAACCATGAGATCTCCTTCATTATCCATCTGGGGAATAAACGGATTGTTATGAAAATAGAAACTCCTGCTGATGCTTCCGGTATCCGACAATCTTTTAACACGGTGATCCGTATCCGCATCGATCCACTCACCAGGCATCGGTTTTGCCGAACCGGTTTCCATCACCGGAACGTCATCCCCACTGCAGGAATAAAACAGCATGCCAATCAGGGAAAAAAATTCAATAACCAGGGATTTCATATCTATTAAAATTAGGATTTGATGGTTAAATTTATATAATTTAATTAATATTATGGTTGAAGAGACGCACTGCATGGTGTGGTGACACCATGGGTGATGTGGGGATGTAGAGACGCCATGCATGGCGTCTCTGCTACGGTTCAATTATTAAAAAATGATCTTCTTTAAATACAGGAATGTTTCATCGGCCCTTCTGACAATCATGATTTTTTCAATCATGATGGCATGTCAGGACAGAAAAAACCAGGTTGCGCCCAAACCCCTTTACAGGGACCCGGTGCATGACGGGGCAGCGGACCCATCTGTTATATGGAACGCGCAGAAAGGCGTCTGGTTCATGTTTTATACCAACAGGCGGGCCAATGTTGCGGAATTTGAAGGGGTATCGTGGGTGCACGGAACGAGAATTGGCATTGCCGAATCGGCAAATGGTTCTGAATGGAACTACTACGATACCTGCAATATCCGGTACCGGCCCGATCCCGGTTATACCTTCTGGGCTCCCGAGATTATTGAGCATGAGGGTACATACCATATGTTCCTGACCTATGTTCCGGGTACCTTCAGCGACTGGAACCATCCGAGGAGTATTGTTCACCTTACGAGCCGGAACCTGATGGACTGGGAGTACGCGTCGACGCTCAGCCTGGCCAGCAACAAAGTGATTGATGCCTGTGTATTGCAGAGGCCCGACGGATCGTGGCGCATGTGGTACAATAATGAAAAGGACAGGAAATCGATTTATTATGCCGACAGTCCGGACCTATATCACTGGACCGACAAAGGCATTTCCGTCGGCGATCAGTCGGGTGAAGGTCCCAAGGTTTTTGAATGGAAGGGGTATTACTGGATGATCACAGATGTATGGCGCGGACTGGCGGTGTACCGGTCGGATGACCTGAATCACTGGGAACGGCTGCCGGGGAACCTGCTGGAACAGCCGGGCACGGGACCGGATGACGGGGTGAAGGGAGGACATCCCGATGTGGTGGTTGCAGGGGAGAGAGCCTGGCTCTTTTATTTTACCCATCCCGGAAGGGTGGATTCCATTCCCGACAGCAACTGGTACGAAAAGCGCCGGAGCTCCATCCAGGTAGTTGAACTGGAATACAGGGACAAAATAATAACCTGCGACAGGGAAAAGCCTGTTTCAATCCACCTGGGAAAATTATGAATCAATTGATGATCATATTATGAAAAAATTAACCTTGTTTGTATCCATCCTGCTGTTCATCTCCTGTTCACACAGGATTGAATCTGATAAGCTGGACCTTTCTCAGAATGAATGGAATTTATGGCTGGACAGGGATGCGGAGTGGGTGAATGATTCTCTCTGCCTGCCGCCCGTGGATGTTTCCACCCTTCCTGTGAATAAGCCGACCATCGGATGGGAGGCCCTCCACCGGGGAGCCGGGAAAACGGTACGGGTTCCATGCACCGTCGAGGAACATTTCTGGGGGGAGAACGGGCACCCGTTTGGGATCTCCGGCAACTATTGCGGGGTATCATGGTTCACGACCCGGTTCCGGGTTCCCGTAGAGTGGCATGGGAAGCGCATTGTGCTGAAATTCGAAAGCGTCCGTTTAAGGGCCGAGGTTTACCTGAATGGGAAGCTGGTTGGTTATGATATTATTAATGGTACGCCGTTCGAGGTTGATCTGACTGAACACGTTAGCCGTTCCGGTGAGAATAACCTGGACGTGAGGATAACTGATCCGAACGGGAACTTTGCGTGGCGCGACTGGGAACTGTATCAGTGGGGAAACACTGGAGTTGCCCCAAGTCATGGCTTCGGGGGAATAACGGGTTCGGTCATCCTGCAATCGACCGATAGTGTGTATGTTTCCGATCTCTTCATCAAGAACCGGCCGGATCTTACCAGCATCGATCTCGAGGTGTCGCTGTCTAATTTACACGAAAAGAGGGTTCCCGGAGAGATCAGTTACAGGATCCTGGATAAAAAAAGCGGAAAAGTTCTGATGTCGGGGGGAGATCACCAGGAGCTCTTCATGAGGGACGAAACGGTTTACACCACCCTTTCGCTTCCCGATGCCCGTTTATGGTCACCCGGATCGCCCGACCTGTATGAAATGGTTGTCGAATGGAACGGCGCGGATGGGTCCCATTCCGTGCTGAAGGACGACTTCGGATTCCGCTGGTTCGAAGTGAGGGATTCGGAGGGCGACAAACAATTCTTTTTAAATGATCAGCGTGTGGTGTTCCGGAGCGCTATTTCCTGGGGGCACTGGCCGGTGAACGGGATCTACCCGACTCCGGAGATGGCCCGGAAGCAGGTATCCGCTGCAAAATCACTTGGACTGAATATGCTGAACTTTCACCGTGGGATCGGTCAGACCGTGGTGCTCGATGAGGCGGACAAACAGGGATTGTTCTATTATGAGGAACCGGGGGGCTATTCGCCGGGGGAGAGTGAGTTCAATAAGCTGTATAAAAGGGAGAAATTGCTCAGGATGGTAAAGCGGGACCGCAACCATCCTTCCCTGGTTATTTACAGCATGGTCAACGAGGCCAACAGGGATCCGCTCCCTGATGAGATCATTGACATGCAGATGGCCCATGAAATGGATAATACCCGGATGATTACCTTCACCTCCACCTATTTTGGTTCCGGTTTTCACGGCGGTCGCTGCCCCCGCGGACCGGCGGCAGTAAAACTGCATATGTTACCCAACGACGATTCCCTTTATTATTTTGGATACTGGGACGAACATCATGCAGGAGGGCCGGGGGTCTACATGGATGAGTTTTATGGGGGTCCACAGAATATTTATCGTCATTACGATGTGCCCGAAGAGATTGTGTTCCTTGGCGAAGAGGGGGCCATCGGTACACCGCCCCGCCTTGCGCTGATTAAAGCGGAGATTGAGCAAACGGGCCAGCCCGGCTGGGACGGAGACCAGTACCTGGGACAGTACAGGGCATATGAGGCATTTCTTGATGAAAAGGGTTTCAGGGAAGCGTTCCCTACTGTGGATGCCCTCACCTCCTCCCTGGCCGGAGTGGCCTATTATTACCAGGGCCGGATTGTGGAGAATTTCCGGATCGGTAATACCGGCGACGGATATGTGGTGAACGGATGGGAAGCGACAAAAATAGAAAACCATTCCGGCATTGTGGATGCCTTCCGGAATCTGAAAGCCGATCCCGGGATTATCGCATACTACAATCAACCGGTTTTTGTTGCGGTTAAACTGCGGAACAAGGTCATTGCACTGGGGGATTCCATCCTTTCCGATTTCTACCTTGTGAATGAAATGAATCTGCAGGGGAACCTGTTCCTCAGAATACTTACCCAGGATGAGTACGGCACACTGGGTGAGAGTGGTTACAATATAATGGTCACAGGTGGCAATCGTTATGGAGAGCTTCTTCATGAAGGGGAATCCCTTAAGCCAGACAATGCCGGATATTTTACGGTAAAAGCACAATTGTATGATGGTGACCGGTTGCTGGCAGAGGGTTCAGACACGGCCTTTGTTATCGATTACAGGGCAGATGAATTCAAAGTTCCCGTGGCGGTGCTGGATACCTCCGGTGAGATGGAACAGGTCCTGCGGATGTCGGGGATAGAGCACCTGGTGCCTTACGGCACATTCAGCTACCCGAAGGAGAAGGTCCTGGTCGTGGGGGGAACCCTTCAGCCTTCACTGATCACCGGATTGAGCAGAATGAATGACCCGTTAATCGATTGGATCACACAGGGGAATACATTGGTTATCACCAGGAATGCCGATGTGTGGGCAGAATACCTTGCACAGCGTGAAGTCGTTGATTATCGCGGGAAAAAAACCCTGGAACGCTATTGGTTCGGCGGGAACTATTTTGTCAGGGAACATCAGTTGTTTGAGGGTCTGCCAGTTAATACCGCTTTTAACTGGGAGTACCAGTGCCTTGCCGGGTATCTGAACCGTAATCGGTTCGGAATGCGCTTATACGGGGAGGAGTGCGTGGCAGGCAGCTTTGCCGATCATCAGCAGGAGCTCTATACTGCTGTGGGAATTATCCAGGTCGGGGAGGGCCAGATTATCCTTTCCTCACTGGATCTTGCTTCAGCCATCAAAGAGGGAAAAAAATCATCGGTCACGGCAAAACAGATTTTGTTTAATTATCTGAAGTATGGACTAAATGTGGATGATTATTTCGAAGATTAATGCTACATTTAATTTTTCGTTGAAAATACCGGGTCCCGCTTAACTCAGGACAAAAATATCAAAACCATCATATATTTAAACGTATGAATCAAGAAGAGCTATTAAACCGGTTAACAACCTGCGTGGAAAAAGGAAAAGCGGATAGGGCAACGCCCATTCCCCCTGAAATGAAGGACATGGAGGGCGCTTCAGAACTAACCGTCCAGCTTCTGAATGCCGGGACCAGCCCGGAAGATATCCTCAACAGGGCCCTGATTCCGGGCATGAAACGGATTGGTGACCAGTACAGCCGGGGAACGGCCTTTGTTCCCCATCTGCTCCTTTCTGCACGGGCCATGAACCAGGCCATTGTTCATCTGAAACCCTATTTTGATTCCGGTGAAATCGAATCGAAGGGTATATTTATTATCGGAACCGTGAAAGGAGACCTGCATGATATTGGGAAAAACCTTGTTAAAGCGATAGTCGGGGGTTCAGGCTGGGAGGTTGTGGACCTGGGCACCGATGTATCTTCCGATCGGTTCATCAGGGCCCTGGAGGAAAATCCGGGTGCTTCTGTGGGTTTATCGGCCCTTCTGACAACCACAATGGTCAATATGGAACAGATTGTGAAAGATATCCGTGCCCGGTTCACCGGGGTGAAAATCCTGGTGGGAGGAGCCCCGCTTACCGAAGCGTTCTGTAAAAAAATCGGAGCGGATTATTTTACACTGGACCCCCAGCAGGCGGCAATTTACCTGGACACAACGAAACAGCTTTAATAGATGGGCAAAATCATTGATCTTCTGAATGCAAGGAATATCCTGGTCTCCGATGGCGCCTGGGGAACCTTTATTCATCAAAAAGGCCTTCAGCCGGATGCCTGTCCCGAGTCGTGGAACCTGGAACGTCCGGGGGCCATCTATGAAATCGCCTTAAGTTATGTTGAGGCAGGGGCGGACCTGATCCTCACCAACAGTTTCGGGGGGAACCCGTTTAAACTGATGCCTTACGGTCTTGATGGCCGGGTTTATGAAATAAACCGGGCTGCTTCCGAAATTTCCAGGAGGGCTGCAGGAGATTCCGTACTGGTGCTCGGTTCGGTAGGCCCAACAGGGAAGATGCTGATGATGGGCGAGGTTACGGAGGAGGAACTTTTCAATGGATTTACCGAACAGATAAGGGGATTATGCGACGGGGGTGCCGATGCGATATTGATTGAAACGATGTCGGACCTGGAAGAGGCCCGGGTTGCTGTCAGGGCCGCAAAACAGGTTGCAAAACTGGAGGTCATCTGCACGTTCACCTTTACCCTCACTCCGGCGAAGGAGTACCGGACGATGATGGGGATATCTCCGGTAGAGGCGGTTGAGATGCTTATTGCTGAGGGTGCAGATATCGTCGGGGCAAATTGCGGCAACGGAACGGCCGGGATGATCGAGATTGTGAAAGAGATCCGATCCGTCTATACAAATATCCCGGTCCTGGTTCATGCCAATGCCGGACTGCCGGTTCTAATTGACGGCATCACCGTGTTCCCGGAAACCCCGGAGGAAATGGCTCCACAGATGAGGGACCTGGTAAAAGCGGGGGCTGATATCGTCGGAGGATGCTGCGGGACAACGCCCGAACACATTCGCCGGATTGTTGAAATGGTCAAATAGCACGGGTGATTTTTTTAAATATGTTAACTTTGCAGGCATAAACTTAACCGGTCATGATAAGAATTCTGTTTATTTCGGTTTTATTGATTATCAGCCAGGCTCTTTCGGCCCAGACCAAGGTGGTAACCGGTGAGTTCACAGCTTTTAACAGGTATCCTGTAAAAAATCTGAAGGTGATCTCCAAAAAGGCAAAAGCTTCAGCACTCACCGATTCACTCGGACAATACCAGATTCTTTGCAGGACAAAAGATGTGGTTGCAATTGAGTCCGAAGTGTTCAGTCCCCTCACCATCAGGGTCGGGAAAGCCGATCTCGATCTCGGGAGAAGAAACCTGATATTTATAAATAATCCCCAGAACAGGGAACTGGCTACCGGCTATAATTATATCCACGAAGATGATTTAACATTCGCCATGTCCCACCTCGAGCAGGAGAATAACGATTTCTGTAATTATTCGGATATTTTTGACCTCTTTACGGGGAGGTTCGCCGGGATTACCGTTGAGTATGTTGGCGGTAAAAAAGGAATATACATCAGGGGCGTGAACTCCATCAATCTTTCCTCCGAGGCTTTGTACGTGGTCGATAATGTGATCCTGGATGACATCTCCCATCTCATGCCATGCGAGGTGAGCACCATCGATGTGATGAAGGATGGGGGAGCAGCCCTCTATGGTGCGCGGGGAGCCAATGGTGTGGTCATCATCCAGACAAAGCACTTTAACAGCCTGCGATAGGATTTACTTTACTAACCAAATATGATCAGGGCAATGAACTACAGAATACTTGGAAAAACAGGCTTTAAAATTTCTGAGGTGAGCCTGGGAACCTGGCAGGTCGGAGGAAGGTGGGGAGAACCTTTCAGCGACGAAACGGCTGATTCGATTCTGAACAAAGCTATCGATGCAGGAATCAATTTTATCGATACAGCCGACGTATACGGAGAGGGCAAGAGCGAGGAGGCGATCGGAAGGGTACTTCAAAGCCGCAGTGAACAGGTATATGTGGCTACAAAGTGCGGCAGGAAGTTGACACCTCATGTGAACGCTTCCTATACGCCTGAAGCATTGCGCGGCTTTGTTGAAGATAGTCTGAAAAGGCTCCGGCTTGAAAAACTGGATCTGATCCAGCTCCATTGTCCTCCCACGGAAGTGTATGAAAGACCCGAAATATTTGAATTATTTGACAGGTTGAAGGAAGAGGGGAAGATCCTGAATATGGGAGTGAGTGTTGAGAAAGTGGATGAGGCCCTCAGAGCGATTGAGTATCCCAATGTAACCACGGTTCAGATCATCTTTAACATGTTCAGGCACAAACCGGCAGAAAAGTTCTTCAGGTTAGCCAGAGATAAAGAGACAGGGATTATTGTCAGGGTTCCCCTGGCCAGCGGATTACTGACGGGTAAGTTTGCGCCCAATACACAGTTTGCGAGATTTGATCACCGCTTTTTCAACCGCCGCGGACTGGCTTTTGACAAAGGGGAGACATTTTCGGGTGTTGATTATCAGCAGGGCCTTTCAGCTGTAGAGAAACTGAAGGAGCTGTTCCCGGATTATGAAAATCTTGCACCGGTTGCCCTGAAATGGATCCTGATGTTTGATGAGGTCAGCTGTGTCATACCGGGCGCTTCCAATCCCCGTCAGCTGGAATCGAATTTAAGCGCCCAGGAACTGGAAGACTTTAGCCCGGAACAGATGGACGGGGTTAAAAGGATTTACGACAGCATGATCAGGGACAGCGTTCATCATTTGTGGTAGAAGTGCTCGCCTGCTGAAACAGGGCTCTTCAGCAATAAGACCGGATTTGCGCTGCAGCTTTTTACAGCAGGGAGACAGGGGCATCGGCTTCCAGACTGCCGGGAAGTCTTCATGCGGAGATAATGGCAGGATTCATCATTATCCCCGGAGAAGAGCAGAATCAGTGGCGGCACAAACCAAAATTATTTCAACCTATGATAATTCATTTATCATGATTTCCACATCTGTAAGGGATTTTTTCATAAAGCCCGCTGAAAAAAGCGACACCGGTCTGATACTCTATTTTATCAGGCAGCTTGCTGTTTACGAGCGTTTGAACCACGAAGTGACCGCAACGGAAGAGAAGCTTGAACGTTATCTCTTCGGTGAGAAGCGCATGGCCGAAGTGATTATCGGATATTACCGCGATACCCCGGTCGGGTTTGCCCTGTTCTTTCATAACTTCTCCACCTTCCTGGCCAAACCCGGCATTTACCTTGAGGACCTGTTTGTACTGGAAGAGTACCGTGGTAAAGGATTCGGGAAGACGATGCTGGCTTATCTTGCCCGGCTGGCCGTTGAGAGGGATTGCGGCCGGATGGAATGGGCGGTGCTTGACTGGAATGAACCCTCCATCGAATTTTACAAATCCATGGGTTCAATACTGCTCGACGATTGGACCATCAACCGGGTAACCGGGGATGCACTTAATAACCTTGCCGGACGCTTTTAATATTCCGGCCGCTTCTTCGGTTTCTATTGCTTCTTTGAGTAAAATACCCTATTTTTCCGGAGTAAAATTGCTAACTAACTGAACCGTTCATGGGTATTACTGTAAAACCTGTATGTACTAAACGGGAGATGAAGCAGTTCATCCATCTTCCCGCACGTGTTCACAGGGATCATAAAAACTGGGTGCCTCCGTTATATTCCGACGAATGGGAATTTTTTGATGCCAACAGGAACAAAGCTTTTCAGTATTGCGATACCATTTTGCTGCTCGCCTATCGGGACCGAAAGGTGGTTGGAAGGATCATGGGGATCATCAATTATCGATATAATGAGAACCACCGGGAGAACAATGCCCGTTTTAATTTTCTCGAAGCATGGGATGACCAGGAGGTTATCCGGATACTCCTTGAACATGTTGAAGACTGGGCCAGGATTAAAGGGATGGACAAGCTTGTGGGTCCGCTGGCCTTTTCGGATAAGGATCCCCAGGGATTCCTGGTGGAAGGTTTCAGCCAGCCGATTGTCATAGCTTCTCACTGCAATTTCGAGTACATCATCAGGCACCTTGATGCACTGGGCTATAAGAAGGAGATTGATTTGGTGGTTTATAAGGTTGATATCCCGGAGAAAATCCCTGAGATTTACCAGCGCATATCCGACCGGGCCATGCGTAACAACGAACTGCACCTGGTGGAGTTCACCCGCAGAAAGGATTTAAAGCCGCTGATCAGGCCCATATTTACACTGATCAACAAAACCTTTAAGGAAATATATGGCTTTATGCCTTTTACGCTCGAGGAGATGGATGATTTTGCCAACCGCTACCTCCTGATAATGGATCCGAGATATATCAAGGTTATTCAGAATGAATTAAATGAACTGGTTGCTTTTATAATCGGTATGCCCGATATCAGTGAAGGGATCAGACGTTCAAAAGGATACCTCTTTCCCTTTGGACTGTTTCATATCTTCCTTTCCAGCAGGCGCACACGCCAGCTTAACCTCCTTCTTGGTGCAATCCATCCCGATTACCAGAACAGAGGACTGGATGCGGTGCTCGGTACGGCCATGTTGAATTCGGCACATAAGGGAGGGATGAAATATATCGACAGCCACCTGGAGATGGAAAGCAATATAAAAGTGAGGGCCGAGATGGAATATATGGGAGGACAGGTCTACAAGCGATACAGGATCTTTTTCAAGAGCCTTAAGAATAAAAGTATGGAGGAAGCCAGGATCCGGGTGGACAAACTGACCTCTGCAGAGTGTGGTGATTAATTCCGCGTTAAAAAAACCTTCTGATGCGACTCTGATCCCCGGAATTATTTGTTAATTTGCATGTGTGATGAAACCGGTGACCGTCCATACAAACTTATATCACAATCCCGGCAGGGGACTCTACGAATGCTGGATGGTTTAGCGATTAAGAGAATAGGCGAATCGCTAATCCCTATTTAAAACCATTATCCAGCTTAAATATCCTTCACATACTTTAGAAGTTCAATCATGTCGCACGTAATTATCTTTGATATTAAACGTTTTGCGGTGCACGACGGTCCAGGGATACGGACTACCGTGTTCATGAAGGGGTGCCCGCTCAGGTGCTGGTGGTGTCATAACCCGGAGAGCCAGTCCCCTGAACCGGTTGCAGTTGATATTGAACGCAAAGTGAACGGAAGGAAAATCGATGCAAAAAAGACCTATGGAGAAAAAGTTGATATCGGTGAGTTAATGAAAATCATCCTGAGGGATCAACATTTTTACCAGGAATCGGGTGGCGGTGTGACCTTCTCAGGGGGAGAGCCCCTGATGCAGCCCGGGGCTCTTGAAGAGCTCCTGGCACTGAGTAAAAAGCATGGTCTGCACACGACTATCGACACCTGCGGATTTGCAAAGAGGGAGATTCTTGAACGCATTCTCCCCCTGACGGAACTGTTTCTTTATGACATCAAAAATATGGATCCTGAATTGCACAGGAAGTACACGGGAAAAGACAATGCCCTGATCCTGTCAAATGCCGATTTTCTGCTGGAAAACAAAGCACAGGTCATTTTCCGTATACCTGTTGTACCGGGTGTTAATACGAGCGATGATGAAATAGAGAAGATGGCGGCCTTTATCTTTCAGAGAAGAGAAAATTTGAACGAGGTACATCTGCTGCCCTATCACCGGATCGCTGAAAATAAATATTTGAAATTGGGGATAAAATACAAACTTCCAGACACCGGTGAACCCGGTGCCCGGATGATGCAAAACCTTAAACAGCGGTTCGAAAGTACCGGTCTGGAAATCCTCATCGGTGGTTAATAGATTTACAAAAAATTTCAGATATGACAGAACGCATACAAAATTTAAGAAAAGCCACCCTGCAGGCAGAGAACCGCATATCTGCCGAGCGTGGACTGCTTGTTACCCGGTTTTATAAAGAATTGTCTGCCAACCAGTACTCTAAACCGGTAGAGCGGGCAAAAGCGTTTGAGTATATCCTGGAACATAAGAAAATCTGCATCAACGATTACGAATTAATTGTCGGGGAACGTGGACCGGCTCCCAAAGCCACGCCGACCTACCCGGAGATCAACCTGCATTCATTGAAGGACCTGGATATTCTGAATAGTCGTAAAAAAGTCTCCTTTAAGGTTGATGAAGAGACGCGGAAAGCCTATAAGGAGGTAATTATTCCCTATTGGAGCGGCCGGACAAACCGGGACCGGATTTTCAGCAATATAAAAAAAGAGTGGCTGGATGCATATGAGGCAGGTGTTTTTACTGAGTTCCAGGAACAGCGTGCCCCCGGACATACCGTGCTCGGGAAAAAGATTTACAGCAAAGGTATGCTTGATATTATTAATGACATCGATCGGGGTATGAATGCCCTTGATTTCATGAATGATATGGATGCCTATGACAAAGGTGAGGAACTGAAGGCTATGAAAATTGCAGCTGTTGCACTGATCCGATATGCCGCACGTCACGCTGAGGCGCTTGAGCAGCTTGCTGCTGATGAAAAGGACCCTGACAGGAAGAAGGAACTGGAGCACATGGCGGGAATCTGCCGTCATGTGCCGGCCAATGCACCGCGTACCATGCACGAGGCGCTCCAGTATTACTGGTTTGTGCACCTTGGGGTCATAACCGAACTGAATCCATGGGATTCATTCAATCCCGGCAGGCTCGACCAACACCTTTACCCGTTTTATAAGAGCGATCTGGAGAAGGGATTGCATTCCGTGGAAAGTGCAAAAGAGCTGATCCAGGCATTCTGGGTCAAATTCAATGACCATCCCTCTCCTCCTAAAGTTGGAGTTACCGCCGAGGAAAGCAATACTTACACCGATTTCTGCCTTATCAACCTGGGCGGTGTGAAGGAGGATGGTTCCGATGCGGTAAACGAACTCACCTTTTTATTGCTGGACGTGGTTGAGGAAATGAGGCTGGTACAGCCCTCATCAATGATACAGGTAAGCAAAAAGAACCCTGATCAATTTGTTGACAGGACGGTGCAGATTGTTAAAACCGGATTTGGTCAGCCATCCATTTTTAACACCGATGCCATTGTGCAGGAACTGATAGGTCAGGGCAAGAGTGTAGAGGATGCAAGGAACGGGGGAGCCTCGGGTTGTGTGGAAAGCGGAGCCTTCGGTACAGAAGCTTATATCCTTACCGGGTATTTTAACCTGGTAAAGGTGCTTGAAATAACCCTGCATGATGGTCTGGACCCGAGAACAGGCAAACAGATTGGTATCAGAACCGGTAACCCGGAGACCTTTGAATCCTTTGAAGATTTAAGGAATGCCTTCCTCAAGCAGCTTGCATATTTTATTGATATCAAAATCACCGGAAATAACATCATCGAAAGGATTTTCAGCAGGCATATGCCGGTCCCGTTCCTTTCTCTGCTGATTGATGACTGTATTGCCAACGGAAAGGATTACAATGCAGGAGGTGCGAGATACAATACCAGTTATATCCAGGGAGTAGGGCTCGGATCAATTACCGATATCTTTACTGCGATACAGTATCATGTTTTCGACAAAAAGACCATCTCCATCGGAAGCTTCCTTAAGGTACTGGATGAAAATTTTGACGGTCATGATGCCTTCCGTGCTGCCCTGCTCTACGAAACACCAAAATACGGCAATGATGATGATTATGCTGATGACCATGCGCGGTGGGTGTTTGACGCGTTTTACAAGTCTGTAAACGGCCGACGGAGTCCGAGGGGGGCAACTTACAGGATCAATATGCTTCCGACGACCAGTCACGTTTATTTCGGGAAGGTGGTGGGGGCCACTGCCGACGGACGCCTTGCGGGGGAACCGCTTTCAGAAGGCATCTCTCCATTCCAGGGGATGGATAAAAACGGGCCGACTGCGGTGCTGAATTCAGCCGGCAAGATCGATCACCTGAAAACAGGGGGCACCCTGCTCAACCAGAAATTTACACCCGATTTCTTCAACGATGAACGGAGTATCCGCAAGATAACCCAGTTGATCCGCAGTTATTTCAGAATGGACGGCCACCATATCCAGTTCAATGTGGTTTCTGCAAAAACACTCCGTGATGCCCAGAAGCACCCGGAAAAGTACCAGGACCTGATTGTTCGCGTAGCCGGTTACAGCGATTATTTCAACGATCTTGGCCCCGAACTGCAAAATGAGATCATCCGGCGCACCGAACACCAAGCAATGTAAGAGACAACCTGCCTGCGTATTGCCTTGCATGGTATGATGTGATCATGGTTTTTTTATTCCTGCACGGTCTTATAGCATCCCCGGACCTAAATGGGATAGATTTTCATGAATAATTACTAATTTTAAGGCTTTTCCCATAAATATTATGATGATTAATAACGGTATTCTGAAATATGCATTAGCACTTCTGGCAATTTTTGCCGGCACCTTCCTGAATGCTCAGGCACATTGGGAAACGGTCGTCATGGCCAACGATATCTGGGCCTATTTTATTGGGGACACGGAGCCTCCTGCCGGATGGTATACCGAAGACTTTAACGATACCGAATGGATCCAGGCCAGGGGAAGTTTTGGTTTTGGTGATAATGATGATACAACCATCCTGAATATAACATATTCGCTTTATATCCGGACCGTTTTTCAAATTTTCAATACCGCTGAAATAGACAGTGTGATCCTGGATATCGATTATGATGATGCCTACGTGGCCTATCTGAACGGACAGGTTATTGCGAGATCATATAATATCGAAACAGACTACCCGGCCTACAATTACACTCCGACCGGCTGGCACGAGGCTGTAATGTTTACGGGCGGTCAGCCCGAACGGGTAGGAATTCCCCGTTCCGTTATTAAAGAGGGCGACAATACGCTTGCCATCCAGGGTATCAATATGGAACCGACCTCAACAGATTTTTCGCTTGCCCCGTTTCTCCATATCAGAAGGGATGGAGCCGGTATTTTATATTCTGAAGTACCTCAGTGGTTCGTTGAACCGGATCCCGAATTTGAAAGCAATCTGCCAATAATGGTCATTGAGACTGAGGGTGGGGGGAGCATTACCGATGAACCGAAAATTAATGCCCATATGGGAATTATCTATAACGGACCCGGAGAGAGAAACCATCAGAATGACCCGTATAATGAATACAATGGTTCAATAGGCATTGAGCTCAGGGGACACTCAACCTCAGATTTCCCTAAAAAACCCTATAATTTCGAGACAAGGGATGACCTGGGAGAAAATCTGGATGTTTCCCTCCTGGGAATGCCGGAGGAAAACGACTGGGTTTTGAGGGCTTCCTACATTGATCACACCTTCATCAGAAATCCCCTTTCAGGTCATATGTCGAGACAGACCGGCAGGTGGGCCAGCAATACGCGGCATGTTGAGTTGATTCTTAACGGCGAGTACCAGGGAATCTATATCCTTATGGAGAAACTTAAGCGGGACAAAAACCGGGTGGATATAGCCACCCTGGATTCAACCGAGATTTCAGGGGAGGATATTACCGGTGGTTATATATGGGAAATTACCGGATTTGAGGAACACTTTGGAGAAAGACGCACCATAGCCTACCCGAAGATCAAGGATATCCATCCACTTCAGCTGGCCTATATTAAATCGGTTGACGATGCTTTCAGAAATAAAATGAGAGTGGAATATGATATATATGCCAATCCGGATACCGGTTATGTGGCTCATATTGATGTGGCATCTTTTATTTATGAAGCGATTGTGCAGGAAGCAATGCGGAACAGCGATGCGTATGGCTGGAGTGGTTATTATCATAAGGATAAAAACGGGCCTATAAATGCCGGTCCGGTTTGGGATTTCGACCAGTCAGCAGGCAACTCATCCTTTCCTGATGACGGGATCATCGATCTCTGGTTGTATGAACACCCGGGCAAAGGCGGCAATCCTTTTTACTGGCCTTTATTGTTTAACGAACCCTTCTTCCGTTATTCGGTGAGCCTGCGGTGGAAGGAGTTGCGGGCCGGACCCTTCAGGACGGAAACCCTGCTGGCCTATGTCGATTCCATTGCAGACCTGCTTTCGGAGGCGGAGGCCCGGGAGTTCGAAAAGTGGCCGGTGCTTGGGAAATACATCTGGAGGGAAACCATCGGTTACCAGGACAGGGACACCTACCGCAGGGAAGTAGGATATTTAAAGAACTTCCTGACCCAGAGGTGGGCCTGGATGGATCAGCAGCTTTCCGACGTTCCGAAACCGCCCGGTTATCCCGAGATTACCATTCTGAAAACAATCGGTGACAGGAGCGCATACTTCGAGGAGGAGAAGGTATATCTTGACCTGGACTCCATCTTTTCCTATCCCTTTGCTCCTGATTTGAAATTCAGTGCTATTTCAAGCGACACCTCCGTAGTTGAGCCGGATGTGAAAAAATCCGATTCGCTTAAACTGGAGCTCAAGGGGATCGGCGTCAGTGAGCTTTTCGTCACCGCGACCGATATATATGGAAACCGGAAAAGCATCCGTTTTAATTTTGAGGTGCTTGAATCGATTATTGAATCTGCCGGATCCAATCTGGATAAGGCAGGCACCTTTATGGTTTATCCCAATCCGGCATCCGGGCAGATACATATCAGAACAGATATACGGAGCCCGTTCATGAGTATCGAATTATACAATCTGGTGGGTCAGAGGATCGATCATATTTACAGTGGTCCCGGCAGGATTTCGGTAACGTATGATTGCGGGGAGCTCGAAAACGGGATATACCTGGTCATGCTGAGAACGGATCGAAACTATGTCCTTACCCGAAAATTGGTGATCAACCGGTAATTGGGAAACAGTAAGCAGTAGGCAGTCTCGAGCAGGCAATAGGCATGCCTACTGCCTACTGCGCTTTGGCTATAAATTCGAGAATCCTCGAAAAATTACGCAATCCGCTGGCGGATTGCTGTTTTTCGGGATAGGCCCTCCTACGCATAGCTTATGCCTTCGTCACGATTACTCGAGACTGCGGCATACACGGTCGGAGGGTGCAACAGTAGCCACGCCATGCCTGGCGTGGAATATTAACGATTTACATCATTTACTCCGTTTAAATGAAGAATCAAAACTGGGAACCGGGCCTGGGGATTATTCGTCCGCCTTCGTTTACACTTCGGCGGACTCATGATCCCCGGGGGGGGAGATCCGGCAAAGCATAATAAACCTTTTACTCGCTTCGCTCGTAAAGTGTATTATTTGTCACACTCCCTTATGAAAGCAAGCTTTCAACGGGACTGTTCCAAATAATAAACCCGATCTGGCGATCGGGTTTATTATGCTTTGCGGAGAGAGGGGGATTCGAACCCCCGGTACGCAGAGCGTACAACGGTTTTCGAGACCGCCCCGATCGACCACTCCGGCATCTC
>JAFGWU010000084.1 GCA_016936975.1 Bacteroidales bacterium | reverse complement strand
ACCCTGCACCATGAACCCTGCACCATGAACCCATTCCCCCACTCGCTTACTTGCTTACTCGCTTACCCGCCCATCCACATACTAAAATTAACATTTCCCTGTTAATTAAAAAGAACAACTAATCCCGGTGCCCGTTTATGGAATTATTACTTTTATTCGATTAATCCGTGCGTTATGAAGCAATTGAAAACAGTGGCCGTTTCCTTCCTCTTTTCCCTGCTGGTATTGCCGCTTTCGGGACAGAAGAGTGCCGTTTATTTCTACGGGGATAACGATTACCTTGAAGCGCTGGAACTCTATGAAAAGGAGAAATACGGGGCCGCACAGAAGATTTTCGGGTCGATCATGGAGCATTACGGGGATGAACGGTCGGAAATCAGATCAGAAGCACAGTTCTACCATGCGATGTGTGCCGTAGAACTTCTTCATGAGAATGCCGAGGCCCTGGTCTACCAGTTTATCAGGTCCCAGCCGGCAAGTCCCCATGTGGATGAAGCTGCCTTCCGCCTGGCTGATTATTTTTACGACAAGAACAGCTGGCCCAAGGCGATCTCATGGTACAACAGGGTCGACCGGTTTAAACTCAACCGTGACCAGCTTACCGAACTGCATTTCAAACGCGGGTTCTCCTCTTACCGGCGGAAGGATTACGAGGCGGCACGGGTCGACTTTTATGAAATCCTTGATACCGATTCCCCCTATACCGTACCGGCGGTCTATTATTATTCACATATTCATTATACGGAAGGGAATTACGAAACGGCCCTGATGGGCTTCAGAAGGATCCAGGACGATCCCGATTTCTCTTCGATCACGCCATATTATATTGCCCAGATACTTTACATGCAGAAGAAATATGACGAGGTGATTGAATTTGCCCCGGCCCTGATGGATTCGGTGGGGGACAGGCGGCTGGGTGAGATGGCAAAAATTATCGGGGAGTCCTATTTCATGCTGGAGGATTATAAGGAAGCCATTCCGTTCCTCGAGGTTTACCAGGCCAATACCGGTTCCTACACCATTCCCGACCGGTACCAGCTTGCTTTCGCCTATTACCGGAACGGGGAGTATGAGAAAGCCGGGACCCTGTTTGAACAGATCAGCTACCGACGGACAGAAATCGCACAGAGTGCACTCTATCATCTTGCCGACTGCTATTTGCAAATGGGGGAGAAGAATAAGGCCCGGATTGCCTTTTCCCAGGCCTCAAAGATGGACTTTGATTTCAAAATACAGCAGGATGCCCTTTTCAATTATGCCAAGCTCACGTATGAGCTTTCCTATAATCCATTTAATGAAGCGATCCAGGCATTCGAAGAGTATATCCGGCTCTATCCGGCATCGGAGAATACCGATGAAGCTTACAACTACCTGGTCATGGCCTACCTGAGCACCCGGAATTACAGCATGGCCATGGAATCCTTGGAGAAAATCAAGGTCAGGGATGAAACGATTGAGAAGGCTTACCAGAAGGTGGCTTTTTACCGGGGACTGGAGCTTTACAAGAATCTCCGCTTTAACGAGGCGGTGGATGTGTTGGAGCGTTCGCTGAAGTATGCGGTGCACGATCCCGTCATTGCGGCCCGAACCTATTTCTGGCTAGGGGAGGCGGCTTACCGTTCGGACGACCCGGAAACGGCCCGGATCTATTATAAGGAATTCCTCGATGAACCGTTATCACATCAGCAGGAAGAGTATGCCCTCTGTCATTACAGCCTGGGATATATTCATTTCGATGAGGAACTGTATGATGAAGCCATCAACTGGTTCACCCGGTACGAAAAACTGGAGAAGGACCGGATCAGCACCACCCTGGCCGATTGTTACATCCGGCTGGCCGATTGTCACTTTGTAAAGAAAAGCTATTGGGAATCCATCGCATTCTACGACCGGGCCATCGAAATGAACAGAAGTGATGTCGATTATGCCATGTTCCAGAAAGGATTCACGCTGGGACTGCTCGACCGTCCGCAGAGCAAGGTGGAGATTCTCGGAAAGCTGGTCAATGAACAACCCAATTCGAATTTTGTCGATGACGCCATGTATGAGATCGCCCGTACCTATATTGTACTGGATCAATCCGGTGAAGCGAAGCGGATGTACGAGAATCTGATTGTGAAATTTCCAAACTCCAGTTACGTCAAGGCCGCACTGAACCAGCTGGGACTGATCGATTACAATGCAGGCAACTATGATGCGGCTCTTGAATATTATGAGAAAGTGACCGTGGATTACCCGGGAACACCCGAAGCCAACAATGCCCTGACGAGCATCAAGAATATCTATGTCAGGAAGGATAACATCGACGGGTATCTTGCATATGTAAAAAAACTCGGCCGGGATATCACCCTGCGGGAGCAGGATTCCCTCACCTATGTGGCGGCTGAGAACACCTATACGGGAGGGGACTGCAAAGCCACCATCGCGTCGTTCAAGAGATACATTTCCGAGTTTCCAAACGGAGCCTACCTGCTGAATGCCCATTACTACAAGGCCGATTGCCAGCTGAAACTGGGAGATTATGATGAGGCACTCGAGTCGCTGAACTACATCATATCCCAATCACGGAATATGTTTACCGAGCCTGCCCTCGTTGCCGCCTCGAAGATCAATTTCGGGGAGGAGAATTATCACAGGGCGATTCAGAATTACCAGATGCTGATTGAACTGGCTGAAGAGAAGAACAATATTGCCGATGCCTGGATCGGACTGATGCGCTCCTATTATGAAATAGGGGAATATTCCAATGTGGTGGAGTCTGCCAGGAGGGTCCTGAAGCTCGATAAACTGCAGGAAGAGACCAGGAGGGAAGCGTGGTTCAAGATGGCGAAATCGTTTCAGGCCCTCAATGAGGTGGATTTTGCCCTGGAGCATTACCGCAAGGTTGCCTACGAGGTGAACACCCGCGAAGGGGCCGAGTCGAAATACAGGGTTGCAGAGATCCTGTTTGAACAGCGCGAACTCGAAGAAGCCGAGAAGGTCATTTTCGAATTCATCGAACAGAATACACCCCACCAGTACTGGATGGGCATGTCATTCCTGCTCCTGTCCGACCTCTATTTGGCCAGGGAGGACACCTTCCAGGCTATTCATACCCTGCAGAGTATCATCGATTATTATACCATTCCCGACGACGGCATTATTGATAATGCAAAGCAACGGCATGATGCCCTCACCAGGGAAGCTGAAACCGGCATTGCCGAAGAGAACGAAGAACTGGAGCTGTAACATCTGAAAACATTGTACCATGAACTATTTCTCACGTATCATAACGGGTTTGTTCGGGTTGCTGATTACCATGAACGGGGTCGGACAGCACGAGGAGGTGAGGGTGATCAAGCCCTATACCCCGACACTTTCCGGGGCTGAAAAAATCCAGTTTCTTCCTAACCTGGATGAGGAGATAGAGTATGAGGCTCCCGAATTTTCCTATTCGATCTTCCGGAAACGGTACGACACGGAATTCAGGGTTACCCCGATTGTGGCGGCCAGGATGATCCAGATGTCCAGGTCAAAACTTTACAGGAGCCATCTCAAGGCCGGATTGGGCAACTACCTGACACCCTACGTGGAATTGAACATCAACCAGCTGAGGTCGCGGAACGGAACGATGGGCTTCAATCTGAGTCACCACTCCATGAACGGCAAGGTCAGGCTCGACAATGATGCGAAGGTCCCGGGAGGATTTAACGAGAACCATGCCGAGTTTTACGGCGGCCGCTTCCTGAAGAACAGCCAGCTCAACTACCGGGCCGGCGTCGATTACGACAGCTACGTGCATTACGGAGTGGACCCGGACCTCGACACCGCCTTCGTCAGAAAGGATCTGACCCATCCCTATTTTACCGCTTCCGGGGCAGTAGGTTTGCAGTCGATGCATGCCGATACCTTTCACCTCAATTACGAGGGAATCCTGAACTATCACTATTTCACACACGATTTCAATGAAACAGAGCACGGATTTGTGTTCGATTTGGAAATGGATAAATCGATCCGCCTTTTTGATATAGCCGGTGATGTTAATGTATCCTATTTCGGACACGCCGGGGGCTGGGATACGGTCATGCCGAAACACCTGGTCGTTTCGGTCAACCCGCGGATCCAGAAATATGCCGATCAATGGAAATTTGTAGCAGGGTTCAACACCAGCCTGGATGTCCGTGACGGATCCCCGCAATTTCATCTCTACCCGAAAGCCCTGTTTGAGTTCAACATCGTGGAAGAGGTGATCATACCCTATTTCGGGGTGGATGGGTACCTGGAGCCCAATAATTACCGGCGGGTGGTGGATGAGAATCCATACATCCATCCTGCACTGTCAGTTAAGCCGGCCAGTTACAGGCTTGTGGCCTTCGCGGGGCTGAAGGGCTGCTTCTCCGATGCCCTGGCATGGAATATTAAAGGAATGTATTCTATCGTTGAAGATCAGCACTTTTTCATTAACGATACCTCCTCCATCCTGAAAAACCAGTTCAATGTGGTTTATGATGACTTTACCCTCCTGAACCTGCACGGGGAATTTGCCGTCAGACCCAATGACTCCTGGAAGGTTTTTCTCAAGGGAAATTACTATAAATACGACATGGTCAGGGAGGATTACGCCTGGCATAAGCCCAACTTCGATATTGTCCTGCAGGGTCGTTACAATATGAAGGACAAGTTTTTCATCGATGCCGGGGTTGGCGTGATTGGTCCCCGCTACGCACGGGATATCGATATCAGCGGCGTGGTGCCTGTTGCAGAGAACAAAAAACTTCCCCTCACTGCGGATGTGAACCTGGGCGTGGAGTACCGATACACCAAACTGCTCTCCTTCTGGGTCAGGATCAATAACCTCGCCGCACAGAGGTACTACCTCTATAACCAGTATCCTTCATACCGGTTCCGGTTCATGGCGGGATTTAGCTATGCGTTGTAGCGAATAAGCGAGTTAGCGAATGGGCGAATAAGCGATTAAAGCCTTTGTTTTATTTTTAATACGTAGCTATTAATCATTTTCCGACATTGATTAATCAGATTTGAATATTCCTTTTTCTGTTGCTCTGATATTAATTTGCGATTTAATGATTTGGTCATCCATGTTTCAGATTCATATAAGGAACCTCTGGCAAAATAATAAAACCGCTTGCGATCCGGAAAAATTGTATCTTCCTTCTCCTTCACTGATATTTGCTGCAATAGAATCTGCTGCATCAACCCATTGCGTCCCAATAGTAGTTTTTGCAAAATGACCCCAAGTATTAACAAACTCCCAGGTCAATTCACCTATTTGCATTGCAATTTTGTACACTTCAAGATCCTTTAATTCCATATCTTTTTATGAATTAATGTGATAACTGTATAAATAATCGTCTGCTAATTTGATTTTTTATATCAATCGCCAATCGCCAATCGCTCAGTCGCTCACTCGCCATTTTATTTCTTTCACAACAATTTGCTATCTTTAAATCCTAACATTTTAAGACGATGTACCTGCGCAAATTCACCTTCCGCGAGAATGCCGGCCAGAAAATTGAGTGGCTGATCGATAATTTGGCCCTGGGGGAGATCAACCTGATGGTCGGAAAAAACTCCAGCGGCAAAACGAGAACCCTGAACGCCATAACCGACCTGGTGAATATGATCCGGGGACGCGAGGCGCTTATCAAAGGGAGGGTCTCCTATGATGTGACCTTTTCCAATAACGATTCAGAATTACGGTATCTGCTCGAGTTTGATGAGGAGACGATCTCCCTGGAGAAGCTCTTCCTGAAGGATGAGATTGTGCTGGATCGCGGGTCGGGGGGGAAAGGCCGGATCAAGTATCAGGCTACGCCGGGCGCCATGTTCCTGGATTTTGAGATCCTGCACGATCAGCTGGCCTGTTATGCGAAGAGGGACAGGCTTCAGCATCCGTTTATCGAGTTGATACACAACTGGGCCATCAGCCTCCGGCGCTTCGATTTCAGCGGTGACCTTGGAAAAAACAGCTATGAACTGAAAACGGTGTTTGAGGAGCGGGAGATCGATTTCAGCAAAACCAATACTTCGCTGGTTCCCTTTCTTTACCTTGGTGTGAACCGTTCGGATCAATTTAAGGACATTATCATGGAGGATATGAGGGATATCGGCTATGAGATGGAGGATCTCGGGGTCATTCACTATTCTGATCGCTACAGCCTTACCAAACAGGACCGGTACGCCATCTATACCACCGAGGCCGGACTGGAAAAGAAAGTGACCCAGCGGGATATGTCACAGGGGATGTTCAGGGCCTTCTCCCTCCTGGTCCAGATCAATTACCACATCATTTCTGGAGCTAAAGGGTGCATCATCATCGACGATATCGGAGAGGGACTGGACTTTAAAAAGGCCAGGAACCTGGTGAACCTCCTGGTCAGCAAAGCGGAGAAAGCAGGGATTCAGATGATTCTCTCCACCAATGACGCATTCATCATGAATGCGGTGGATATAAAGAACTGGGCTGTACTGAACAGGGAAGGAAACAAAATCAGCCTGTATAACTACGAGAATTCAAAGGAGATTTTTGAAGATTTCAAATTTACAGGATTAAACAATTTCGACTTCTACGCCAGCGAGTTTTTCAAGTCGGGATTTACTGATGACGATATTGAAGAATGAAGAAGCTTGCCATCTTTGTGGAAGGACTCACCGAGCAGATCCTGATCAGAAGAATGATAGAAACGCTCCTCGACCGCAGGGAAATAGCTATACAGGCGGTCAAGATTACCGGGGGGCACAATGTCAGGATCTCCTTCACCGTGATGATGGCGGCACACGTTACCAATCAGACCGAATATTATGTGATGATTTACGACTGCGGCGGCGAGACCAACGTCAAGGGTTATATGATGGAGCAGAGGGACAGCCTTGTGAAAAGCGGTTATACCTGCATACTGGGACTGAGGGATGTCTATCCCAACTTTGAACGATCGGATATCAAAAAACTTCGGTACGGATTGAACTACAGACTGCCGCAGAAAGGGGCCCGCACCCACATATGCCTGGCCGTCATGGAAACCGAGGCCTGGTTTCTCGGGGAGTATACCCATTTCAAAAGGATGACGAAAAAACTGACGCCGGAGTATATCGAGAAACGGCTGGGATTCAACCCGAAACGGGAAAATATGGAGCTGCGCGAAAGACCGGCACACGACCTGAAGAATGTGTACAACCTGGTCGGCCACGATTATACCAAGAAACGATCCCGGTTGAATACCGTTATCAATAAGCTCAATATCCACTTTTTCATGCATGAGCTGGCGGCAAAGATGGAGTACCTGGGTGCCTTCATCAGGGAGATCGATTCATTTTTTGATTGAATACCTGATTCCCGATGAAATCGAATGAAACATTAAAACGTCTTTCCTTCTCCTCTAAATTGTAACTATCGATGGAATACGTGAATAAACAAACTTTCAAGCATTACAAACGGTTTTGTAAAATCCTTCTGCTGAAGGATGATCCGCAACTGATTGAGCAGTACAGGAAGGTGCATGCTCCCGGTGCGGTTTGGCCTGAGATTACCCGGGGAATGCGGGAGGTGGGGATCCTGGATATGGAGATCTATATCAACGGCAACCGATTGTTCATGATCATGGATACCGTTACGGATTTCAACCACGATAAGGCGATGGCCGAGCTGGCCGGAAAACCGCGGCAGTCGGAGTGGGAAGCTTTCGTGTCGAAATTCCAGGTGACCTCTTCGGAGGCCTCTGCCGGTGAAAAATGGCAGCTGGCAGAACGGATCTTTAAGCTGGAACCGTAATAGATCACCAGAAACCGGGACAGGTATGATCATCGACGCACACCACCACCTCTGGCATTACAACCCCACCGACTACGGATGGATGGACGATTCCATGACCTTGCTGAAAAGGGATTATCTTCCTGCCGATCTCGAACCTCATTTAATCGAATCAGGCGTTTCAGGTACGATTGTCGTGCAGGCCCGGCAATCGATTGAAGAGACACGCTGGCTGCTTCAACTGGCCGAAGAGTACCCGTTCATCCGGGGTGTGGTTGGCTGGGTGGATTTGCGGTCGGAAAGGGTGGAGGAACAGCTTGACACCTTTTCCGTGCATCCGAAACTCGTCGGGGTCAGGCATGTGATACAGGATGAACCCGACGAGGATTTCATGCTCGGACCGGAATTCCGGAGGGGCATCGGAAAGCTGCAAAATTACGGTCTGGCCTACGATCTGCTCCTCTTTCCCCGGCATCTCCGGAATGCGGTGAAGCTGGCACAGCAGTTCCCGGAACAGAGGTTCGTCCTGGACCATATCGCCAAACCTTTCATCAAATCCAGGATCCTTCAGCCCTGGAAGGCTGATTTGAAGGCGCTGGCCGGGCAACCCAATGTATGGTGCAAGATTTCGGGGATGGTGACGGAAGAGGATGCTGACAATTGGAAGTATGAGGATTTTGTACCCTACCTCGATGCTGTTACGGAGGCTTTTGGCACCGGCCGGCTGATGCTGGGGTCCGACTGGCCGGTATGCCGGCTTGCCGGGGAGTACGGGGCGGTCATGAAGATCCCGGTCCGGTATTTTGAATCCTTAAATAACTCCGAAAAAGAGCGTATTTTTAAGTACAATTGTATTGAATTTTATGGACTAGACTAAATGCATATGGAAAAGAGACAGGTTAAGATACTGGAATCCCGGTATCTGGTTCCGTTTATCCTCATCACCTCCTGCTTTGCGCTCTGGGGGTTTGCCAATGATGTGACCAATCCGATGGTCAAAGCTTTTCAGAAGATATTCCTGATGAGCCCCGTGCAGGGTTCGCTGGTCCAGGTAGCGTTTTATGGCGGCTATTTTGCCATGGCCTTTCCGGCTGCCATTTTTATCAGGCGGTTTACCTATAAGGCCGGTATCCTGGTCGGACTGGGCCTCTATGCGACCGGTGCACTGCTTTTCATCCCGGCCGCGGCTGTCGGGATATATGCTCCCTTCCTGATTGCCTATTTTATTCTCACCTGCGGATTATCCTTTCTCGAAACCAGTGCCAATCCCTATATCCTCTCCATGGGCACGGAGGAGAGCTCCACCCAGCGCCTTAACCTGGCACAGTCGTTCAACCCGATGGGATCGATCACCGGGATGTTCGTGGCGAAAACCTTTATCCAGGCCCGGCTCGACCCGAGCGATACCGTTGCCCGGACCGCGATGACCCCGGAGCAGTTCGAGTCAGTGAAGATGCACGATCTCGATGTGGTCAGCGGACCCTATACCATCATCGGTATCGTGATCCTCGTCCTGTTTGTGATCATTGCCATTGCCAGGATGCCTAAAAACGCAGACCAGAACCACAACATCGATTTCATCCCGACCCTGAAACGGATCTTTTCTTTGCCCCGCTACCGGGAAGGGGTGATCGCCCAGTTTTTCTATGTGGGTGCTCAGATCATGTGCTGGACATTTATCATACACTACGGTACGCGGCTGTTCATGAGCCGGGGCATGGGGGAACAGGAGGCCGAGGTGCTCTCCCAGCAATACAACATCGTCGCCATGGCCATTTTTATTATCTTCAGGTTCATCAGCACATTCATCATGAAATATGTCAGGCCCGGCCGTCTGCTGATGATCTTCGCCATTGGCGGTTTCATCGCGGTGCTGGGGGTGATAGGACTGCAGAACATTGCGGGGCTATACTGCCTGGTGGCCGTGTCGGCGTTCATGTCGCTGATGTTCCCGACCATTTACGGGATAGCGCTGAGGGGACTGGGTGAGGATGCGAAGTTCGGGGCCGCCGGACTGATCATGGCCATCCTGGGAGGTTCGGTGATGCCGCCCCTGCAGGGAGCAATCATCAAGCAGGGAACCCTGTTCTCCATGCCGGCTGAGAATATCTCCTTCATTTTGCCGCTGATCTGCTTCGTCGTAATCACGATTTATGGCTACAGGACCCGTAATTTTGCTCATTAAACGGAACAATTACCTTCATGAAATTAACTTCAAAAAAAGCGCTGGGAATAACCGGACTTCAGGTTCCGCAGGTGGTCTATGGCACCAGTTACCTGGGGAACCTCTACAGGGCGCTTCCCTATGAGCATAAACTGGCCCTGATGCGGAAGTGGTTCGAATGCACCGAAAAACCGGTGGTGATCGATACTGCCGGTAAATACGGGGCAGGACTGGCCCTGGAGGTTATCGGCAGGGGACTGGCCGACCTGCGGGTGGACCCTCAGGATATCATCATCAGCAATAAGCTGGGATGGTACCGTGTGCCGCTGGAAACCAGGGAGCCGACCTTCGAACCCGGGGCCTGGGCCGGCATTCAGCATGACTGTATCCAGATGTTCGGATACGAAGGCATTATGAAATGCTTTGAACAGGGCAATGAACTGCTTGGGGGGACCTGCCGGGCGAACCTCGTGTCGGTTCACGATCCGGATGAATATCTCCTGGCCGCGGCAGATCCTGCGGACCGGAACAGGCGGTTCCTGGAGATCCTGGAATCCTACAGGGCCCTGTTTGATCTGAAGCAGGAGGGAAAGGTGAAGGCCGTCGGGATCGGATCGAAATCGTGGCGGATCATCAGGGAACTCTATGAGCATGTCCCGTTCGACTGGGTGATGCTGGCCAACAGCTTTACCATCTTCAGCCACCCGGAGGAACTGCTCAGGTTTATGGATCAGCTCGCAGAGAATGGTGTGGGGATCATCAACTCGGCGGTTTTTCACGGGGGGTTCCTTACCGGAGGGGAGAAATTCGATTACCGGGATGTGGATGCCGGTTCTGATGAAGGAAGGATTATTTTTGCATGGAGGGCAGCATTCAATGAATTATGTGCCGCTCATAAGGTGGTTCCGGGTGATGCCTGCCTGCATTTCGGGCTCTCTCATCCGGCTGTTGCCGCAATCGCATTGAATACCAGCAGTCCGGAAAAGATGGCCCGGAACGTGGAGACCCTGAACAGGACCATCCCGGCGCCGTTCTGGAAGGCCCTGAAGGAGGCTGGAGTGATCGATGCGGGGTACAGGTATGTATAGAAAGAGACCATTCAAAGTCTCTCTGCTCCTCTGAGTCTTCTTTGTGTTACTTTGTGTAATTAAAAGCTGTTATAAAGGGGTCCGAAGAGATTACGCTGAGGGCCACAGAGAGGATACGGAGGGCCAAAGGGATGAACTTATTCGAAACATAGATTATGAAAACATTACTTATAGATCGTCCCGGTTCAGTCAGTATCGTTGAGAGAGAGAGCCCTTCTGCTGGGCCTGGAGAGATCCTTCTCAGGCTGAAATATGTTGGGTTCTGCGGGTCGGATCTCAGCACCTACCTGGGAAAGAATCCGCTGGTGCATTATCCGAGGGTGCCGGGGCACGAGATTTCTGCCGTCATTGAGGTCATCGGAGAGGGAGTGCCGGAGGATTTTGCGGTTGGGAAGCAGGTGACCGTCGTACCCTACACCAGTTGCGGCACCTGTCCGTCGTGCAGGCGCGGCAGGAGCCATGCCTGCAGGAATAACCAGACGCTGGGAGTTCAGCGCGACGGGGCGATGCAGGAGCTGATATCCGTTCCCTGGCAGAAGGTATTGAAGGCACCCGGTCTGAATGAACTCCAGCTGGCCATGGTCGAACCCCTTACGGTTGGTTTCCATGCTGTGGAGAGGGGACGGATCGGGGATTCAGATACGGTGATGGTCCTGGGATGCGGCATGATCGGGGCGGGGGCGATTATCGGATCTGCCCTGCGGGGTGCGAATGTGATTGCGGTGGATATAGATGATCACAAGCTGGATCTGGCCCGGGAACTTGGGGCCCGGCATACCGTTAATTCACGGAATACGGACCTGCACGAGTCCCTGGATGAACTCACCTCAGGTGACGGTCCGGATGTGGTGATTGAGGCGGCCGGCAATCCCGTTAGCTACAGGGCCGCCGTGGAGGAGGTGGCGTTTACCGGCCGGGTGGTATGCATCGGGTATGCGGCCGCAGAGGTCAGTCTGGCCACAAAACTCTTCGTCCAGAAGGAGCTCGACATCATGGGATCACGCAATGCCACCCCCAGAGATTTCAGGGCGGTTATAGCGTACCTCGAAAAAGGGACCTTTCCCCTCGAACGGGTGATCACCCGCAAAGTAAAACCCGGTGAGGCAGGAGATGCCCTGAAGGCGTGGGCAGAGGATCCCGGGAAGGTGATGAAGATCCTGCTGGATCTTACCAGGGTCTCTTTGAAACCGTAAATGGGATTTATATTTTAGCTGGTGTCAATAGCTCCCCGGATTTCCCTGCCGGTGAGGTTGGATGATAAAGCAAGCATAAATGCAATTTACACGGAACCGTCGGCAACCGGTCTCCTGCGAAAACAAAGAGTCCTTCAGCCGTTATCTTAAAGTCTGAATAAGGGATTTTAAGTAACTTGTCATTCCGGAAGACATATTTCAGATAAATTCAATATATACATACACATTCGTTAAAGCTTATTTTAGGACAAAAAAATAACTATTAGTTGCATAGATTTTATTTTTACCTAAATAAAACCTCTAATCATGAAACTAAGACTCACAAATCTTTCATTATCTATTGCATCTTATCTTATTCTTGCATGCCTTTTCTTTTTTCTGACATTGGAAAGGTCATATGGGCAAGATGATACACATTCTTTGAGTATCGAAATTTCTGTTTCGGAAAATTTAAAGAAAGATTTTAAATCAGACGGGAGGTTATTCCTGGGTTTTGAAAAATATCCAGGGTGGGAACCAAGATTTGATCCTCCCCTTGGTTATGGATATTGCATGTTTGCCAAAAACATAACAGGATGGGATGCAAATGATATTTTATCTATT
>JAFGWU010000083.1 GCA_016936975.1 Bacteroidales bacterium | reverse complement strand
CGCGAGTAGAGTTTCCAGAACCGTAAGCAGGGTTTCCAGAACCGAAAGTAGAGTTTCCAGAACCGTAAGTAGAGTTTCCAGAACCGTGAGTTGAGTTTCTATAACCGCGAGTAGAGTTTCGAGAACCTTGAGAAGACTTTCGAAAACCCGGAGAAAAATTTCGAAACCCGATACAGCCATGCTATGCCTGGCGGGGAAGGTTTTATGGTTCCCGGTTCCCGGTTTCGCCCTCCTTCGCCAGGGCTTCGGAGGGTGAGAGTTTCGGGTTTCCGGTTCCCGGTTTTGGGTTCAGGATTTCGAATTTCTTTCGCCGAATGTTTGATACGGGCACTCAGTGCTTTGTTTGGAAAATAATTCTGTAAAGTCCGGGTGAAAATCGAACACCCCGCACCTGCGCTGAGCTCAGGCGGGCAAGGATTAAAGAATTAAGATGTAAGAATTTTTAGAAAACCTGATCTGAAAAAAGAGATCCGGCAGAAATAAAGGGATTTAATCCAGGGTCAAATTCAGGGAAAACAGATATTCCATAACGGGGATTCACCCGGTGAAGCCATTCCTGCTATGCGTTCCGTCGCAAAACGGCTTATTCCCTGAGCCGCCGCAGCGGCAGAGGTAAACCGGGCCTTTGTTCGAAATCTCCTTCCCGCCTGAATCCAGGACGGTGAATGTGCCGGTAATCTCAAGAGGACCATTGGGAATGACTTTAAATATCGCTTTCCGGGCAGACATGGTGGATGGATTATTTAGTGGAACAGAGTTTATGATATAAATGACAGATGAAAGGGCGAGTTGTTCAAAAGAAGGAGCACATCCCGAACCGTGTTTATGTTAAAATCGCTCCATTTTCATTATTGTCTGCAATCAGGATTAGTCTATGTTAAAAAATTGTTATCTTTGTGTAAAGAGAATGTTGTGTAAAGAATCAGTTCCTTAATAGGACACGCTCATGAAAAGAACAATACTCATAACGTTAGCCATTACCTTTTCGGTTCTGGCGGGGGCCCAGGAGATTAAATGGGAGAAAGGGTTGTATTATTCCGTATCCGGACAGTTGTTCAGCGGGATTTATACAGAATATTACCACAGTGGTTCGATGAAAGCAGAGTATGCCATTCAGGATGGACTGCTTGAAGGCCTTTCAAAATATTATTATTCCGACGGAACACTGAAGGAGACGGTTTCATGCCGGAAGGGTCAGCGTCATGGCGTGTGGACCAGTTATGACAGGAATGGGATCAAAACCGGAGAGGCGACCTTTCTGAATGATAAGAAACACGGGACATGGCGTGTATGGGATGCCAGCGGTGTTTTGCGTTGTGAGCTGACCTTCTGTCATGGCGAGCGGCAGGGTCCATGCCAGATCTATCATGAGAACGGAACGCTGGCCATAGCAAAGGATTTTTAAGATTTCTACAGAGATACATTATTTAACCCGGTTTGATGAAGCCGGGTTTTTTAATGACAGCCGATTAAAGGATCTCCTTTTTTGTATTAGAACGATTTGATCAGGATAATCGCGGGTGCTAATCCTTAAAACCAATTTTCCGGTGGGTTCCGTCGCAGAAAGGCATGATTCCGGAGTGTCCGCATCTGCAGAAAGAGGTCATCATCATCGATTGGAGCTCATTACCGCCGGGCCCGATAATTTTAAAGCTTCCCTGTACCACCAACGGACCATTCTTCATGACCCTTACCTCAACCGGCCTGGTCTCCCTTTCGTTCCCGGAAAGGGTTTCCGGCGTAACCTCACTGTTCCGGTCCTGCCCGAAACGGTTCCTTTCAGTTTCAGTGAGATCCCTGTTGAACTTCCATTCCAGTGCACGGGTCGGGCATTTATTAACGACTTCAATAATCTTTTCCGTTGAGGCCCCGTTCATATTTACCCAGGGGCGCCTGGAGGGATTGAATACTTCAATTAATTCGCGGAAGCATGTAGTTGCATGGATACATTCCGATGGTGTCCAGAACACCGTGATCTCTCCATTCGTGTATTGCCTGTTCCTGGGATCGTCCATATTCATTCTTACTGCATTCAAAAAAAGTAAACAATGACGAGGGATGAATGTTCATGCTGTTCGGTAACTCTCAGAATAAATATTCCAGGCTGAGCGAAAAATTCCTGCCCGGATCCCTGAACTCAAAAGTCTGTTCTGCAGCCCTGCATGATTTGTAGACCATCTGCCGGGTTGCTCCCAGCAGGTTTTCAACTTTGATCCCGATGTTCATATTTTTTTTTGGCCCCACAACAAAGTTTGAATTGAAATTCAGGCTGTGGAACGGCAGGGCATATATATCGGGACGGTCCACGATCCCGACATACTGCAGGGTGGTTCCCTGGACATTATAATATAATCCGGCCTCAAACTTTTTCCAGAATCCCGAATCACCCCCGCTGTAAAAAATTCCCGCATTAACAATAAATGGGGACTGACCGGCCATTTCCCTGTAGAATCCGATCTCCTGGTCCTCGCGAGCGTGTTCGGTCCGCGACTCATATTCAGTTACGCTGAGTTCAATACGCGATTCCGTCAGGGTAATATTGGAGGAAAAACCGAAGTTTGAAAGCCGTTCGGAAAACAGGCCAAAGTTTTGTCTTGTTTCAAATTCGCTACCGTAAACTTCTCCATCCCCAACGTTACGGGGCTGAAATGCCCCGATCTGGGTTGCGAACTGCACCATCTCAATCGGGTTGATGAATTTTTTGTAAAAGCCACCCAATGAGATCAACTGACCGGATGAACCAAACCATTCCCAGCGGACATCGTAGTTATAAATACCGGTACTTTCCAGGTTCCCGTCCCAGTAAATTATCCCTTCAACAGGGTCGGTATCGTTATGCAATCCCCCGATAAATGTGCGTCCGCTGATAGGATCATAGATCTCGGCGTAGGAGAGTTCTTTCAGTGAGGGGCGTGCAATGGTTTTAGCGAAGGAGAACCTGAGGTTCATGTCATCTTTCAATTTATAAACGAGGTTAGCGTAGGGAAAAAAATCGAGATCAGCCAATACTTTCGCATTGTCGAGGATTTTTGAGCCTGTCTGGTTCTGGCCGGTATAGTACTGGTCATATTTCTCAATTCTCAGCCCGCCAGTAGCAGTCAGGTTCTGCATAAGGGCCAGTTCCGTGGAGAAAAAAGCGGCCGCGTAATCCACGTGGGCGTGATACCGGTTGGAACTGTGAAAGTCGTGTTCAAAGGTTGTCCCGTAGAAATAATCTCCGTTAAGGGGCCATTTCATTTCTTCTGACAGCAATTCAGCAGGGTTGCCGGTCAGCGGGATCTGTCCGTTATCGCCCCCCCTGACATTCAGGAGGAATTTCCTGATGGCGAAATCGCGGTATTTGAAGGTATAGGCTCCTCCAAAGTGGAGTTTCGACCTCCTGCTCAAAAAATCGAATGATTTTGTGACTTTTCCTACCGATGCGATATTGATCTCCTGCAGGTTCCGCCAGATGCGTTCCGGGAAACCCACTTCCGTGCCGATTCTGAAGGATCCGTTGCCGGTGACTTCATACCTTGTGAAACGGACATCCGGATCCTGGATCAGGGAGAGGGAAGGGGACACTTTCCATTCAATTTCCCAGTCGGTATTCAGTAACCGGTGTTTTCCATCCACCAGGAGATTGGTAAGAGAGCGCTGACTGTAATCGAGGGTATGCTGGATCGAAGAAAACTCCGATCCCTGGTCGGAGCCTTCAAAATCAAAGATCCCGGCTTTAGATTCTCCATTCTGAAGGTGGAGCAGGTAAAGGCGTAACCTGGAGTAATTTGTTTTAACGGCCACACCCGCCAGCCCGGTCAGATATACCTTATTCACCCCGTAACTGCCCAACTGATGTTCGCGGACCTCCATTTCATAAACAGTCGGAATGGCCACCAGTCCGTAACGCGCATCTTCAGCATGACGGTAAAATTCGGTTTCATTCTTATAGGTCAGGGCAAAATTGGTACCGATGGTCCATTTACCCCGGGTAACCTGGTTCCCGTATGTTCCTCCCAGGCCGAAATCCATAAAGCTCCTTTTATGAAATGCGTTCATGGCGGGATTAAAACTGTTCAGGATCTCTGCGTACCTTTGTCCTTTTATTCCTCCGGGATTTCCGATTATTTCAGCAAACTGGGGGATGTCTGAAGTGGCCGGTATGGCACGCGTTCCATTGTCGAATCCCAGGAAATCGGTGGGACTGCCTTTGTAGGCCAGGTATTCGGGATTGAAATGAAAGCCGGGATTGTAACCCATATTCACGGAGAGGGCCGCTTTTTTGCGGGCAGGAAAATCTTTGATTTCGATGTTGATTACGCCGCCGGTGAAGTCTGCCGGCAGGTCGGCACTGAATGATTTATGGACCAGGATATTGTCGATAATACTGGTTGGGAAGAGGTCCATCTGCAGGGTGTTGCGGTCGGGATCCAGTCCGGGGACATCCACCCCGTTAAGAATGGTTTTTGTATAACGGTCCCCCAAACCCCTCACAAAAACGTATTTTCCATCTGAAACGGAGACCCCGGAGATTCTTCTCATTGAAGATGCCACGTCTGAATCTCCTGTACTTTTAAGTTCTGCGCCTGAGATCCCATCCAGTACATTCGGTGATTTTCTTTTCATGGAGATCAGGGCTGCTTCCGTATTGCGAATGGTCTGGCCGGTAATAATGACCTCCTCGATCCCGATGTTTTTGGTTATCAGTCCGACATCCTCGATCTGTGTCACCTTTCCACTGGATACTCCTGTACCGGATAGGATCACCGTTTCATAAGATACAAAAGATATTCGGATATCGTATGTTCCCGGCGCGATGGAGAGACTGAATTCGCCATCGAGATCCGTAATGACCCCGGTTTGGGTTCCTTCAGCAAAGATGGTCACACCGGGCATGGTTTCCCCTGTTTCAGCATCAAACACTTTTCCCCTGATATATCCAACCTGGGAATACAGGGTTTGTGCTGTCAGAAGGAGCATCAGGGCGGAAAAAAATCTATGTCTCATTTATGAAATAAAAATTCGTGTATCCTGATAATGCAGAAACACGCACCTGCCCGATGCGTGTTGCTGCAAGAGCCGAAAAAATTCTCTTTAAAATTCATTCAACGCTCCTGATAATGAGGCCCATGACCAATTCTGAAATTTGGAGAGGTTTGCACCAACCGTATTTGCACCCTGTTCAACTTCAGTTACGAAGGCATCTGAGCCTTTCAAAAAGAAATCTGACAGAGCCAGTGAATCAGCGGGAAGTGCTGCCTGTGCGGAGAGTGTCAGTTCTTCGGGATTATCGTCGAAGTATTGTCCCGGGGTCAGGCCGAAAAAATAAACATTGCTCATGTTGACGCTTGAATTGCCCGGGTCACCGGCACCTTTATTATCAAGGTCGGCCAGTCCTTCCGAAACAATTTCTCCCGCAGAGGCTTGAACCGAACCGTTCCTGATGGTGTATGTGGCGTTCCAAATTCCTTCTCCGCCGTCGAGCTCGAAACACTCGTCGCCCGGTGAAATGACCACAAAATTATCCAGAGTACCGGCCCAACCCTGGTCGGTATCAATGGCATCGTCGCCGGTGTTCCAGACCACCACATTCTTTACATTTACGGTTCCGCCGAACCATTCAATCCCGTCATCCTGGTTTGCGACCACTTCAATATTTTCTATAACGGTTCCGGAACCGACCCCTCCGAGTGTGAGGCCGTTGATTTCGTTTCCCTCTCCGATATTTGCACCACCGTGGCGGATGGATACATATTTGATAATCCCCGAGTTGTCGTTCGGGATGTTACCCCCGTATAGTCCATTGGGATCGGTAGGCGGGATTCCTTCAATCTGGACCGATTCCGCATCTGCCGAGATGGGTGCTTTACCCAGGATCAGCAATCCGCCCCAGAGCCCATTCAGTTCCGGAATCAGATTGGGACTTGCCACGTCACCCGGCTGAATCTCATCCGCTACTGAGGTAAAAATAATTGGATCCGCTTCAGTGCCTTCCGCTATTAACGTGGCCCCGCGGGCAATTAGCAGGGCGGTTGCACTTGCCCCTGTCCCGGCCTGTCCTTTAATGATGACCCCGGGTTCGATGGTGAGTGTCACTCCGCCCACCACGGTAATCCGGCCCCCAAGGATGTACACTTCCCCTGATTTCCAGGTCGTGTTGGCGGTAATATTGTTTTCGATGAGGATCCCGTAATCCACGCTTTTATTCTCCCCGTTGTTCTCCTCTTCGCAGGATGTGACCAGTATTATTGCAATCGCTGTTAATACGATGGTTTTCGAAAATAATTGAATGTTTTTCATTTCTGATGTCAGTTTAGGTAATTATGTTTGTCTGGCACAAAGTAACAGCAAGGTTTGATCAAACCGGTTACGCTACATTTATAAGATCATTAATAAAACGTTAAAAGCGGGGAGCCCAGATTAAATCAAGATTAACTAACTGGCTTCGAAATGACTATCGGGATTGTCGGTATAATTTGGATTGGGCACGTAGATACTGATTTTCAAGGACCTCATGATTGGATTCCTGTGCGCGGGCAAGAAAAAAATGGAGAATGGGATTTATGGGACCTGGGGCATTATTAAATCAGTCCTGCCTCGATTCCCCGCACGATATCCTCGATCAGCACGTCGTCTCCGTAAGGATCATATTGCAGTTTGAGGTTGTTCCCGAAGATCCGGGCAATCCCCTGCCAGAAGAATGCTGTAAAACCGCCTTTCAGCTCCTTGATGACTTCGTAGGAAGTACGTCCCGTTTCCCGGTCGATAAGTTTTACCAGGATGATCCCCTGGGTGATGGTCAGCCGTTTCACCTCTTTCTCAAACCTGTCCATTATCTCTTTTTCAGCCTGTTCGAGGTAAACCTTCTGTTCTTTCTCCGATTTCAGGGAGGCCAGGTGCCTGTCGAGTTTATGCAATTCGGTTCCTGCGATTCTCGAGTAGGGATAGGCTTTCTTGACATTGTGAACCAGCCGCCGGTATTTTTTCTTCAGGTAGAGATAATCGTACTGATGATATTGATAGACGCTCACTTCTGGAATAAACATCATCGGGATGGTATCGGTTCCCTCGATGACCCTGATTGCGGTGGCCGGCCTCGAACCCGCACGATCCTGACCATTCAGGCCGGCACAGGCAAGAACCAGGATGGTAACGAGCAGTGATTGTATAAAATTAGTTTTCACCTCTGAAACAGAATAATAATTGCAGTGAATGATTTACAAACATAAAAATTAATTTGTTCAGATAAGTGCAAGTTTGATGCCAAATGTTTCAGAAGAGATGGAGAGTTACAATATTCAAATCAGCGAATCAGCGAATGGGCGAATAAGCGAATAAGCGAATAAGCAAATGGGCGAATAAGCAAATGGGCGAATAAGCGACGCCTGTCAGTCCATCAGTTCCAACATTTTCCTGACCACATTTTCCGCACCCTCAGCGATCTGGTCGATGGTTGCGTTCAGCATGTAGCAGGGAGTGGTCACTGTTTTCAAGACCTTATCGACGGCAACCTCACCATGGGTGGTCCTCACGTGTGTGGCCCCCAGGGATTCGACAGCTTTAGCGGTATTCGGATCATCGCCGATGGTCAGGGTTACCTGCCCGAAGAGTTTTGCCAGGATCACCGGTGCGATGCACAGTGCTCCAACCGGTTTTTTCTGGGCCACCATTCCTTTGATGGCATTTTCCACTTCCGGCAGGACAGAGGCACCCGGTCCGTCAAAGGCCCATGAGGAGAGGTTTTTTGCCGCTCCAAATCCTCCGGGCAGCAACAGGCCATCAAAATCGTCCGGATCGAACCGTTTAAGGTCCGTAATTTTTCCGCGTGCAATCCGCGCCGATTCGACCAGGACATTTCTTGTCTCGTTCATCTCTTTTCCTGTGATGTGGTTGATCACATGATGCTGTTTCCGGTCGGGGGCAAACACTTCATAGGATGCACCCTCTTTCGCGATGGCATAAAGCGAAAGGGTGGCCTCGTGAATTTCCGAACCGTCAAAGACTCCGCATCCGGAGAGAATCACTGCTATTTTTTTCATAACCGGTAATATTTTTCAATTAATAAATGCTAATTTATGGAATTTAAACGGGAATGTAAATGGATATGCAAACCATCCGTACTTTTATTGCCATCCCGGTAGCAGTTCCTGTTGAGATGCAGGACCTTATTAATGAACTCAGGCAGGAGATCGGCGGGAGCTCCAACACCATTAAATGGGTGGATCTTTCCCAGCTTCATTTCACGCTTCGTTTTCTCGGAGAGATCGACGCATCACTGGTGCCGGCCATATCGAGATTCCTGGAGGAGGGGGTCTCAGGCTTTTATGAAAAAAGTGTGCTTTTAGAGGGATTGGGACTGTTTGGTCCGGCCAGGAGTCCGCGGATTATCTGGGTGGGTTTACGGGGAGATGATTTTTTTGACAGGTTGAAAAAAAGCATAGATGCTTCTCTGGGAGCCCTTTTCCCGTCAGGGGAGAACCAGCCATTCAGGCCACATCTAACCATTGGACGTGTGAAACATGCCGGGGATCCGGTTTCCCTGCGGAATTCCATCGAAAGGTTCAGGAAAGATTTCAGTGCAACGGTTTCATTGAACCGTATCATTTTTTATCAAAGCATCCTGCAAAAAAAGGGACCGTTGTACAGTCCCCTTAACACAATTATATTGAAGCAGGGTTAGTCAGGTCTTTTTGATTTCAATCATGAGGTCGTCCTTCATGACGGTGTCATGTTTTGCAACGGCAATATTCTGGACGACACCGGAGGCATGGCTCGTGATCTCATTCTGCATTTTCATGGCTTCCAGGATAATTACCGGTTCACCTTCTTTCACTTCGGACCCAATCTCCACAAGGACCTCAATGATTTTTCCGGGCATGGGGGCGGTGACGGTGGCTTTCGATGCCGATTCCCCTTGCATCTCCAGGAATTTTTTCCGTTTCAGCGAGACCGGGGTTTCGACGGAAAAGGAGTGCCAGATTCCGTTGATCATGATGGTGTAACGGTTCTGATTCTTTTCGATTACGTCCAGCATATATTTTTTGTTTTTCCAGACGATATAGGAGAAGCCATCCGGGTCTTCATGCAGTTTAATATCCACGTATTTTCCCTTATATTTCAGCCTTTTTTCCAAAGGATTCAGGAATTCATAGGTCTTATGGCTGGTATGCAATGCAATCAGTTTATCTCTCTTCTTTTTCCTGGTCTCTTCTTTTTTAGTCATGACGGTCGGATTTTATTACCTCAGACGTTTATTGAGCAGCCATGGTGTAATGTTCTTGCTTTTTCCGGGATCGATGGTCGTTTCTTCCTGTTCCTTAATATCGCGTGCAAAATCATACACTGCAAAGAATGCTGCCAGCAGCATCTCGTCCGGTTCGGCCTGGTAATGAATTTTCAGTTCCTTGCTGAGGAAGGAGGTATTGAAGTTGCCCTTCCTGAAGTTGCTGTTTTGCAGGACTGCCCTGCAGAAGGCAAGGGTGGTCCTGGTTCCCTTGATCCAGAATTTCCGGATGGCAAGGCTGGCTTCATGCAGAGCCTTCTCACGGGTTTCCCCGTAAATGATCAACTTCGCAATCAGTGAATCGTAATAGGGAGTGATCACCGAACCATCACGGACCCCGGTATCAACGCGCACATATTCACTTTCGGGCCAGGATATCCTTTCGATAGTCCCCAGGCTCGGGGAGAATCCCGACTGCACATCCTCTGCATTGATCCGGAACTCGACGGCACATCCCTTTATCCTGATATTTTTCTGGCTGAATGGTAATTTTTCTCCTTCGGCGATGCGTATCATCTGTTCAACCAGGTCGATACCTGTAACCATCTCGGTTACCGGGTGCTCCACCTGGATACGGGTATTCATCTCGATGAAATAGAAATTCATTTTTTCATCCAGAAGGAATTCCACCGTACCGGCTGAATAGTAGTTTACAGACCGGGCGATCCGTATGGCGGCCGCTCCCATCCTTCTCCTCAATTCGGGTGTGAAAACGGGGGAAGGAGACTCTTCAATGAGTTTCTGGTGTTTTCTCTGAATGGAACATTCCCGTTCACCAAGGTGTACAATGTTACCATGTTTATCGGCCAGGATCTGGAATTCGATATGACGGGGCTCCCGGATAAATTTTTCAATGAAAAGAGAACGGTTGTTAAAGGCTTTATCAGCCTCATTGGAAGCAAGGTTGAACATGCGTTCAAGGTCCTTTTCCTTCTCAACCACGCGCATCCCCCTTCCGCCGCCCCCTGCAGAGGCTTTCAGGATAATGGGGTACCCGATTTGCTGAGCCACCTGCCTGGCGTCTTCCAGGTCTTTCACGTCCCCTTCGCTTCCTTCAAGCAATGGGACATTGTGGGAACGGGCCAGTTCTTTGGCAACGGTCTTGTTCCCCATTTTATGGATGGCTTCGGGAGAGGGGCCGATAAAGATAATCTTCTCTTCTTCACATCTCAGGGCAAACTCGGGATTTTCTGCCAGGAAACCATATCCGGGATGGATGGCATAAATTCCGTGTTCCCGTGCGGCGGCTACGATTCGTTCAATATCCAGGAATTCCGGAATATCGTTGACGGGTTCCGAGAAGTCAATGACCTCGTCGGCCTCTTCAAGGTACCACGCGCCGGGTTCTTTGGATGTTTTAACAGCGTATGTCCTGATCTTCATTCTCCTGGCAGTGCGAATGATCCGGATGGCTATTTCACCCCGGTTGGCTATCAGTAAGGATTTTATCTTCATAACAAATCTTTACAGCGGTATATTTCCGTGCTTACGGGAGGGATTGTTCATGAACTTATTTTCCAGTGCTTCGAAGGCAGAGATCAGTTTCCGGCGGGTGACAGCCGGATCGATAACCTCATCAATGAATCCCTTTTCGTCTGCCACGTATGGATTGGCAATCTCACTCCGGTAGCGGGCTGTAAGTTCCTTCTTCAAAGCGACAGGGTTTTCCGATTCAGACAGCTCCTTGCGGTAAATAATGGCCACCGCACCTTCGGGTCCCATCACAGCGATTTCAGCTGTAGGCCATGCGAAATTGAAATCCCCTCCCAGGTTCTTGCTGTTCATGACGCAGTAGGCTCCTCCGTATGATTTTCGTAATATAACTGTGATTTTGGGGACAGTGGCATCGGCATAGGCATAAAGCAGTTTTGCCCCATGCCTGATGATGCCGTCGTGCTCCTGGTCGATCCCCGGCAGGAAACCGGGTACATCTTCCAGGGTCAGTAAAGGAATGTTAAACGAATCGCAGAAGCGTATAAAACGTGCTCCTTTGGTTGAGGAGTTTATATCAAGTGTGCCTGCCAGTATCTTCGGCTGATTGGCAATGATTCCGATGACTTTTCCGTTGAGCCGCCCGAAGCCCACCACAATATTCTGGGCATATCCTTCGGCAATTTCATAGAATGATTTTTTGTCGAGGATCAGATTGATCACCTCCTTAACGTCGTAAGGTTTATTGGCATCGTCGGGTACGATGTCCCTGAGTCGTTCATCAATGTCTTTTTCATCGTCAGGGGGCTCGGTTTCGGGTGGATTTTCAAGGTTGTTGGAAGGAAAATAGGAGAGCAGTTGTCTCACTGCCTGTATGGTATTTTCCTCATTCTCAAAAACCATGTGGGCCACACCGCTTTTCCTGCCATGAATTTCTGCTCCGCCGAGTTCATCGAATGTCACATCTTCATTAAGAACCTCTTTAACCACATTGGGACCGGTGACGAACATATAGCTGGTCTTGTTGGTCATGAATACGAAATCTGTAATCGCCGGCGAATAAACGGCACCCCCTGCTGCGGGTCCCATAATGACCGATAATTGTGGTATTACTCCTGAGGATTGTACATTCCTGTAAAATATCCCGGCATATCCGGCCAGGCTGGCCACCCCTTCCTGGATCCTGGCGCCTCCGCTATCGATGAGCCCAATTATGGGGGCCCCCATTTTCATGGCCATGTCCTGTATTTTCATGATCTTGGAGGCATGAACGGAACCCAGTGAACCGCCCATAATGGTGAAATCCTGGGCATAGGCAAAGGCGAGTCTTCCCCTGATTTTACCATGACCAATAATCACACCGTCGCCGTAAGATTTCTTGATTTTTCCAAAACCGGTCTGGGAATGGTCGGCGGTCACAAACGCTCCGATTTCTTCGAACGTATCCTCGTCAAACAACAGATCCAGCCTTTCCCAAGCAGTCAGTTTTCCTTTCTCATGCTGTTTTGAACTGGATTTGGAGTCGTGTTGCTCCTCATATTGTTTATTTCTTTCGAGGAATTTACT
>JAFGWU010000082.1 GCA_016936975.1 Bacteroidales bacterium | reverse complement strand
GGTCATCCGATGACAGGTGAAGGTCATCAGAAACGGAGTTGAGGTCATCCGATGACAGGTGAAGGTCATCAGAAACGGAGTTGAGGTGGTCCGATGACAGGTGAAGGTCATCAGAAACGGACTTAAGGTCATCCGATGACAGGTGAAGGTCATCAGAAACGGACTTAAGGTGGTCCGATGACAGGTGAAGGTCATCAGAAACGGACTTGAGGTGGTCCGATGACGGGTGAAAGTCATCAAAAACGATCTTCAGGTCATCCGATGACACACTTAACTGAGAATATTCAACCTTCTATTTTCAGTATATCCGTCAATGATTTTCAAAACACTTCCGGGTTGTCCGGCTTACTCCTTCACAAAGCGGGTGACGGCGATCTTATCCTCCATTTCTATCCTGAGAATGTAAATGCCCGCCCCCAGGTCAGAAATATCGATTTTTGCCGTTTCACCCCGGTAAGGACCTGATTTCATGATTACACCGTTCAGTTCACAGACAGACAGGGTGGAGTTGCCCGCTCCGGTGACGGTGAGGGTCTGATGTGCCGGATTCGGGAAGATGCTGATTCCGGCTATGGCCCCGGGTTCAATACCGGCCGGAGCAACCGTGAAGTTAATGGTATAGGTCAGTTCGTTGACGCCGTTCTCCGCGGTAACCTGCACCGTGGTTGCCCCCGGCAGGGAGGTGGCCGGTGTGATTACCACGGTGGCATTCTCACTGGTTGGGGTTGCTGTTACGTTGGGGACGGTGGTGGTGCCGGAAGGCAGTTTCACATCATAGGTAAAGAGTCCGGAAGCAAAGCCGTCCACGGTGGTCCCTTCAATGAGCAGGTCTGCAAGCGTGGCATCGGAGGTGTTTCCAATGAATTGAAATCCGTAGGATTGGGAAAGCTCCAGGACCTCGAAATCATTGAGCGCCTTATTGTAAATAATAACCTCATCGATGGCTCCGATACAATCGGTTTTACGGTTCGGGACCGTCCCGATATAAAGGTCCCCGTCGTTCGAGATATCCGCTTCCGTTTCATCGGTATGCGAAGCCAGCAGGTAACCGTTTAAATATACCTTCAGCATGTCCTCTTCCACATCTTTCACACACACAAAGTGCACCCAGTCGTTCTGCGGGAAATCGGCGGGGAAGAGGCCGTCGGCGTGGGAAGATATTATACTGTCCCATACCATGAACCGGCCGGCCCCGTTCCGGTAGGAAAAATGGTACCATCCGCCGTTGTCAGCGAAAGGCATTCCCTTGCTGACCAGCGACTGCTCCGTTTCAACGGAGATATCGAGTTTCGCTATGACCGAGATGGAAAAGTTTTCGGAGGAGGAGTAATCCACCGCTTCTCCGGGAATGTGAACGAAGAGGGAGGTGTCCGGGGATCCCTTTGCAGTCATGTCGATTGCTTTACCGATATACCCGTCGACCCAGACGTTATTGCCGGGATTGACCAGGGTTCCGTCCGAAAGTCCCATCTCATCCGACACGACCGTGCCGCTTCCGTCATCCATCTTCCAGTAGCCGGCCATTTCAGAGGGCTCGGGTAATTTATAAAGTGTGTCCGGAACCTCCAGTCCGGCCGCCAGGAAGATGGCGTTCCGCCAGAGGGTGAGCCCTGCATTGGTCATATTGTTTCCGTCATCCCTGCAGATGGCGCCGAAGTTCTGACTGATGGCGATCATCCTTGCCTGCAGGGTGGTTGCGGTTCCCAGAACGGTTCCTGCCGGGATGTCGTTAACCGCTACGGAGACGTTGGAAGGGGCTCCCTTCTGTTTGGCAAGCAGGGTGCTGAGGTCCGACATTTCCAGGTTCTGTGCGTACTGGTTGGATTTTGTGCCCGGGGCTCCCAGGTCATTTGCAGTGAATTTAAATACCTGGATGGCGTTATCGGGCATCGGGATCCCCGAGAATAACGGGTGGTTTTCCCTGCCGGGTTCAACGGTGATAACCGGCTGGTCGGGCAGCTCACCCGCCGAGGAGGTGGCTGATGAGACAGCCCTGCCGTCGCGCAGGGCATATGCCTTGTTGTATACAAACGGCACCTTGATGTTCTGCAGGCCGAGCGATCCGCCGGGTTTGTAAATAAGATCCCCGGAACCGAATCCTTCCTGGACCACCACCACATCGTAACCGGTCAGGTCAACCACGGAGGTTCCGGTTACGACCTTCACCTCAACGGTGAATTCCGGATGGTGCTGTAGCATCCTTATGATCGGGTCGTCGTCGGGGGTGCAGGCCGAGGCATCCATATCCTTCTGGCAGGTGATATAACCAACATTGACAGTGGCAGCGGAAACACGTACAGGATTTCCTGCTGCTTCCGGATCGACCGGTTCATTCGTGCTGTAGGATGCCGACTGTGCAGAGCTCAGGGTTAACAGTGCGAGGAGCATCAGAATAGAACCTGTTAGCTGTTTCATAATTTTCTGTTTTGAGGTTTCTGGGTGCATGTGGCTGAAAAGTAATATAATTATAAAAGAAAAGGAAATATGGATATTGAATAATTGACCAAAAACGGAATAAAAACCACAACGCAGGATAAAAACCAGGCGAATCATCCTGAACATTGTAATATTTATTATTTTTAAAACTTGTTATCAAAAGTTCATCAGTCATCAATAACTTAAATTTACTCAAATGACAGCATTGCTTATCATCCTTGGAATCGTCCTTCTCCTGGTCCTGTTTGTGATTTCACTTTACAACAGGCTGGTGAAGCTGAGGAACACCCGGGAACAGGCTTTTGCCGATGTGGATGTCCAGCTGAAACAGCGGCACGATATGATCCCCCAGTTGATTGAAACGGTCAAGGGATATATGAAACATGAGCGGGAGCTCCTCACCGAGATCACCGAGGCGCGGGCCAACGCCATTAAGGCCAATACGATCAATGAAAAGATTGAGGCCGAGCGCAGGCTCACATCAGCCCTGGAGGGGCTGAAGGTTGCCGTGGAAGCGTATCCCGACCTGAAGGCCAGTCAGAACTTCCTGGACCTGCAGAACGAGATTGCGGATGTGGAGAACAAGATCGCGGCCGCACGCCGCTTCTTCAACTCTGCTACCAAGGAGCTTAATGTGGCTACGGAGGTGTTCCCGTCGAATCTCATTGCAGGGATGTTTAATTTCAAGCGTGAACCCTTGTTCGACCTGGGTGAGGAACGCGAAGCAGTAGAAACACCGCCAAAAATAGAGTTCTGAAACAATGAAGTATTTTGGACTGCAGAGCCAGATCAGAAAAAACAATTTCAATTCGGTAGTGATATTGTTAATGTTTCCGCTGGTTCTGTTCGGACTGACGTGGCTCTTCTTCCTCCTGACATCCTGGGGGCAATCGCAGGCGCTTTCCACCGGAGAGGGTCCGGTTAACCTTTTGCCGGCCATCAATTCCGGTTTCATCCGGACCGTTCCCTGGATCACCCTCGGGGTGGCGGTGTGGTTCCTCATCGCATGGTTTTCGCATACGGCCATGATAAACAGGGCCACCGGGTCGAGACCGCTGGAGCGGAAGGAGAACAAGCGGGTGTATAACCTGGTTGAGAACCTTTGCATTACAGCCGGCATACCGATGCCGAAGATAAACATCATTGAGGATCACTCGCTGAACGCCTTTGCGAGTGGAATCAGCCCGAAGACCTACACGGTATCGCTTTCCAGGGGGATCATTGAGAAACTCGATGACAAAGAACTGGAAACGGTCATCGCCCATGAACTGACCCACATCAGGAACCGCGACGTCAAACTGTTGATTATTTCGGTCATTTTTGTTGGGATCTTTGCCTTTATTGCAGAGACTGTTTTCCGTTCGGTGCGGTTCGGGAGGGTGTCGGGCAACAATAAGGGAGGTAGTGCGGTGGCAATTATCATCGCCCTCATATTGGCCGTGGTGGGATATTTAATGGCTTCCCTCTTCCGTTTTGCCCTGTCGCGGAAGCGGGAGTATCTTGCCGATGCCGGGTCTGCGGAACTGACGCGTAATCCACTGGCCCTTGCCTCGGCACTGCGCAAAATATCCGGCGATCCGGTCATTGAGGCTGTCAAGCGGAATGATGTGGCACAGATGTTCATAGAAAACCCGCAGATGGAGCTGAAAAATTCCTCCTTCTCATTTTCCACGCTCTTTGCAACCCATCCGCCCATTCAGAAGCGCATTGAGCTTCTGGAGCAATTCTGAAAGCGAAGGGTCCTAACGCACTACAGTGAATGCTCCTGAATGCAGGAAGCTGCCGTTTTCAAATGTGACGGTGTACCGGTAGGTGCCCGGACTGTATGAGGAGACGTCTAGCAATAATTCATTGAATGCATTGTCGACCCTGAGATGGTCAATGGTTTTCCCATCGGCTGAAATGATCCGTATATCCCCCCTGTTTGCTTTCTCCCCGAGGTCATAGGGAATCATGATCTGCCCGTCTGCAGGATTGGGATATGCCGGATTCAGTAGGGCGGACTTTGACGGGGTTTTGGCGGGGCCTTCGGTTTCAAGTTTATAAATGTTGGTTCCTTTGAAATAGGGCCAGGTTGAGTTATCGTAAAGCCAGACCAGCAGTTTATTTTTTCCATCCACCGTAACAACTTCGTAATAGGTTCCCATCGGAACCTTCAGCAGGTTCCTTCCCGATTCGGTTGCCACGCCAACCATATACTGATAGTAAGGTTCTGTTGTTTCAAAATACTCATAGGCCATATAGAGAAATTCGATGGAATCGTCGTCGTTGAACAGGTGCCGCGTGACATAGCTTATATCATACAGCCAGTGGTTCGGATCCAGGTGAACCCTGGTGGTTTTGTAGAGAGAGTGATCGAGATTATAGATGCGGCACTCGCTGAAGGAGACATCCATGAGGAACAGCTTTTCTTCGGTATCGGTCAGATGGGTGTAATAAATTGAATTTGTATAGGAGCGTTCGAAAGAGATCTGACCAAGAGTAGTTCCCGGGATGATCCAGCAGGTGACCAGGATCCAGAATAAGGTTTTTGGGTTCATAACTTCAGTATTTAAAATATTATAAATCTATTAATGCTTAAGATCAGCCTTTTGCCGGCCCTTCAGCTGATGGGGTTTGTATTTCTCATCCAGGGAGGCAAATACAAACAGGCCCTCAATGGCCTTTTCGCGGCCCGGGCCGTACATCTCTTCAGCATACAATTCAACTTTAACATAGAGCCTTACCTTTTCCACTTTTTCAACTTTACTGATGATTTCGACGATGGTATCCGGATGAATGGCTTTCAGAAATTTCAGTTTTTCGATGGTCACGGTGAACATACGGTCACGGGTGAAGCGGGTGGCCGTTATGTAGGCTGCCTCATCCATCCATTTCAGCGCATGACCCCCGAAAAGGGTCCCGGTGGCATTCAGCAGTTCCGGAAATACAGCCCTGTACTGTGTGGCCATGCTGTTCTTAAATTGTTCTTCCATGTTTGAATGAGTCTTTTGTAAATATAATGTAAAAATTGGAATATATTTTCAGAAGGTAAAGGGATGGAACGGGAACTAATCTCTCAGAAAATATTACTTTTGAGTAAGATTACCTGTTTTGTTTTTATCCTGCCTCCCGGTCGGAATCGGGATTCGGAACCTGCCCCGGGGTTTACAGGTGCGTTAAATTGAGGTCATGCCAAACCGCAGAAGACACAGAAGAATTGCAATGCCCCCGCCGATGGAGGGTTATAAACCATTCGGGCTGCCCATGCGGGAGCTTGAATCGGAGTTTTTATTGTTTGAGGAATTTGAAGCGATCAGGCTGGCCGATTATGAAAATCTCAATCAGGAACAGGCAGCGGAACGGATGAATATCTCCCGGCCCACCTTCACCCGTTTATACGATAAGGCCCGCAAAAGCATTGCCCGGGCTTTTGTGGAAGGGAAAGCCATCATCATCAGGGGAGGGACCTTTGTTACCGATAACTACTGGTACCGGTGCCGCGATTGCAACGAAACAATGGTCAGTTCCAAACCGGAGGATCACTGCAGTACGTGTGACTCAGAAAATATTCTTCCCATTAATCCCTGATAATCGGGGAACGCAGTCGAAAAGTTCCGTGGAATATTACGCGGTTTTCAAATCTGGTCGTCCAGGTGTGACAATTTGGGGAAGAAAAAAGGATGATTAATCAGATTACCGGGGAATGACCTCCATTCAAACCTTATTAAGGAAGGTTTTTTCTTAAGATAAAAAGAATTTATACATTTGCACCGCAAAATTGCAATCCGCCTTCGCCAAGGCTGCAGCGGATCGAACGGGGTATAGCGCAGTCCGGTTAGCGCACCTGCTTTGGGAGCAGGGAGTCGCAGGTTCGAATCCTGCTACCCCGACAAACCACAAAAAGATCCAGACATATTGTTTGGTTTTTTTGTTCGAGATGTTGATTATCAATATCTCTTCATTTCTATCCTTTATATGATCATATCTTCTGCCAGCAGAACTGCCAATACGCATGCTGCAAATTCCTGTTTGATCTTGAAATGTATTGAGAATAAAAAACAGCTATCGCCCTGAAGGTGAATCTGAAGTTTGTTTTATTGAAAAAATAAAATCCCTTACTGTTCACCAGTTAGCCGGCAGTTGATCCGCAGATAAACACAGGACTCCTGATGAGCGGCGGGAATCATCAATCGGAAACATGTCGAAACATGATTGTCTTAACAGAGACACGATCCCTGATTAATGATCCCCGCGAGGGGGAAGAATTTATTCTTTCCCCCGTTCCTTCTCATTCTCCAGTTCGCTCAGCCGTTTTTCAATATCTTTCTGACTGCGTTTCAGATATTCAGCCTCTGCCCTGAGCATTTTTATCTCATCCTCCTTGCTCGCAAAGGGGGAATAGGGAAATCCATATAAAGCTCCCGGATAGGGCCGGTCAGGATAGCGGCCCCAGCCGTATCCCATACCCCTGCCTCTTCCAAAACCATTTCCCCTGCCCCCTCTGAATCCATACCCTCTGCCCATGCCGCCTACAAATTCCCTGGTATAGCCCGGGCTGTCATAACCTGCACAGAAACCCAGTGCCCTTCCGGTCATGGGACCCAGTCCCGTTGGTCCGGTACGATCTCCTGTTGGCATAATCCGTTCTTTTAATGTGTTCTGTAATTACCAATGGTTGTCTTATACAAAGAAAATAAATTATAATAAACATATGTTCACTTTAACTGTTTTTTTATCCTCGAACCAATCCGCTACGAATAGTAATCCTCAGCCTGAATAATTTTAGGTTTCCATTGTGCGCAATCAGCACTGTCGATGCGGGTATAGGCCATGATGATTACAAGGTCGCCCTTCTGCACCTTGCGTGCTGCAGCCCCGTTCAGGATAATGTCCCGGCTTCCTTTCTCCCCCCTGATGACATACGTTTCAAACCGCTCTCCATTATTGATATTCAATACATGGACCTTTTCAAATTCATACAGGCCGGTCAGGTCCATCCACTCTTCGTCGATGGTAATGCTTCCGATATAGTCCAGTTCAGCACCGGTAACTCTTGCACGGTGTATCTTCGACTTCAGTACTTCTAATTCCATAAAGCAGTGTATGTATTAATTTGAATACGATTATAATCCGAACAGCATAAGCATCAGTCCTGCCAAAAAACCAACCAGCATGTTCAGGCTTTTTACTTTTAAAAAATCACTTCTCGATTCAGCCAGCAATGGCAACATGCCATGCCCGTCCTGCACAATGCTGTTAGCCAAAAGAATACTGAAAGGAATCATGTTCTGCGAAAAGAGTGTAACAAAAACCAGGTGGGGTCCCGATTCAGGAATGATTCCCATCAGTACGGCAATGAGCAAAATCAGGTAACTGTTATTCTGCAGCAGGTTGTTCAGCATCAGGTTGGACTGTATAATATGCAGAACCACAAAGGCTCCCCAGGTCCAAAGAAAAAGCCTCAGCAAATGCTTCTTCAGGATGTGGTTGTAAAGGTGTTCTTTCAGGAAATGGTCCGGAACCGTTATAAAAACAAATAAGAGAAATATGCTTCCAGCGAGGAAGGTTATTTTTTTCCAGTTCCATCCGGGTGGTCCTATTGTGCCCGCCCAAAGAAGAATCATGAACAATACGGTAAAGATTAGAAGCACGGTCCGCTCGAATGACGGTTTTTTTAATTGCGGAATAACTGCTCTCCTGACAAAGCAGTGACAATTTTCATGTTCATGCACAACGAATCCATGTGGGGAGAGCGACGACCGATTACTGGTTGACAGGTGCACTATCCAGCCAGTAACCAATGCAATGATTAATAAAACCCCGTTCAGCAACAGGGCTTTTCCGGGAAAAAGGGCAAACATAACAAAGGCTTCATCACCCGATGTGGCTATCATCACGGTCACCAGGCCCGCAAGACCCATCATCCGGTGTGTGTATAACGATACCACCGTGAAAGCACCCATGCAACCGGGGGTAAGGCCAAGCAGGGCGGCAACCACGATCTGCCAGAAAGGCGATCGCTGAAGCCGGTCCGCCCAGTTGCTTTTGCTCTGCACATTGATATACTCGATGACAACCATCATAAACAGCACAAAAGCTGTGATCATAACCGATTGCCTGAGTGTGGATACAATTATTTCTGTCAACGGTTCCGTTTTATTCAAAATTAATCTAAATAATTTTAAATTGAACCAAAGTTCATTTACTTTTGTATCAAACTTTTTTTTGAGAGATGCTACAGCATATTGCCTTAACAGTAAATGATTCCGGGGAGATAAGAAATTTTTATGAAGATGTACTGGGATTCAGACTAGTACGTAAATTTTCACTGGAAAGGGAAACCATCCGGAATATTTTTCATGAGGAGGATGAAACCGATGTATATCTGATGGGCCATGATGGTATTGAGCTGGAGTTGTTCCTGAGTCCCTTAAGGGAAAAGAAAGTGTTTTCTCACGTCTGCCTGCTTTGCTCCGACGCAGAAATGACTGCCAGGAAAGCTTCAGGGCGGGGGTATGAACTATTCACAAGGGAAAACAGGGGGAAACAGACTTACTTTATATGGGATAAAAGCAGAAATATGTTTGAAATCAAAGGGATCATCGATTAATTAACCGGTCTTTATACGTACCTTTGCAATGGCATGAAAAAGGATTTGAGAAATATTTTCGTGAACAGTGTTTCCCTGCTCCTGATTGGTGTTCTGTTTGTAATTATTGCCAACAAAGCTGTTTTCACCCACACCCATTTGCTTGGAAACGGGGAGATCATTACCCACGCCCATCCCTTCGACCGGAAAACAGATTCCCAACCTTCCGATAACCATCATCATTCCGAATCTGAATTGCTGTTTTTTCAAATTTGTGAAACCTTATATCCCGTTATGTTCATCAGTGCGGGATTGATTGGGCTACTGCCCCGTCTAAAGTCTGTCATCCATTTTTCCCGGCATATCCATTATACCTTTATTCCCTTTCATACCGGTCGGTTGCCCCCTGCAGCATAAAGCCATATTCTTATTGCCGTTTTCTTATTAGTTTCCTTCATTAATTAAAACATGGTTTTATGTGCAAGCAGTGTACAATTTGGTTCATTGTTATAATGTTCCTTTCCAAGTCCGTTTATGCCCAGAAAGCAGAAACTGGTGCCGGCATAACCGGGCATGTGGGATGCTGCGGGCAAGATATCCCGCTGGCCAATGTGGTTTTGAAAGGAACCGCTATTGGTACGGTAACCGATGAAACAGGGCATTTTCACCTTGTCAACCTACCTGTGGGTAAGGTCACACTGTACGTGAGACGGCTGGGTTATACACCCCTGGAAAAAAGCCTAGTAACCGTGGCCGGGAAAACGATGGAGATTGATTTCGAACTTGAGGAGGATATCCTGAGCCTGGATGAGATCGTTGTCTCTGCTGATCGCACTGCCCAAAAACGAACCGATGCCCCGGTGATTGTAAATATTATATCGCCGAAACTGTTTACGGCAACCCATTCGCTGGTGCTCGGCGAAGGGCTGAATTTTTCTCCGGGACTCCGGGTTGAGAACAACTGCCAGAATTGTGGATTTACGCAGGTGCGTATGAATGGTCTGGAAGGCGCCTATTCTCAGGTTCTGATCAATAGCCGTCCCATTTTTAGTGGGCTGGCCGGTGTATACGGACTGGAATTGATCCCGTCAAACATGATCGAACGTGTGGAGATCGTCAGGGGAGGTGGGTCGGCCATGTATGGTAGTAATGCTATTGCCGGAACGATAAACATCATCCTGAAGGATCCGGTGGCCGACCTGTATGAAGCCGGTACCGCCTGTTCCCTGGTCGGGATTGGATTGGATGGATCCGGTGGGAAATCTCCTGATTTTTCAGTAAGCCTGAATAGCTCGATGGTTTCTGACGACCGCAAAATGGGGATGTCGATTTATGGTTTCACCAGGAAACGGTATCTGTTCGATGCCAATGAAGATGGCTTTTCTGAGATTGCTCCCATGAACCATCTTTCCTTGGGAACCCGGGTTTTTCAGCGCTTCGGCTATAGGAGTAAACTGGCTCTTGACTTTTTTACCATCAGGGAACAGCGTGACGGGGGTAATAAACAGGATCTGCCCATGCATGAACGCGATATTGCCGAAGCGGTTGAACATGAACTGAAAACCATTGCCCTGACCTTTGAACAATATGTCAGGCAATATGATTTGCTCTCGATTTATACCGCCTGGCAATTTCTGAACCGCGACTCATATTACGGGGCGAACAGATCCTTAAAAGGTTATGGGAACTCGAAGGACAGAACCTGCAATACAGGCATTCAGTATAAGGCTGTTTTTTCAAAATCCTCTATCATTTCTGGTATTGAGAATTCCATTGGACTGCTTGATGACAGGAAGTTGGGTTATCCTGACTATACCCAGGCCCTAATCGTTAATGACACCATTCAGTATGTGCCCCATGCCGGCAATGCGACCGTTGCCAACCAGTCTTCGGTTACCATCGGGATGTTTTCCCAGTACGAATTAAAACTGAGTAGGGTAACCCTGACCATGGGTGGTAGATACGACCATTACACGGTGAAAAACATGGCAAGGGAAAACCTCGATGCCAAAAGAGGTGGTGTGTTCAGTCCCCGAATCAGCCTGATGTTTGAGCTTACTGATGAATTACGGGCAAGAGCGGGTTATTCGCACGGGTACCGTGCCCCCCAGATATTTGATGAAGATTTGCATATCGAAACCTCCGGTACAAGGCAGGTTATTCATGTGAACGATCCGGGATTAAAACAGGAGACAAGCAACAGCTTTACCGCATCCCTGGATTTTAACGGACTGGTTGGCCGGGTCCATACAGGTCTCCTGACGGAAGCTTTCTATACGCGGCTTGAGAACCCGTTTGTCAATAAAATAGGAGTTCCCGATGATCAAGGATTGGTGGTTTACACAAGAAGAAACGCCGAAGAAGGCGCTACGGTTAAGGGATTTAATATGGAACTTAAGATTAAACCATTAAAGACATTTTCATTCAATTCGGGTTTTACCCTGCAGTCAAGCCTCTATGATGTGGCCCGGGAGTTTGATGAAAAGCATTTTCTGAGGACTCCGGATCAGTATGGATTCTTTGCGCTGGAGTGGAATTTTACGAAGCAGTGCGAATTATCGGTAACCGGAAATTATACAGGGAGCATGCTGCTACCCTATTTTGGTCCTGAAACCAATCCTGTTACCGGGGAACTGCGCAAATCTTCCGGTTTCTTCGATGCATCCCTGAAGCTCTCTTTTACCATGCAGTTGAATGGTATGGATCTTCTCTTCTATGCAGGGATAAAAAATATTTTTAATGCCTACCAGCAGGATTTTGATGCGGGACCCGGCCGGGACCCCGCCTATATTTATGGTCCGTTGACCCCACGCACCATCTATATCGGTATTAAAACCGGGAACTTCATGAATCGCTCCAACAATAAATTTCCGGAAAGCGAATGGAAGATGAAGGGTAAACGTAAACATTTGCAGATGAGGAAAAGAGGAAACCATTCTTAAAAGGCAGAAGGACTTCTTCAGATTTGATTGAATAAACTGCCGCGTGGTCGCCGCGTCGCCCCTCAATAATTTGTTTGAATCTGCAGGCGACTTCAGTTCCTCAACATTTTCATTTACTCCCGCTCCTATAAAATGCGGTTGCACGCCGAAATAAATTATTATCTTTAAAACTTTCCACGCAGGGGATTTCCTGGTTCCGGTCAGAAATTCCCCTAAAAACAGTCTTAAACAAAAATTAGACATTCATGAGCATCTTCCACAAAACACTTTTTATCCTTTTAATGGCATTTTCATTCACCGGCTGCAAACTGGTGAACGAGCGGCCCGAATGCGAGATCACAGCACCACAGAATGGTGCCGAGTTTGATATCGGAGAAACCATAACCATAACTGCCAGGGCTTCGGATCCCGATGGTGCAATAAAAGAGGTGCGTTTCCTGGTGAACGGGGATGAGATCGATAATGACGCCGTGAAGCCTTATGATGTCGGGTGGAACACATCCGGCCTTCCGGAGGGGATTCAAACCATCCGGGCCATCGCCGAGGATAACCTGGGGGATACGATATCGGATAAGATAACCATTGTCCTGAATCCGGTCGGAGATCCTCCGGAGGCCATGTTTACTGCTGACAAAACCGTTGTTGAGTCAGGCGTTGTCGTGCAGTTCACCGACCAGTCGCTGAATGTCCCCGAAAGCTGGTTGTGGGAGTTCGGGGATGACAGTACCAGCACGCTTCAGGATCCTTCCCACATATATACCCTTCCGGGAACTTATGATGTAACGTTAACAGTCTCCAATGCCTTCGGGATGGATGATGAAACAAAAACCGGTTATATCTTTATCAACGAGAATTCCGGGTCGGGACATACCGATACCCTGGTCGATCTCCGCGATGCAGGCCGCGTATATCAGACCGTTAAGATTGGTGATCAGTGGTGGATGTCGGAGAACCTGGCCTACCTGCCTGCTGTGAACCCGCCTGCAGACGGTTCGGAAGACGGGGATGGGACGGATCCCTATTATTATGTTTACGGATATGAAGGATACAGTGTGACCGAGGCTGAAAAGACTGAAAATTACAAAACCTATGGCGTGTTATATAACTATGTGGCCGCCAGGGATGCCTGCCCCGCCGGCTGGCACCTGCCAACGGATGAGGAGTGGACCATACTGGAAAATTACCTGATTGCCAATGGATATAATTATGATGGCACCATTGAAGGAAATAAGCTGGCGAAGGCCCTGAGCATGGAATACGGTTGGATTCCTTCCACACGGGACGGAGCCCCGGGCAACAGCGATTATCCTGATAAACGAAATGCAAGCGGCTTTTCTGCTCTTCCGAGTGGTGGCCGGAGTGTATATGGCTATTTTTACGATGCGGGGGAAATGGCACAGTGGTCGAGCGTGAAGGATCCCGCAGGGATATGGACCCGCCATATACATTATAACTTCAACGACGTAGGCAGAATGGGCCGTGGAGAGGAATTCGGATTTGCGGTGAGGTGTTTGAAGGATTGACGCCCTTAAATTTTAGATATTATGCTATGAAACGTATTCAAAACCTGGTTGCAGCTTTTGGATCCTTCGGTATCGACGGACTTCTGGTTTCCTCGGTGGCCAATATCACCTACCTCACCGGATTTACCGGCGATGCTTCACGGTTGGTGGTGTCGGAAAAAGGGGTGCTGTTCCTCACCGACGGCAGGTATACCGAGCAGGCCGCGAAGGAGTGCCACCCGGAGATCGAGATCCTGAAGTGGATCAACGATAACCGTTACGGGGCCGAAACCTATCGTTACGCCTGTGAACGGCTGGGCATTCAGCAGTTGGGTTTTGAAGAGGATGTGGTAACTTTTTCTGAATACGGGACGATCCGGAGCGGGATTGAACCGGAAACAGTCCTGGTTCCTGTTCAGGGCGCTGTGAATGCTTTGCGGATGGTCAAGGAGAACCGGGAGATCAGTCTGCTCCGGGAAGCCTGCGCCATTTCCGATCTTGCCCTTCAACGGACACTGCCTTTCATTAAACCCGGGATCACCGAACTTGAACTGACGGCCCGGTTGGAGTATGAACTGAAGATGGCCGGCTCTGCCGGGTTATCGTTTGATACGATTGTCCTGGCAGGAAACCGCACTTCCCTGCTGCATGGTCAGCCGGGGAATACCAGGCTGAAGCAGGGCGATCTGCTTCTGTTCGACTTCGGGGCTATGGCGGGTGGTTATCACGCTGACATGAGCCGGACCTTTATCCTAGGGAAGGCCAGCCGGGCACAGAAGGATCTCTACAATCATATCAGGACGGCCCAGGAATCGGCCGTCTCCTCCATCAAATCCGGTGCGCAGGGAAACCATCCCGATTCCGTTGTTAGAGGCATCCTGGGCGATACGTATCTGCCTTACTACTACCCCGGACTGGGACACGGGGTCGGACTGGAGATCCATGAACTTCCGTTTATCAAAAACAACTCGGAATTTGTCTTCCGGAAAAACATGACCGTCACCATTGAGCCGGGATGCTATCTCCCCGGCTGGGGGGGGATCCGAATCGAGGATACTATCGTTGTCACGGACGGAGACCCGGAGATCCTGACCCGCTTCCCGAAAGAACTGACGGAATTGTAACCGTTCCTGTTGCAAACCATTACATTTCCCCCAACGAATATTACAATTTAATTAAATTATTTAATAAATAATTATGAATTTATTGTAATAATTTCTTTCTACTTACAAATAATCACTTATATTTGTATTTATATTATAAATTTGTTTTTATCAAACATTAAACTTTTATATAATGAAACTGACTGTCCCGGAACAATATCGTTCTACCCTTAATCTGAAAGAGACCGAGCGTGCCATCAAGCTGGTCAAGGATTTTTTTGAGTTGAACCTGGCTGCCGAGCTGAAGCTGAGGCGGGTGACCGCCCCGTTGTTTGTTCAGCGCGGCACCGGTATAAACGATGATCTGAACGGGATTGAAAGACCTGTTTCATTCAAAATAAAGGATATGGAGGATGCGGAGGCAGAGATCGTGCACTCCCTGGCGAAATGGAAACGCATGGCGCTGGCCGATTACGGGATTTCCAATAGCTTCGGGATCTACACCGACATGAATGCCCTGCGTCCGGATGAAGAGCTGGATAACCTGCACTCGGTGTACGTGGACCAGTGGGACTGGGAGAAAATCCTGATGCCGGAGGATCGCCATCTCGATTATCTCCGCGCCATTGTCAGGCAGATCTACGGGGTGATCAAACGGACGGAATTCATTGTATATGAAAACTACCCTGAAATTGTTCCCGTCCTGCCCGAAGAGATTCATTTTATACATTCCGAGGAGCTCTTTGCGATGTATCCCGGTAAGGAACCTTCGGAACGGGAGAACCTGATTACGCGGGAATACGGGGCAGTCTTCATTATCGGCATTGGCCACAGCCTGTCTTCAGGCAAAGCCCATGATGGCAGGGCCCCCGATTATGATGACTGGTCCACGGAAACTGTCAATGGGTACCGGGGACTGAACGGCGATATTTTAGTCTGGAACCCGGTCCTGGAGAGGGCTTTTGAGCTCTCCTCCATGGGCATTCGCGTGAACCGGAAAGCCCTGCTCAGGCAGCTTGAGATACAGGGGAAAAACGAACGGAAAGAACTCCTGTTTCACCGGAGGCTGCTGAACGGGGAGTTTCCTGAATCGGTTGGGGGCGGAATCGGGCAGTCCCGTCTCTGCATGTATTTCCTGCGCAAGGCCCATATCGGTGAGGTTCAGGCCAGCCTCTGGCCTGGACGGATGCATGAGATGTGCCGCAGGGCAGGAATTTTTCTCATGTAAAATGATTTAAAATAAAAAATTTATCAACAGCCTTTTTTATGTGATAAAAGCGGCCTCCGGAATGATAAAAACTCCGGGGCTGTTGCCTGTGCCGATGTAAGCTGTTTATTTGGGTTCCGGTAATCGTCGAAAATTATATATACAACTGATATATAATGTAATACAGGGTCAGAATCATCCTGTGAACCATCCCCCGTTTTCAGTCTGAAGAGAAATTTTTCAGGGCATCTCCCTCCATCTCTTTCATTGACGGAACATTATCCATCTTTCATCCTGAGGCAGGGTGCAAATGTAAAACCCTTTAGCTAAGCGATTAAAAGGGATCGAAAGAAATGTAACTTTGTTATTGGAATACAGTATAAAGATTTACAGTGACCTGTAAGATATTAAATTACTGTAGTATATGATCAATTAAAAATTGTATCTGCCATGAAGAAGTTAACAGCACTGTTTTTGTCACTCGGATGGTTAATGGTTTTGCTGCTGCCGGCGTGCGAAAGCGATAATGCTCATAACCCGTTTGAAGGCAAAACCGGAAAGCTGGTCATCAAGGTTACCGATGAACCATTTCCCGTTGACATGATTGATTCGGCCATCGTGACGGTAGTTAAGGCCGAGATTCGCACTTTGACCGATACAGCCTATCCCTACATCGTGGTTCTGGAAGACACCTCTCTCTCCTTTAACCTGATTGAACTGCGAAACGGGGTGATGGCTGAAATGGTTGAAGTGGATATCCCTTCGGGTGATTACGACCTCATTCGCCTTTATATTACTGAAGCCAGTCTGACCGTAAAGGATGGGGAGACTTACAGGATGAAAGTTCCAAGCGGTTCCCAGACCGGAATAAAGGTTTACATTGACCCGGCAGTTCGCATATCGGGAGGGTTGATTACCGAACTGCTGCTTGATTTCAGCCTCGAACAATCATTTGTGCTGAAAGGAAATTATAAAACAGCCGACGGTATTAAAGGTTTCAACTTCAGGCCGGTTATCAGGGCCGTGAACAACACCAATGCCGGAATGGTTACCGGCGTGGTTACGGATGAAGCTTCACTGCCGATTGAAAATGCGGAGGTATGGATTGAGCAGGACACTCTATTGGCCTCTTCCTTTACCGATCCGCAGGGATATTATGCCATACCAGGGATTCCGGCTGGGCATTACAATATCTGTGCAACGGCGGAGAATTATGACACCGCCTGTGTTACGGGCATAAATGTAACGGCAGGGAATCCGTTCAACCAGAATTTTGTCCTTACCATGCAGTAAGGGGAAGGATAAGAAGAAGGTGTTGAATAGTAACGTTTATTTAAGAGATTAAAAGAGGGCCCCTTCCGGAGGCCCTCTTTTTATTCGACTGTCAGCAGCTCGTTGAGACCGGCAAGATAAGTAAGCGGGGAACTATATTGTCACAACCAAATAACTCCCGATAGTGTAACGCATAGAAATTATAATTCTGTTGCCTGCAATCCTTTAATGAAGCTTTGGAACAAACAGCAGGCTGTTTTTCCCGCCAACCCGGGATGACCAAGCCTCAGGCAATGACAGAAGCCTGTGCAAAAACGGGTCGTCCGCCTTCCTGTTACAACGGATCAGGATAGGCCCTGAGGATTTCGGTGTACTTTTCAAGATCGGTTTGCGGCAGGGCATAATCCGACAGTTCACCTTTGAAAAATTTATCATACCCCACCAGGTCCATCAGACCGTGGCCGCTCAGGTTGAAAACAATAACCTTCTCTTTCCCTTCCTCCTTCGCCCTGTTTGCCTCGCGTATGACCGATGCAACGGCATGGCTTGATTCGGGGGCAGGAATGATGCCTTCGGTGCGCGAAAACAGAACCGCGGCATCATAGCATTCGAGCTGGTGGATGGCTTCAGCCCTGATGAGGCCGTGCCGCAGAGTATGACTCACCAGCGGCGACATGCCGTGGTATCTTAATCCTCCGGCATGAATGGGAGGGGGAACGAATGTATGGCCGAGAGAATACATGGCAAGCAGGGGGGTCATCCTGGCCACGTCCCCGTGGTCGTAGCTGTAGGGCGCCCGGGTGAGGGTCGGACAGCTTGCCGGCTCAACCGCGATCACATCTATATCGGCTCCGTTTATCTTGTCACTGATAAAGGGGAAGGAGAGTCCCGCGAAATTGCTCCCCCCTCCCGCACATCCAATGACCACATCGACCTTCTTTTCATTGATCTTCTCAAGCTGTTTTTTGGTTTCCAGCCCTATTATGGTCTGGTGCAGCATGACATGGTTCAGCACACTGCCCAGGGAGTAACGCGTCTCTCCGGAGGGATCGGTCACCGCAGCCTCAATGGCTTCCGATATGGCGATACCAAGGCTTCCCGGCGTATCGGGTTGTTCGGCAAGGATGTCGCGGCCCGCCTGGGTTTCGTTGCTCGGACTGGCAACGCAATCGGCCCCCCAGGTTCTCATCATCATTTTCCGGTAGGGTTTCTGATCGAAGCTTACGCGGACCATGTAGACCCGGCACTCCATTCCGAGCAGGGAGGTGGCAAATGCCAGGGCACTGCCCCACTGTCCTGCCCCGGTTTCAGTGGTCAGCCGTTTAATGCCGAACGCCTTATTATAATATGCCTGGGCCACCGCCGTATTGGGCTTATGGCTCCCTGCAGGAGAGATACTCTCATTTTTGTAATAGATGCGGGCGGGGGTACCGATGGCCTCTTCAAGCCGGTAGGCCCTGACCAGCGGGGTCGGACGCCAGAGATAGAGAATTTCCAGGACCTTTTCAGGGATATCGATCCATCGTTGCGTACTGACCTCCTGCTCGATCAGGTTCATCGGGAACACAGGGGCCAGCATCTCCGGTCCAATGGGTTTACCATCCGGCCCCAGCGGAGGATTCACAGGGCCCGGAAGGTCCGCTGCAATGTTGTACCATTGCTTTGGCATCTCTCTTTCATCCAGTGTGATCTTTGTCATTTTACGCATCTTGATTGAATTTAAAGGTTAATTAATGAAAAAAAGAACGGGACATGCTGCAAGCAACATGTCCCGTTTATTCTGTTATGATTATAAAGGTTTCCTAACCGTCATATTGCCTGCATCTCCCGTACGTGATTTGCCACCACCATCGCCATGATTCCATATGCAGGTAACTGTTCATTTCTTTAATTAATGCCGCTAAATTAAATACTTTTTTATTATTATCCATATTATCGTAACAAATTATTATAATAAGATGTAAAATATTTTAAAAAAAATAATAAAGCCCTATGTTTTACAATGCATGGAGGAACTTTGATAAGAGCAGCGATTCATTTAAATTGCATGACGGTATATGATAAAAAACCAGAATAGATGTCCTTATTGAAAAGTGTTTATCCTTACAGACCGGAGCGGGTGGTGACTTACCGGGAGCTTTCGGATGCGACCCTGAGGGAGCGCATTGAGAATGGCCACATGGCGTTTTTGAAATACCGCAATTCAACAATTTCATACCGGAGGGAGCGAATCCTGAAGGTTGCCGGTTTGCTGAAGGAGCATAGCCGGGAACTGGCGGAGCTGATTACCTTTGAAATGGGTAAGCCCGTAAGGGAGGCCGTTGCCGAGGTAAGGAAGTGCGCCTGGGTTTGCGAGTATTATGCGGAGGATGCAGCACAGTTTCTCAGAAAGAAGTTGATCAAATCCGATGCCTATGACAGTTATGTCCTCTATCAACCCTTGGGGACCATCCTGGCCATCATGCCCTGGAACTATCCGTTCTGGCAGGTTTTCCGTTTTGCGGCGCCTGCACTGATGGCAGGAAACACTGCCCTCCTGAAACATGCTGCCAGCGTGCAGGGATGCGGAATCCGGATCGAAGAACTGTTCCGTGATGCAGGATTTGAAAAGGACGTTTTCCAGAATCTGACGATTGGTTCGGGAAAGGTGGCACAGGTGATCCGGCACGATGCGGTGAGGGCGGTTACCCTGACCGGAAGTGAAAGGGCCGGGGCATCCGTAGCTGCACTGGCCGGAAAATATATTAAGAAATGTGTCCTGGAGCTGGGAGGCAACAACGCTTTCGTGGTCCTGAACGATGCCCATCTCGACTATGCCGTCAGGGTAGCCCTGGAGGCGAGACTTCAGAACGGGGGACAAAGCTGTATTGCAGCAAAACGGTTTATCCTGCAGAAGGGTATTTCAGATGCATTTATATCCTCCCTGATGGAACAGCTGAGGGAAGTGGTTACAGGGGATCCGATGGATGAACGGACCCGGCTTGCCACACTTTCATCCGTAGCCCAGGCAAAAGAGGTGGAGCGCCAGGTTAACCGGTCCGTTGAAATGGGAGCAGAGCTTCTGTACGGAGGGAAGAGAAAAGATGCCTTTTTCGAGCCCACTGTCCTGTCGAGGGTTAATCCCGGTATGCCTGTTTTTGACGAAGAAGTGTTCGGACCCGTTTTTGCCGTAACAATTGTCAGTTCACCGGGTGATGCCCTTGAGCTTTCAAATAAATCGGTTTACGGATTGGGAATACAGGTCTTTACGGAATCGGAGCACCACGCGCGCCTGTTCATCGAGGGTGCGGAAGAGGGCTCGGTATTTGTCAACGGGATGGTGAAATCAGACCCCAGGCTCCCCTTTGGCGGCGTCAAACGGTCGGGATTCGGCCGGGAACTCTCCCTGGAAGGGATACGGGAGTTTGTAAATGTGAAAACGGTGTGGGTGAACAGGTGAGTCAATAATCAATAACCAGTTTATTTATTAATTAAATTCATTGGAAATTGGAAATGGGTATCGGAAGGTGCACGGGATAACGGTACTTTTACTATTTTTAGAAATTGTAGAAAATGTTTCATAAACATCCTTATTGTCCCATTAATTCCAGAACCCATGAAATATCTCCGAACAGGTGGCATCATCGGACTGATGCTTGTAAATCTCCTGTTTTTCGAATGGACTGTTGCCGCACAGGAAAATAGTCTTATTACCCCGGAATCGTTTTTTGGTTTTAAGCCCGGAGCAGACCGGATGCTGTTTGATTATGAACAGATGATTGAATATCTTCAGAAAATTGATGCTGTTTCTCCGAAGCTGAAAATGGAAATGATCGGATACTCCCCGGAAGGTCGTCCGATCTATATCGCCTTCTTTTCCGCGGAAGAGAATATCTCCAGGCTCGAAGAACTGAAAACGGTAAACCGGGAACTGGCTCTGAATCCCGATATTTCGGAGGGTGTGCTGGAATCGATGGTGACGGAAGGGAAAGTGTTCGTGCTGGCTACGCTCTCCATGCACTCCACCGAGGTGGGCCCATCGCAGTCGGCCCCGCTCATTGCCTATGACTTGGTTACCACCAATGATCCAGCAAAACTCAGGTGGCTCAATGATGTGGTTTTTATGATGGTGCCGTGCCACAATCCCGACGGCATGGATATGGTGGTAAAGAATTATAATAAGTATAAGGGCACCCGGTATGAGGGAGCTTCCCTGCCCGGTGTTTATCACAAATATGTCGGTCACGATAATAACCGCGATTTTGTGACCCTTTCCCAGGAGGATAATAAAGCGATTGCGGCGATATATAACCTTACCTGGTTTCCCCAGGTGATGGTGGAGAAACACCAGATGGGCTCTACAGGAGCACGCCTGTTTGTTCCTCCCACCAATGACCCGATAGCGGAGAATGTGGATGCGGGGATATTCACCTGGTCAGGGATTTTCGGACAGAACATGGTGAACGACCTGACCCGGGATAACCTGGCAGGGGTAACACAACGCTACTTGTTTGACGATTACTGGCCCGGTTCCACGGAGACCTGTATCTGGAAGAATGTAATTGGATTTCTTACCGAGATGGCCAGCGTCAGGGATGCTACACCGGTTTATGTGGAGCCCACCGAGCTTTCGGCCGGTGGGAAAGGACTGGCCGAATACAAAAAGAGCACCAACATGCTTCTGCCCTGGGAAGGGGGCTGGTGGAGACTGGGGGATATCGTGGAATATGAGATTGCCACCACCATGTCGATCCTGAAAACCGCCTCCCTGCACCGGGAAGAGATCCTCCGGTTCCGAAATGCCCTCTGCGTGAAGGAGGTTAACAAAGGGAAAACCGCTACGCCTTACTACTATATTATGCCGCTTGAACAGCACGACCAGGGAGAACTGCCCGGTATCGTCAACCTGATGAAAGAACACGGAGTGCGGTGTTATGAATTGACCGGTGATATTCTTCTGGAAGGCAGGATATTCAAAGCCGGAGATGTCGTAATCCCCCTGGCACAGCCTTTCAGATCTTTCATCAAGGAGGTGATGGAGGTGCAGGAGTTCCCCGAACGGCACTACACGCCGGGAGGAGAGCTGATCAGGCCGTATGATATTACCAGCTGGTCCCTGCCCCTGCACAGGCAGGTGAAGTCGTACGGGATCGATGTGCAAAGCCCGGAACTGGAAGCGGTTCTGTCTGAAATTGAGGATGAATATTCTCTGACTGAGCCACTGAAGGATGAGATCTATGCGGTCTGTTTTCCTGTAAATTACAATGAATCCTTCCGTGCTGCTTTTAATGCCGCGGGCAAGGGAATAAAGGTGGAACGGCTCACGAAATCTATGGAGGTCGGGGGTAAACCGGTCGGTGCCGGTAGCTTTATCACATTTTATGATCCTGCCGACAAGGAATCCTGGAACGCTGTGATGGAGGAGATATCCTTCAGGGCCATCCCCGTTACAGATAAAAGTGATATGCAGTCGGAACCCCTGGTGATGCCCCGCATCGCCCTGGTTGAAACCTGGTTCCACGACATGGATGCCGGATGGACGCGTTTTCTGTTCGACCGTTTTCACATTCCCTATACAGTTTTGCGTCCGGGCGATTTCAAGGAAACAGACCTGGCAGCGGATTTTGATGTGGTTGTTTTTCCCGACAATGATAAGAACGTGCTGATGACGGGCAAACGAAAGTCGGGGGATGATTATTCCATGAGCAGTTATCATCCCGATTACGTGAAGGGTATGGAGAAAGAGGGACTGGAGAACCTGATGACCTTTGTGGACAAGGGGGGTATCATTATCGCATGGGGACGGTCGGCGAACCTCTTTGAGGGAATCCTGAAGATCAAAAAAAGCAAGGATGAAGAGGAAGAGTTTGAACTGCCCTTCAGTGACATCTCTGAGAATCTCCGGAATGATGGATTGTATATCCCCGGAAGCCTGATGAAGCTCAATATTCTGCAGGATCATCCGCTGACACTGGGGATGCCGGAACAGATCGGAATTTTTTCAAGGGGCAGGCCGGTATTCCGAACCGGAATACCGATGTTCGATACCGATCGACGGGTGATCGGGACCTATCCCGAGAAGGATATTTTATTGAGCGGTTACGCTGCCGGTGAGGAAAAGGTCGGGAACAAAGCCGCCATGATCTGGATGAGGAAGGGAAAGGGACAATTCGTCCTTTACGGATTCAATCCCCAGTTCAGGGCCTCCACCCAGTCGTCGTTCAAGCTTCTTTTCAATGCACTGCTCCTGGAACAGCTTTGATATTTAATCAGAGCCTTCTGACGAGGCATACCCAATCCCTGTCGGTATCTTCAGGGGGTAAACCTATCTGCATGTCAGCTCCGCCCTGAAGTGTGGTGATGGTGCCCGGCAGAAGGGAGCCTTCCCTGCGGGGATTGAACCAGAATACTGCATACCTGTCGGGATGGGATGAGAGGTTGAGAGAGCAGGTTCCGCCGTAAGGGAGGTAGATGGCATAAATCTTTCCCGGGGAGGCAAGACAGTAACCGTTGTCCGTCAGCTCGTCATGAGCGTTCATCTCCCGGAAGGGCAGATACCCCCGGAAGAAACCAAGAGCTATGCGGGTCTGCTTCCACATATGTTCCCTGCTTCTCCAATCTTCGCAGTTGAGGTCGGCATGGTCATAACGGTATCCGAAATACCATTCCACCCCTGCTCCACCCGCCATCAGGTTTCCCCATAGAACTTCCCTGCGGATGGTATCGTGTAACGGATCATTTTTATCGGGCATTACCCCCATCCAGTAGGGTCCGATTTCATCCAGGCAGACCACCCATTGTTTTCCTTGTTTTTCAGAAAGCGATATCCATTTCCTGGTATAATTGTGAACGATAGCTGGCTTATGAAGCTGAAGGGAGGGCCCGTCAAGATTCTCAAATCCCAGGAACGGTTCAATCAAGGCAGAGTGATCCGGATCGGCAGAATGGGTATGCACTACAATGAAACTGTTCCAGGGATTGGTATTCCGAATATAGCGCATCATTTCCTTCCGGTCGGCAACGGTCTGTCCCAATGGCGTCCAGGATGCAGGGCCATTCTCCTCTCCGATGTTCCAGGTGACGGCCAGGTGGTGTGAGAAGCGGGCGATCAGCTCACGAAGATACAGTTTGCGCTGGAGACCGAGTTTTCCTGAATCCAGAAGGCATTCGTTCTCCGTTTCCTGCAGGACCATATGCATCATGATGCCCATCTGCTCCATGTGGCTGAACACTATCTCCCACTGGTCGAGTTTGGAACAGTCGAACCGGTAGCGCTCTTCCGGTGAGGTCCAAGGCCAAACATCCTCTCCATCACCGTCCACATTCATTGTAAGGAAGTAGACCGAGTTCATCCCTTCCGATGCCAGGTAATTTAGTGCCCCGATAATCCCTTTACCTTTATCCTCTCTCCATAACGGGTCCCCGGATTTCCAGTCCTGAACATGGGAACGGTAATGGTGCAAATCCGCATTGGGATGATCCTCGCCCATCCGTCGCTGATTGTTGCCATTGTATAATGTTCCGTCAAACTCATGGTAAGCCAGGAAATTTTCGGGACTGTCGGCGCCGCCTTTCAGGAAATAGTCACCCGACTCGGCAAAACGGAGGTATCGCTCCCCTGTATATTCGAGGCGGCCGTGTGCCCGGAAGTCACGGCCCGATTTATCGGTAGGTCCGATGAAAAATCGACCGGACGCACCGTCAAAGGCTGTGGCAGATCCCGCCCGTGAATCGGTACTTATTGCGATGTCCGGGCCCTTTCTGAAAGAGGCTTTAAAATGCCACTCCCCTTCCTTCCAGGGCTTGAAACGTACCTGCCAGACGGACCCCGCTGAAGAGCCGCTCTTTGCTGCACGACCGTCGGCAGCGAAAAAACCGGGAACGGTAATGGTGTCATCACCGTGCATGAAATCGACCATGAGCCGGTAGTTGAGGAACGGATTGGAGTCGCCCTCTTCTGATAGCCGGAGACCTTCAAAGGAAATGGTAATGGTGTGCCAGGTCATCCGTTCACCGTCAATGGAATAGCTGCGGGAACCACTGCATCCGGCGAGCATCATAAATGTGGTTAACATAAACAAACTGCCGGACAAAGTATATCTGTATTTATTAATCATGAAAATCACGAATTGACTGGCGTATTTGCCGAAAGGAACCTCTCTTATCTTATTGTGCAATAACTGCGATTTGTTAGAACCGGGCTTTTCCTGTATCTCCGCGCAATGCATCCCCCTAACCAATCCCCCCAAACTTTAAACATTGAGCCCTGAGCCTTGAGCCTTGAGTCTTAACCCCTGAGCCTCTCATGGGACTCGAACCCACGACCTGCTCATTACGAATGAGCTGCTCTACCGACTGAGCTAAAGAGGCTTTTTAAAATTCTTTTGTGATCGGCATCCTGGTAATCCGCCGGCAAAAAAATCAGCATGCAATATTACAAAATCTAATTAAAAAATCCTTGACCGGAACTGCAACGCTGAAATTTTAAGCGGAACCTTTTTTTTAGAGACGATGAATGGCTATATTCAGGCTTCTGAAAAAAAACTTAATCCATGAAACCATTAATTTCATTTTTTGTCCTGATATTTATTTACATATCCCTTTCAGCCCAGCAGGTCGATACGATATATTTATGGCCGGGGGCGGTTCCCGGGGAGACGGAGCCGAAGCATCCTGCCGTGGTGGATTCCAACCGGAGCGGAAATACGACCAGGCTTACAGATGTGACCAATCCCATGGTTGTTGAGTTCATTCCTGAGGAGGGAGCTTTTAACGGATCGTCGGTGGTGATATGCCCGGGAGGGGCCTACAACATCCTTTCCATCGACAAGGAGGGCTATGAGATTGCGGAGTGGCTCAATACGCTTGGGTACAAAGCCTTCGTGTTGCAGTACCGGGTGCCGCAGAAGCAGGAGGGGGCCCTTCAGGATGTCCAGCGTGCGCTGCGCATTGCCAGGAGCCGGACCGGTGCATCAGGGAAGGTTGGGGTACTGGGATTCTCTGCAGGGGGAAGTCTTTCGGCCCGGGCTTCCACGCGCTTCAATGAAAAAACCTACGAACCGGTTGACCATCTGGATGAATTGTCTTGCCGCCCCGATTTTACGGTGCTGATCTACCCGGCCTATCTTGACCATGGTCCCGGCAGAACCCTTACTCCCGAGCTGACCATTACAGGGGAAACACCGCCGATGTTTCTTTTCGGGACGATTGATGATAAGTACGGCAACAGTGCACTGGTCATGACCGGCGCCCTGAGGGATGCGGGCATTCCTGCCGAACTGCATATGCTTCCGGCCGGAGGACACGGGTACGGCCTGAGACCGGGAAATGCGGCAGGTGAGAGATGGCCCCTGCTCTGTGCGAAGTGGATGGAATCAGTACGTTAGCCTGTCATCTTTTTTCAGCCAGGTTTCCGGAAGTTTTCTGACCCGGTTATCTTCAATCTTTACAAATTTTACTGCTCTGAGCTCAGGAGGGGCAGAGAGTTCATTATAGATATAATGATCATTGAATCCGATCTTTTCGGCATCAAAACGGTCCAGGACATAGTATACCGCCCTGATTTTTGCCCAGTAAATTGCCGAAAGGCACATGGGGCAGGGTTCGCAGGTAGTATATATCTCCGCATCTTCCAGATGGTAACGTCCAAGTTTTCCTGAAGCGTCACGGATGGCATTGATCTCGGCATGCGCTGTTGGATCGTTACTATGGATCACAGTATTGTGTCCGCGTCCGACAATCTTATTACCGATTACAACCACGGCACCGAATGGTCCTCCATGATTATGTTCCATGCCGTACATGGCCTCCTCGTATGCAATCTGCATGAATTTACCACGGTCCATCGATGAACAGGTTTGATTACGGTTAGCAAAGGTAATACTTTGTGGAGATCTTTTCCCGGGAAGGAAACCTTTATGCTGGACGGACAATCTTCAGGGTGCATTCTCCCGAATTGTTCAAGCCGTTTTATTCGGTTCCCTTCTTCCTCTTCCTGAAAAAAAAGATCTGATGTTAAAGGACATGGACCGCTTGCCCGGAATCTTAATTCAGGTTAATTTAGTCAGGTGGAAAATTTTAATTATTTTACAGGCAGTTTTTATTCTGCATCCGATTTATAAATGAACCTTTAAAACATATCCCATGAAACGACAAAGAACCTCTTTTGCCAACACGGCACTGCCTGTGGTGGCCGCCTTTTTTCTTTCCATGACCCTGAGCGGACAGCAGGCTTCCCTGGTCATCAATACTGACCAGGGCGAGCATATCATAAGCCGGCACATATACGGTCACTTCTCGGAGCATCTCGGTCACTGCATATATGGTGGCTTCTGGGTTGGAAAGGATTCGTCCATCCCGAATACCAACGGCATCCGCAATGATGTGGTGGATGCCCTCAGAAAGATCGATATTCCGAACCTTCGCTGGCCTGGCGGCTGTTTCGCCGATGAGTACCACTGGATGGACGGTATCGGGCCGGCTTCGGAGCGGCCAAAGATGGTCAATACCCATTGGGGCGGCGTGACCGAGGATAACAGCTTCGGCACGCACGAGTTCATGGATCTCTGTGAACAGCTTGGCACAGAACCCTATATCTGCGGAAACTTAGGCAGCGGAACGGTTAAGGAGATGTCGCAATGGGTGGAATACTTGAATTTCGACGGTATCAGTCCCATGGCTGACCTGAGACGTTTGAACGGACGTGAGGAGCCCTGGGGCGTGAGGTTCTGGGGGATCGGAAACGAGAACTGGGGGTGCGGCGGACACATGACCGCCGAGTTCTATGCCGACCAGTACAGGCGTTTTGCCACCTATTGCCGTAACTATGGCCGGAACAGGCTCTACCGGATTGCCGGAGGTGCCAATTCGGAAGATTTGAACTGGACCGAAACCCTCATGAAGAACATTCCGCATAACCTCATGGACGGCATTTCCCTTCACTACTACACTACCAACTGGAGGGATAAAGGATCGGCGACGGAGTTCGGGGAAGAGCTCTATTTTGATATCCTGAGGCGGTGCCTCTCCATTGAGCGGACCCTCGACCGGCACATCACCATTATGGATCAGTATGATCCAGTTGGCAGGATCGGACTCATTTTTGATGAATGGGGTACCTGGTATGATGTGGAACCGGGCACTAATCCGGGATTCCTGTTCCAGCAAAACACCCTCAGGGATGCCTTCGTGGCCGCGCTTACCCTCAATTACCTGAATGAGCGGTGTGAACGGATCGAGATGGCCAATATTGCGCAGACGATCAACGTACTGCAGGCTCTCATATTTACAAAGGATAAGGAGATGCTGGTAACTCCAACCTACCACGTGTTTGACCTTTACAAGGAACACCACGATGCCCTGCTCCTGCCACAGGTCCTGGATACGCCCGAATATTCCTACAATGGACGCTCCCTGCCTGCAATCAGCGTTTCGAGCTCAAAATCGGAAAACGAACAGGTGAACATCTCGATTGTGAACATCGATCCGAACCGGAAAGTTGAAATGGAAATCGAATTAAGGGGAGGTGATTACGGGAAGGTTACGGGAAATATCCTTACGGCCCCTGCCACTAATTCCCATAATACCTTCGAGAAAAAGGATGTTGTGAAGCCCGTAACCCTTGAGGATGTTCGAATAAGGAAGAACCGGATCGAACTGGTTGTCCCGGCCAAATCCATCATTCAGCTGAAGGTGACAGGGTAGATCGGATGAGGTATTAATAATTAAAACAGGATACAAAATCATGGTTATGACCTTATCGGAGAATTCGACCAAAATGACCGTCAACCTATTCAGGTTCCATACCTTCAGGGTAATGGCCTTCTTTATTTTGTTGCTTATAAGTTATAGCGGACTAACGGGACAGTCTTCAGATATACAGGTTCATGATCCGGTCATGATCCGGCAGGGCGACACCTATTACCTCTACTGTACGGGTTTTGGCATTTCTGCCTTCTCCTCCACGGATATGAAAAACTGGAAACGGCTGCCAAGGATCTTCGAGTCGCCCCCGATATGGGCACTGAAGGTGGTGCCCGGATTCAGGGGGCACATCTGGGCCCCGGATATCTCCTTCCTGGACGGTAAATACTATCTGTATTATTCCGTTTCCACTTTTGCCAGCAACCGGTCCTGCATCGGACTGGCAGTCAATACAACCCTCGACCCCGATGATCCAGCCTACGAATGGAAGGATATGGGTATGGTGGTCAGGTCGGTCCCGGGGCGGGACCTCTGGAATGCCATCGATCCGAGTCTGATCATTGATGAGGAGGGTGTGCCGTGGCTGGTGTTCGGATCCTTCTGGAAGGGAATGAAGCTTTTCAGGCTCAATGATTCGCTTTCCGCACCAGTGGAGCCGGAAGAGTGGCATACCGTTGCGGCACGTCCGCGGGATTATTACACTGAAGAAGAGAAGCCAGGGGAAGGGGCCATTGAGGCTCCCTTCCTGTTTCGTAAAAATGGATATTACTACCTTTTCGTCTCCTTTGACTTCTGCTGCAGGGGGATTGAGAGCAATTATAAGATTATGGTTGGGAGGTCTGAGAAGATTACGGGACCATATCTTGACAGGCATGAACGGGATATGGTTTTCGGGGGCGGCACGCTGGTTCTGGAAGGCAATGAACGCTGGCCGGGTGTGGGACATAATGCGATTTATACCTTCGACGGCACCGATTACCTGGTTTACCATGCCTATGATGCCAAGGATCACGGGAGGTCTAAATTGAGGATTGATCTGGTGGAATGGGACGAGGATGGCTGGCCGGTGATACAGATAAATGAATAATCAGTTAAAAAGAAGGGCAATGAAAAATTTGAAAAAGAGAATACAATTAATGGTTCTCATGGTGGCAGTAGCTGGTTCAGCCCTGGTAACGGCCCAGAACGCACGGATAAAGATCGATACCGACCGGGTTATAGGAGAGGTAGACAAACTGATCTACGGCAATTTTGTGGAGCACCTCGGACGATGTGTTTACGGGGGCGTCTATGAGCCGGGATCGCCGCTCTCCGATGAAGACGGATTCAGGAAGGATGTCCTTCAGGCGGCAAAGGACATGAATGTGACCATCACGCGGTATCCGGGAGGAAATTTTGTGTCGAATTACCACTGGCTCGACGGGGTCGGTCCGGTCGATGAGCGGATCCCGCGGATGGAGCTTGCCTGGGCCCGGCTTGAAACGAATGAGTTCGGGACCAATGAGTTCATGAAATATGCCCGGAAGATGAATACGGAGCCCTACTTTGCCGTCAACATGGGAACGGGAACGATCGAGGAGGCCCAGCGCTGGGTTGAATATTGCAATGTCAAAGAGGGTCCCTACTTTGCTGAATTAAGAAAGAAGCACGGCTTCCCCGAACCGCACCAGATAAAGTACTGGAGCCTGGGAAATGAGATGGACGGATTCTGGCAGATGGGACATCTGAATGCAGAAGATTATGTTAAGAAAGCAAGGGAAGCAGCGAAGCTGATGCGGCTGACCTCACCGGAGATCAAACTGATTGCGGCCGGTTCATCCAATTACCGTCCGGATGCCAATCCGGATGCATGGAACAGGACCATTCTGACTGAGCTGAGAGATGTGGTGGATTATATCGCCCTTCACATTTATGTGGGCAATCCCGACAATAATTATTACAACTTCCTGTCCACTCCCCTGGTCTGTGAGGAGCGTACAAAAATCGTGAAGGGGATGATCGGTGAGGTGATGCAGAATGCCCATCGTCCGGGCAGGGATCCAATCTATATTGCATGGGATGAATACAATGTCTGGTACCGTGCACGCACTGATGAATTAATGTCGGGAACCCGTGCTCTTGAAGAGCATTATAACCTGGAGGATGCCCTGGTGATCGCAGGCTTTCTGAATGTATTCATCCGGAATGCGGATATTGTCAAAATGGCGAACATGGCCCAGCTCGTTAATGTGATTGCGCCCATCTTCACTAATGAGAAGGGGATGTTCAAACAGACCATTTACTATCCGCTTCAGCTTTTCTCCGGGAATGCATACGGGACCTCCCTTGATATATTCGTGGATTGCGAAACCTACGATACGGATGAATTTTTTATCGGACTGGGGGAACAGACCACCCGGCAGCAGGAGGTGCCGTACCTCGATGTATCGGCGGTTTACAACAACGGGGAGTTGGTTGTCAATGTGGTGAACCGGCACCGGGATAAGGCGATCAAAGCCGATATTATTTGTCAGACCGGGAAATTCACCGGAAGTTTTGAAGTATTCGAGGTGAATGGTCCGGATATTAAAGCAACCAACGATTTTGACCGTGAGGATGTAAAAACCGTTCAGAAAGATCCTGTGAAGTCAAAAGGTTCGATAATAACCTATACCTTTCCGGCCCACTCCTTCACCATGCTGAAGGGAACCGTTGAATAGTCGGGGTAATTAAATCCTGGCGAGGGCCAGGGTGGCGGCGTGAAGGGAAATAGTGATGAACAGCCAGAGATTTTTTGCGGAGGCAGATGATAATCCGGGAAATTTGTATTTAATGGCTCCTGCATGACAATCTGCAATGCAATCACCGCAGAGCGTGCAGGTGATTCCCGGTTTTCTGTTGAGGATATCCTGTTTGTTCAGGGCATCGTATTTACAGGTGCGGGTGCATATCATGCAGTTGGTACAGAGGTCGTTGTCGATGACCATCCGGAAGGGATTGATGAACCGTGCATAGTTTACGATGGTCCCGATTGGACAGTATGCAGTACAGTGAACCATGCGCCCCTGCTTCCGCGACAGGATCAGGATGATCCCGATCCCGGTGATTCCGAAACCCAAAGCCAGTAATGTGGCTGTGAACGGAGGGACGCCGGTTAACCTGAGTGTCAGGGTTGCCCCAATCACAAGGAGCATCATCGTGGCTTTCAACGGCATTTTTTTGTGCAAAGGTCCTTTCTCTGTCTTTCCCTTTGATGCCATGCTATCCAGTGCTCCAAAATAGCAGAGGTGACTGCACCATGCGGGACCGGAGAGAATGACCGTACTGATAAACAGGATGGTCATAACCGAAATCTGTCCCCGGTATATCGGTCCGGCGAGGATCATCATCGGGACAGGCAGGTGTAATTCACCGCTCATCAGGAATTTATCATGCCCGGCCAGTCCGATGGTCAGTTGGGTGAAAAAAACAACCGAGAAGGTGAACCAGGTGTATCGTCTCCATGCCTGTACCTTAAGCGGATCTTTCATATGATAGGCTACGAGGGCTCCGTAGGATGTTACGAGCAGAATCTCGATCCATCCACTTCCCGGAAGAAACCTTTCCAGGAGCAACATGGGTGGGTCGACCATCAGTTGCACCATCGTCAGTATAGAAGCACTGAAAAGAAAAACCAGAAAGGGTAATCTGAATTGGTTCCAGAGATTCATCCGGTTATACAGTCTCAGTCAAACAGGGTGTGTACCTTGTAGGTGGCTTCCCTCTTTTCGGCCTCTTTTTCCCAGATGGGGACGACCTCGTCGAGGAACCTCTGTTTCTCAGCGTTGAGGGTTTTCATGTCCAGACCGATGAATGCCTGGGCTTTGGCCTTCGTGGAAATATCCGGGTAGGGGATCTCACGGTTATGGCCAAGTTCCGAAAGAAGGCGGGCCAGCTTGATCCTCGACTCCTGGGCAATGGTGATTCCGGTTGTGATGACCCTTCCGGTTTCAACGGGCGAATGGAAGGAATTGCCGTGACCTGCAGCGGCATAGTCCCACCGCCATTGGGCGTGCCTGATATCCTGCAGGATATCTTTCATCTGCTGTTCGGATGCTCCGAGTTCCCAGGCCTTTTTTGCCTCAACATGGGCTCTTACAAGGAGCTCCTCCAGTTTATCCCTGTTCTGAATGATCCGGTCCTGCCGCTCATACACATCCTTCACCAGTTGATCGGTCTCCTCCCTGTGACAGACCTGGCAGGATGCAGAGACGTTGTTCAATGGGCTCTGCACGTGGTGGTCTGTAAATTTCTGGCCCCCCTCGCTGATATAAGGCATGTGGCAGTCGGCACAGGAAACACCCCGTGCCGCATGCACGCCGGTCTTATAGATTTCATAGCCCGGATGCTGTGCCTTCAGCATGGGGGCCCTGCTGAGGGCATGGGTCCAGTCGGAGAATTCCATATTATCATAATAGGTTTCCATGGCTTCCGCCGAGAAACCGTTATCCCATGGGTGCATGAGATACTCAATCCCCTCGAATTTTTCAAGATTGAAATAATACTCCACGTGACACTGGGCGCAAACCAGCGATCGCATCTCCTGGTGAGAAGCAGTTGAAATATCCTTTCCCAGTCTTTCATAGGCTTCAATCAGTGCAGGTCTGGAAATTCTCAGGTTCATGGTCCGGGCATCATGACAATCTGCACAACCGATCGCATTAACGATCTCCGGACCTTTGGATTCCCAGGTCCCCCTGTAAAATTCGGCCGGTCCGATTTCATTCATCACCCGGGGTACATCCGGACCCTTGCAGGTCCAGCAAGTGTTCGGCATCGGGCTGGGTTTTCCGTCAACCGGGGCACCGGTCCTTAGAATGTTTCGGATATCCTCTACGGCATAATAGTGTCCGCGCGCCTGATTATAACCTTTCGAGAAGCTGTAACCGGCCCACAGGACGACCATCCGGGGATCCACCTCCAACATGTCAATCATGACCGAACCGTTATATTTGCTCTGGAAGTCCGTTCTGGAAGTTTGTTTGTAGGACTGGTACTCACGGGGAAAATTTTCACCCCATATGGCATTGCGCGGTTCAAACTGTCCGTATTCAACCTGGGGAGTGAACGCAAAGACTGCCTCCGAACGCCTCTCCATGATGGAGGAGGCTAACAGTCCAAGGAGAAAGACCACTCCTGCAGTTAAAAAGAAGAGGAGCCACCCGAGCCAGGGTTTCTGCCTGATTTGTTCACTGATTGGTTTCATTGTTTATTATGTGTTGAATTTACTTCTTATCACTTCTTCTCAGCCACTTCGGCACCGGGCTTGCCGGGACCGGAACCCTGGCATACGGGACACTCGAGAGGCTGTTCACCTGCCCGTGCGGGGTTTCCCTGTGACACTCCCAGCACTGCCGGTCCATCCTGAAGTGATGGAACACCCCGGTGTACTGCTGTACCTTCTCGTCTGATATCAGGTCGGTATGACAGCGGATGCAGTTTTCCTGTACCACCCGCTGTCCATCGTCCCTGATGAATATGACCTGGGGCTCATTTCGCAGGGTGAATATCGTGGCATGCCGCAAGCCGTCCTTGGCTTTGAAGTAGTATTTATTCAGGAAATTGTTATGGGGGACATGACAATCGTTGCAGTGGGCGACTTCACGGTGCGAACTGTGGTTCCAGGTCGCATACTGGGGGGCCATGATGTGACAGTTCATGCAGGTCTCCGGTTTATCGGAGAGGTAGGAGGGCGCTTTCGATATGAACAGAAGAAAAATTCCGACCCCTGTGAGGATCCCGCCGATAATCAGAACAGCGAACATCCAGCTGGAGGGCGGGGTCAGTTTCGAAAGGAATGTCTTCATAAAAGCGGGACCGTATTGTCTGCCACTAATATATTAAATTATGTAAATAATCCAATCACCTCCTGAAATTTTACTGCCCGGAAAGATAGCGAAATGGCCCGGTTTTTGAGTTTTCTGACAATGGTTCATAAATCTCCCTGATTTAAAGGGTTCATTGTTAAAATAGAATTAAATAAATGTTAAATTTGGCGACAATTAAGAAATCTTCCATGAAAAAACGAAAAATAATAAGACTAAATGGGTCTCCGGTAATGAACCTGATACTATTGGCGACCCTTTCCCTGGCCACTGTCTCCTGTGAAGAATCGGCCGGGACAGGCGGAACGGGTAAAATAACCGGAACCCTGATGCGGCACTTTTATAATGATGATTACTCCCTTCTGATAAAGGAAACACCTGCCGTCGACGAAGAGGTGTTTATTGTTTACGGGGATGAAGAGGTCCTCGGCGACAGGGTATTTGCAAGCAATACCGGCAGGTTCTCCTTCGATTACCTGAACCCGGGAACCTACACGATCTACTGGGAAACAGAAGATTCCACCACCCTTCTTGATGAGGAGGTGACGCAATCTGTCGGGCTGGAACTGAAAAGCGGGGAGGTCAGGGACATGGGGACCCTGGTTCAGTTCGTGACCCTGAAGTGGGATGACGGCGATGCCTCCATACGCGGACGGGTCAAGCTTACCAATTATACCAACGAATCGGAATGGCCCAACCTGGTCATAAAGGATATCTCCCTGGCCCAGGAGCAGGAAGTGTACCTGACCTATGGCAGCCATTCCTTTTATGATGAAAGGATACGGACACAGTACGACGGTACCTTTGAATTCAACCACCTTATTCCGGGGGATTACAAAATATTCCTTTACTCCGAGGATGTCACGGGGGCAACCCAGATGGTGACCATCGAACGGAATGTGACCATTACCGAACCGGAACAGGTTATTGACCTGGGGGAGATCATGATTTATAAGCATTAAGAAGCCTGTTTATGAAGACAATAAAAATAACCGCACTGCTTTTTTTGATCCTTCTGCTGGTTGTTCCGACCCTAAAAGGACAGAGCACAAAAGATATCCGGGAACGAAACATCAGATCCCAGACGGTTCTGGAATATTTTGTTGAGGAAGGGATCCCGGATCCCGTTGTAGAAAAGAAAGAGGTCTATAATGAAGAGGGTGAAATAACAGAAATCATTGAATACGACCGGAACGGGGTCGTTCAATTATGGGAGAAATATAAATACGATGAGGACGGGAATATCATTGAACAGCAATTTCTCAACAACAAGGGTAAAGTCGATAAACGTGAAGAAACCGTTTATAAGGATGGACTGAGGGTGGAAAGGAGATTTTACGATGACCGCGGAAGGTTATATAAACGCAAAGTTTATGAATACGAATACCGAGATTAACATATACGAACAACTTCCGCATTTCAAAAGCATCGACCTCGAGTCCATCGAAAAGGCGAGCCTGATGAGAAGAAGGGATTCAAAATATGTGTATCCCGTCACCAGGATTCCCGAAATTCTGGCGCGATTGACGGATCACTATTATATCCTGGAGATCGAACACCTGAGGTCGCATCCATACAATACCCTTTATTACGATACCCGCGACATGGAAATGTATCACATGCACCACCGGGGTTTATCATTTCGCCAGAAGATACGGTTCCGGACCTATGAGGTATCCGATACGGTTTTCCTGGAAGTTAAGGAAAAGAATAACAAGGGAATTACCGTAAAAAAGAGGATACGGTCGAACGGGAATAAAGGAATTATTCTGAGCAAGGAGGAGGAGTTCCTAGCCTCGGCAACGCCCTATCAACACCATGAAATCGTTCCCGTCCTGGAGAATACCTTCAACCGGATTACGCTTGTGGAAAAGAACCAGAAGGAGCGCATCACGATTGACTACAATCTCTGTTTTATGTCCCCCGATCGCAAACAGATTATTGATCTGCCGGGATTGTCCATTGCCGAGCTGAAAAGGGAAGGTAATTTAAGTGCCTCGGAATTCAATACGGTCCTGCGGCAAAATGGGATATACCCGATGCGCTTCAGCAAGTATTGCATCGGAATTGCCATGCTGAATCCCGACATACCCCAAAACAGGTTCAAAGCGAAAATATTGAAAATAAAGAAAATAAATCTCGATTACGAAACGGTACAAACATAATATTGCGATGAAGGAATTTCTGAATATTGAACTGATGTACTGGGAAGACTTTGCTGATCTCCTGGTGCGATTTGCATTTAACCTGGTAGTAGTGCTATTCATGGTCCGTTACCTGTATTACCGGACCACTAGGCGCAAGGATTACCTCTTTACCTATATCCTCATCTCCCTCGTGGTTTTCTTCATGTGTTTCCTGCTGGAGAATATCAAGCTGGAGCTTGGTTTTGCCCTCGGACTGTTTGCCATATTCGGAATCATCCGTTACCGAACCCAGCAGATACCCATCAGGGAGATGACCTATCTCTTTCTAATAATCGGGATCTCGGTTATCAATGCCCTGTCAAACAGAAAGGTCAGTTACGCTGAGCTGGTTTTTACAAACCTGGCGCTGCTTGTGATGACCTACCTTCTCGAACGGGTTTTCCTGCTCCAGCATGAGTCGCGGAAGATGATCAATTTTGAAAAGATCGACCTGATCGTTCCTGAAAGAAGGGCAGAGTTGATTGCGGACCTGGAGGAACGGACCGGGCTGAAGATCAACCGTGTTGAGGTGGACAGGATTGATTTTATGAGGGATACAGCCAGGATATATATTTACTACTATGAATCGGATAATGTGATCATATATTCTGAGGGCGACCGGGGGGACTCCAGAAACAATGATGATGACGATGATTGATTTCAGACGGTTCCGGTACATCCTGCCCTTTTGTGTTCTTCTCTTTTCATTGGTTCCGGTTGAAATGGCCGGCCAGGAGATCGATTTTCAGACACGTTGGGAGGCGGCAATTGAAAAACAGGTAACCGACAGGATCGATGTCTCGCTGAGTCTCGAGCAGCACTTCAAGAATAACAGCCTTAGTTACGACCGTTCACAGGCAACGCTGATCGGACAGTTTGATATTGTTTCCGGACTTGACATAAGGCTCGGGGCCAGGTATATCCTGGTGAAGAACAAGGATCTTCGGTTTGAGAACCGGTACAGGCTTCATCTCGATCTCAATTACCAGAGGGACATCAGGCAGTTCGAACTCGGTTTCAGGCTCAGAACCCAGGCCGGATTCGACGATGGGACCTTCTCTTCCGGTTTAATGGAAAACAAGCTGGTCAGCCGTTTCCGGCCCCAGGTTACCTACCACATATTCGGAACGCGATTCTATCCGTTTGCCGGGATTGAGCCCTACCTGCATCTGAATCACCAGGACGGGCCCCAGTTTTACAGGCTCAGGAATTACCTGGGATGCAATTTCAAAATCAATTTTAAGAATTCGCTCGAGCTGAGTTACCTGTTCGATTACGAACTGAACGAAATACCCCCTGAGCATGCCAGTATCCTCTGGATTACCTATAAGTTCAAGTTTTGATTCCTTCAACCCTATCGTGAGGATTGCTTCAGATATTTTCCGGTGAAGATCCAGTCGCTATTCTCCGACACCCGGATGATATAAATCCCATCGGGCAGATGGGAACAATCGGGCAGATTGAGGTGGTGGTGTCCGGGAGGCAGGGGTTCCCGCTCGAAATGGACCACGGTGCGACCCTTCAGGTCGAGAATGGTAACTGCCAATCCGGTTAGAGGATGTTCTGTGCCGAAAGAGATTTCCACACGGGAAAAATCACCCGGATTGGGATATATTCTGAAGTCTGTCTCCGTTTTATCAATTATAAGTTGTTCCGACAGGGATTCACATCGGCCACCCCACTGGGCATCGATCCAGGTCAGCCTGCCGGATATCCAGTTTTTCAGGAAACCGATCTCCTCATCGTAGGTTTGTCCGATATAACTGTTTGGCCAGACATAGGTGTCGAGAATGGGCCACTTCTGAAAATTCCGGTCTACAGCTTCGCCCAGGTACCGAACGGATGAATCGATCATCGCATGGAGATGATCCTCCCGGAGTTTTGATTCTGAGAGCGCTTCCCAGCGGCAGTACAGCAGGTTCCTGAACCAGGGATCCTCCATGAAACGTTTCCACCAATAAGGGTTTATGGTTTTTGTGTAGACCCAGTTGTAGGTTTCCTTCACATCCCCGGCATAATCGTTGTTGCCGAAGATAAGGTTGTAGTCCCATGGCGGTCCGGAAACCAGCCTGCCGCCGTCGGTATCCTTCTCTTTGTAAAGATAGTTACTCAGTCGGTAAGCATCCACATCTTTATTGAACTCATTAAGTATCATGATATCAATGAACGATCCTACATCAGTTATATTCCGGTAACCGGTTTCGGGATCGTCGAAATTGATGGAAGAAAGCAGTTGGTCGTATGCATTAATCCAGTTTTTGATATACTGACGTTGCTCGAGGGCAAGTTCATCGTATTTCGGATCATAATATTGATAAGTAATCCTGGGAAAATTGCTGTAGGGTGGATAGACCGGTGATTCCCAGTATTCGGCTGGCTCCATGCCGGTGGTTTTGTCGATGCGCAGGATGTATCCGCCTGAGATATCCGATTCGGAGATATGATCAGGGGTAATTTTTGCGACATCCACACGGTTCTGGTCCACCTTGATCTTCTCGATCAGAACATAAACACCCATATACTCCCCGTTAAGAATCAGTTCGAAGAATCGTGTACGGGGTGCATAGCGTTCCATCTCTTCAAACAACCTGTAGCTGATTACGTTTCTGAGCAAACTTTTATCGCCGTAAGGTCCGTACAGGACCCAGTCGTTTTCGGAGGGTAATCCGAGAAGGGATACATTATTATTGGTTCCGCTCTCTGTCTGGGTTTCAATGCTGTAAGACTTCTTGTCATAGAGGTCCAGGGAGGATTCCCCGCGCAGTTCGATGCTGATCTGTCCGTTATATACGTTACAGGGATCGGATGGTTTATTGTATCCTTCGACTGTATTATTTATCAAACCCATGTGTGCAATGATCCTGGGCTCATCCGGTATCGACTGTCCCCGGGTATCGATAACCATTAACGGCAGAAGGGTACTGTCGAACCGGAATGGTTCGGTGAACCAGTAAGGGGTAGGGGAGAAGAGGTTATCGGAAGTGGCGATGCCGGCATGCAGGTAGGCATTGGAGGAGAGGTCGGAAGAGGAGATTCCGAAATTGTGCACTTCCAGGGCAAGGAGGTTCAATCCAGGAAGGAGGCCTTCCAGATGCGTTTCTTGAATGATGAACCTGACAGGATTTCTTCCCTCAGAGAGCGGCGCCTCGTGATAGCTGTCCGTGCTCTGGTCCCACGTAACAGGAGAGCCTTCTGTCCCCAGGTTAAAGCGGGCTATTTCCGTCCCGTTGAGGTAGGCGACAAACCCGTCATCCACATCCATGTCGAGGATCAGCGCTTCTATGAAGGCAAGATCATCAATGTGGAATGAATACCTGCAACAGACCGAAATGGCCGGATCAATAATGGTGTTATCATCACCGTCTCCATAACCTACCCCTCCCGTTCCCGTTAGCCATAATGAATCATCGAAGCCGGCTTCCGCCCAGCCGGCAGGCAGTGGCGCCTGCGGCAGATAATAGGTGCAGGCATCTCCGGGTTGGAGAATGGTTTCCCAGTGATCGGGGGATTGGGCGTTCAGGGCCGCTGCCATGAGCGGCAGGAGCAGATAATAACCGTATTTCAGACCGTTTCTTTTCAAATCCCCAACCCCGCATAAAGGTTCGTTCAATCGAATATCATGACAAAAATAAGATATCCCCTGCGGGATCAGGTATTTTTACACACATATTTATCCACCAAAAACCGCGGGAGCCGTCTGCAGGAAAAGGAATCCGCCCGGTTTAAGTAAATTTGTTAAATTTGAGGTCCAAAACCGTTTTGAAATGAAGTGGCGTTGTATCCCGTTCCTGCTGATCTTGCTGACAGGCCTTTCATGTTATCAATCCCTCGGTGGACAACAGCTCTTCCCGTTCTCCCCGCAGACCGATCCCCAGCAAACCGATAGTGTGGTGCCGGCCCCGGTGCCGCTTCCCATCCCATACCCGGATATTTCTTTCAAATCCAATGAAACATATAACCAGGTATCTGCATCATTAGCAAACCGGCTGACCAGGCAGGAGGTTGATGAGATTACCGGCCGGGTAGACACCCTGGTTGAACAGGTTAACCTGTTTTTGAAAGACAGTGCACTGACCTCCATCAACAGGCTTTATGTGAGGGATATGGATAACTATCTGAACGCTAACCAGCTTTATATCAGCCGGCTTACGGATGTGCAGGCCAGCCTGTCGGAGCGATCAAGGAGACTGGGAGCGCTGATTGAGGAGTTGACTCAGACGGAGAAACGATGGGAGGTGACGCGCGAGCAAGCGGAAAAAGTGGATTTTCCAAAGCCGATCTATGAAAGAATTCGAAAAACCATTCATACCATTGATTCTGCCCGGTACTCCATTCAGCAGGATATGGAGTTTTTAATCCTTGAATCGGATAAGATATCGGGGGCGATCAACAGGCTCGAGCGAATCAGGAACAGCATCAACGATGCCAGGCGTTCCTACGGAGAGAATCTTCTGAAGAGAGATATTCCCGGATTATTCAGCTCCCTTTCACAATTAAGTGATGCCGGCCTGTTTAATAAACGAATGGATGGATTGATCCGCAACATGAAATCGGATGTGCAGATTTTCCGGGATCGGTTCGGAAAATCCATGATATATGCCGGGATCCTTTTTCTGGCTCTGCTGGGATTTTTACTCTGGTACAAAAAGAATAGTAACCGGATGGTTTCCAGGAGTAAATTCCGCCTGACGGAATTTACCCGGATGCTCATTGCCTCACCTGTTCTCGTGGCACTTTTCATAATTACCCTCTTAATAAGATTGCTCTTTCCCGATTTACCGGATACGTTCAATGCGATCAGCCTGGTCGTCCTGATGATTCCGGTCATGATTCTTGCCGTGCGGTTTTACAGGGAATATGCAAAGCCATGGATCCGGTGGTACATAGTTATATTCACCCTCATGGCGATTTATGAGTTCGTGTTCTATTCCGACATCCTGCAGAGGTTGCTCCTTTTATTCCTGTCGGTTGCAGGTGCCTTACTGTTCGGTACAATTGTGCTGAAGAAAGTTGCTGCAGAACGTTTCAAAAATCAGTCATTTTATAATCTGCTGAGGGCCATCCTGGCAATTTTTGCATTAATGCTGTTTGCCGCCGCCATTGGAAACCTGGCCGGAACATACAGGATGGCGGAGTTTTTTACCCTGGCACCTTTAAAGATTGTCATTATTGCGCTGGCCATCCTGATCGGTTCAAAAATATCCGATACGCTGCTGTACCTTCTGCTGGCCAACAGGCGTGTTCAGAAAATAAATGTTTTCAGGGAAAATTTCAGGGTGATCCAAAGGAAATCAAGACGATTTATAAACTTTGTCCTCTGGTTGTTTTTTATAATCTATGCCCTTAATCTCCTGCTCCTGAAGGATCCGGTCTTTTCATGGGGTGAGCGGATTCTCGGGGAAGGATGGAAGTTCGGGGCCGTGGAGATTTCGCTGGGAAGTATCCTGATATTCATTTTTGTCATCTGGTTCTCCATATTTCTGTCGAGAATTGTAAAGGCTGTACTTGAAAAGGATGTTTTTACCCGGGTGACCACCTCCAGGGGGGTGCCCGGTACCATTATCATGCTGATCCGCATAGCCCTGATTGCAGGAGGCTTTTTCCTGGCTGCCGCCGCAGCCGGCATGAAACTCACCAACCTTTCCATCATTATTGGGGCCTTCTCGGTCGGGATCGGATTCGGACTGCAGAATATTTTCAACAATATGGTGTCGGGCATCATTTTGGCCTTTGAACGGCCGATAAAGGTCGGGGATACTGTCCAGGTCGGGGAACTCACCGGCATTGTAAAGTCCATTGGTTTCCGGTCGAGTACCATCAGGAGTTTTGACGGGGCGGAGGTGATCGTTCCGAACGGAAACCTGATTTCCAATGAGATGATCAACTGGACCCTCTCGGATTCATTTAGAAGGATGGACATCAGGGTCGGGGTTGCCTACGGGACCGATCCGGAGGAGGTTCTTGAATTAATACGACAGGCTGCATCCGAGAATGAGTATGTCAGCGAAGATCCCCCCCCCAGGGCCTATTTTGTAGGATTTGGGGAGAGCTCGCTCGATTTCAGACTGCTGGCATGGTCGGATATTGAACACAGGCTGCAGGTGGAGAGCGATCTCGCCGTGGCCATCAACCGTAAAATCAACGAGGCCGGAATCGAGATCCCCTTCCCGCAGGTGGATCTGCATGTCAGGTCGGATTTCAGGGAGGATAAGCGAATAAGCGAATAAGCGATTAACCCTCCTTCGCATAAAGCTTCGGAGGGTGAAAGCGAATAGCCAGTGAATTATTTTTCTTAATTTTACAGAAATCCCATCCGTCATGAAAACAACGATCCAATTCATTCTTGCAATGTCCCTGATTATGGTTGCCTGTAATTCTGGTCAGAAAAAAGGATCAGGGGAAACCACAGATTCAGAAGAAAAGCAGATGTTTCAGCTGGTTGAGCGGTGGCGCACCGATACAATCCTTGAGACCCCCGAATCGGTCCTGTATGACAGGGATGGAGGTGCATTGTATGTCTCATGCCTTGCGAACAGGACTGAGGGAGCCGGATATATCTCAAAGCTGGATCTCAGGGGAAATATCCTGGATCTGAAGTGGGTCCCGGGGCTCACTTTTCCCACGGGGATGACCCGGGTGGCCAATCATCTTTATGTGGCAGAAAGGAATGCAGTCGCAAAAATTGATATTGCGTCGGCAGAGGTTATTCAGCGGATCAGAATCGATACGGCAGAGTTTCTGAATGATATGACCTCAGATAAAGAAGGGAACCTCTACGTATCCGATTCGCAGGGGAATGCCGTTTACAAAATATCCGGTGATACCGTATCTCCCATTCTTTCGGAAGGGAACCAGGGTCCCAACGGGTTGCTTGCTGAGGAGGAGAGACTGCTTATGACCTCCACGGGCAGAAAGGTGCTTTTTGCCATGGATTACAAAACAGCAGGTCTTTCCGTCGTTGCCGACAGCATAAGCAGTGGCGACGGGATTGCATTCACAGGATTCCCCGGTCATTATCTTGTTTCTGAATGGCCCGGACAGGTCTATATGGTTTATCCCGACCACACCAAGGTTTCGCTGCTTTATACTGCTGACCGGGAAGTTCAGACTGCGGATATTGAATTTGCAGCCGATCTCCGGACGTTATATGTTCCAACCTTTTTCAGGAATAACGTGGTGGCGTATGAGTTGATGAGCGAATAGCCATCCTTCGTCACGGGTACTCGGGACTTCGACTGGCAGGGCGAGTAAGTGAATAGGCAAATGATTCAATATGTTTAAAGGGATATTCGAGATAATCTCAAAACGCATATCGCATGGCCAGATTTTTAAAAAACAGAAACGGTTTACAGGGAAAGGCCCCCGGAACACTTGTCCATATTGGCAGGCAGAAAATAGATAAGATACATATCAGGCAGATATCCTTTAACAGGGAGGAAATTCAGGAGCATCAATTCAATGATATCGATTCTGTGCCGGAACCGGATCCAAACAGGGTAAACTGGATCAATATTGACGGATTGCATGATGTGGAATCACTGGAGAGGCTCAGGAGCCGTTTCAATATCTCCTCACTCACGATGGAAGATATTCTGAATACCGATCAGAGGCCAAGGATCTATGAGGAGAGCGGCCATATTGTAGTAATCATGAAAAGTTTTTACCGGAATGAAGAGGAGGAAGCGTACCGGTCAGAACAGATCTCATTTGTTCTTGGAGCTCATCACCTTATTTCATTCCAGGAACGGATAGGTGATCATTTTGATCCGGTAAGGGACCGCATCAGAAGCCGATTCGGGAGAATCAGGGAAAGAAATGACGATTATCTGCTTTTTTCATTAATGGATTGTCTGATTGACAGTTATCTATCCATCATTGAAAAGATAGGGGAACGGGTTGAAATGCTGGAGGATAAAATTCTTGAGAAACATGATCAATCCGTTTTAAAGGAAATTTACGCTTACAGGAACGAGCTGAGGCTTTTCTGGAAGAATATCCGTCCAATCAGGGAAGTTGTCGGATTTTTATCCAAAGCCACTTCTCCGCTAATTAAGGAAGAAACCAGAATTTATCTTATGGATCTGGAAGATTTGGCTACCCAGGCAACAGAGGCCATCGATCTCTATTATTCTATGGTCAGCGACCAGCTGAATATTTATCATACAAATTTATCCAACCGCGTGAATGATGTTATGAAGGTACTTACCATCTTTGCATCTATTTTCATCCCGCTCACATTGATTGCCGGGATTTATGGTACAAATTTCGATTACATACCTGAGCTGAAATGGCACTGGGGCTATTTTATGATGCTGGGTGTCATGGTCGCGGTTGTTGTGGTAATGTTGATTTATTTCAAAAGAAAGCGCTGGTTTTAGGGAACCGGTGATGGACCGGTTACTTCACGTTGAGTGAACCGGTCAGCCTGATATCTTCCGAGGATGCACCGACCATCAATATAACCTTACCCTGTTCCAGCACGAACGTTTTCTTATCCGTATCCCAGTATTTGAGATCGTCTGCTTTGAGCGGGAGGATTACTTCCAGGCTTTCACCTGCCGGGATATGGACCCGTTTAAATCCCTTGAGGGCTTTTCCCGGACGCTCCACTTTTGATTCTGGAAAGCGAACATAAAGTTGAACAACTTCATCACTGTCGATCGGACCTGTGTTCTTAATCATCAATTTAACTTCTGCTGCTTTTCCCTCACGGATGGTCTTCCTATCCGTTTTCAGACCGTTATATTCAAAGGTTGTATAGCTCAATCCGTGACCGAAGGGGAAGAGCGGCTCGTTCTCATCATACATGTAGGTCCGTCCGTTCCGGATATTATAATCCAGAATGGGCGGCAGATGATCGATGGAGGCGCTCCAGGTCTGCACCAGCCGTCCGGCCGGAATTTCTTTGCCGAAGAGGATATCGGCCACGCCGTTCCCCAGCTCCTGGCTGGATTGGGTGACATGCAGGATGGCCGGGATGTGTTCCTTTGACCAGGGGATGGCATAGGGGAATGAAGAAACCAGGACGAGGACGGTGTTCGGATTGGCTTTCTTCACCAGCCTGACGAGGTCCTCCTGTTCCAGGGAGAGTGCCTGACGGTCTATCGCCTCGCGTCCGTCGCTGGCGACATGGTTCTCGCCCCATCCCAGTCCATGGCTCAGCGGGTGGTTTCCGATGCATACCACAGCCACATCCGCCATTGCCGCTGCCTGAACGGCCGAATCAGCTTTATTGCCGGCTGCAAAATGTATTTTCACGTCCTTTCCCACGGCATTCCTGATACCGCTCAGAACGGATACCCGGTAAGGAGGGGTTCCTGAGTACCAGTCGGATACAACCAGGTCGGCGGAGGGGCCTATCACGGCTATTGATCGGATCTCCCCGCTCTTCAGTGGCAGGATCCCATCATTCTTCATCAGAACGATGGACTTCACCGTTGCCTTCCGTGCGAGTTCCTTGGCTTCCGGCCTGGTCCAGGGCCTGACGGTGTCGGTAATCCCGATCTGTGACCAGGGATTGCCGGGATGATTATCCATGAATCCCAGTTTCAGCATCACGCGTAATGTTCCCCGGACGGCCCGGTCGATATCTGCTTCAGTGATCAATCCTTGTTCCAGGGCCTCATAGAGCGCCGGTTTATAATGGTCGAGAAACATGGTAATCCCCGATTTGATGCAGGCGGCAGCGGCCTCCGCGAAGCTGTCATAATAATGGTGCGCGGTAATCAGCTGGGTGAAGGCGCCCCCGTCGGTGCAAATGATTCCGTCCTGTCCCCACTTCGCAACGGTGATCTCCCGATGCATGGGGTGCACGGTACAGGGTATCCCGTTATATTTATTATAGGCGGCCATATAGGCGCGGGACCCGCCTTCGGTCACCCCTTTATAAAATGCAAATGCATAATACTCATGAAACAGGCGCTCATCAAAATCCGATGAGTTGATTTCGCGGTTGTTCTCATTGCTGTTTGCCAGGAAGTGCTTCATCAGGGAAGCCGTTTTCCAGTATTTTGGATCATCACCCTGCAGACCCTTAACGTAGGCGGTCGTCATAACAGATGCCAGAAAGGCGTCCTCCCCGTAGCACTCTTCGGTCCGTCCCCACCGGATATCCCGGCCAAGGTCGGCATTGGGTGCCAGGACAATCAGCCCAGCACTTTTATAATTCTCATTCTGTGTAAGGAATCTTGTTTCATAGGCTTCCCATGCGGCCAGTTCCTGGTGGAGAACCGGGTCCCACATCTGGGCCAGTCCTATTGCCTGGGGGAAAGTGGTTGTGGGTGCTTCGCCTTTTCCCCTGACGGCCCAGTTTGCCGGCCCGCTCAGTGCCAGTCCATGTAAACCCTCAACGATCCGGGTTCCCTTCAACCCGAGCCTGGGTATTCCCGGAAGCCGGGAGGAGAGGTGATCGATTTTTTCCTCCAGGGTCATCAGGGATATCAGGTTATTGAGCCGCTCCTCATCAGATAGGGTTGCATCCTGAAAGGGATGGGACTGAGCACCTGAAGGGACTGACCATGCCAGAAAGAAAAGGAGAACCGTTATGAATCTCATGGTTGTTTTACGTATCATGATTATTCGTTATTTTTGTTACTAACCGTATCGTAATGGTAAGGGACAGATAACATGAAATAAAGCGTTAATATAATAAAATCTCTTATTACAAAAAATGCAAGCAACGGAAGTCCGGGAGGATTCATCCTTATTAAAAAGGTTTGAAATGAAAAAGATCGCGATTCTCCTGTCGGTCCTGATGATGATTTCATGTGAAGACATGGAATATTCTGATATTGAGCGGGCCAATTTGCTGTCGGATCTTGCGGGCACCTGGGTGGAGGAGGGTTATGAAAAGGATCTCACCGTTATGGAACGGGCCGGAATGCTCGATCCCGAAAAATACGGATTCATCATCGAACCGGATGGTTCCTTTACAGAACGGAAGAATGCCTCCTGGAGTGATGCCGGACCGAAAACCTATGCCGATTTCGAAGGAGAATGGATTGCCCTGTCTGACAGCCTGCTTGAAATAACCGTTGATTTCTGGGGCGGTACCATGGTGTATTATCTGCAGATCGTTTTCCTGGAGCAGGATCTTCTGAAGGTCAGGTTTGATTATCGTGATGGGGAGGATTAATGATGGATCGCCTCCGGTGGCGTGATGGTTGCCTGACGACTGCCGCCTGACGACTTTTACAACACGAATGGAACCAGGGCCTTTCTTTTTTTCGGGTAATCATCGAAAGTGGACCTGTACCACCTGTGGTGGGCGAGCGCACGCGGAGCGAGATTGAAGAAGGTCCAGAGGGCAAAGGCCAGTGCGGCAGGACTCCAGGTCATGATGGCAAAACCGGTCCATTCGATGATCTCCCCCAGGAAATTGGGACAGGAGACCCATTTGAACAATCCTTTTCTTGGGATGAAGTACCCTCTCCTGCCTCCTTTCCTGAGATCGAGCAGGAGCTGGTCGGACCACCAGTTGATGAATACCCCTGAACCGAATACGATGATTCCAATAATGAACCTGGCATCGACCAGCCATTCTAGGGTATATTCCCTTGAGAAGGCGGAGAAATAGTATCCGTTCAGACAGCCATTGACCAGGTTGAAGGCAATGGCCGTCAATGCAATCACAATCGGCATCTCTTTTCCTGAGGTCCTGGTTCTCCATGGGTAAACGATCGAACGGTTCGTGTAATGGAACACATAGATAGCAAAGAATATCCAGGCAATGGGGTAGGGTTCATTCGGACCGAAAAGGAAGCAGAGGATAAATACAAGCAGTGAAGGGAACTCCATCACAAACCAGCCAATCCTGTTGGGGATGGTCGGCCCCCAGTCCTTACGGGTATGGCGGCCATAAGGTGCGGTCACGAAAAGAAGGACCAAAAAAATAGCCAATCCCAGCAGGATCCAGCTCCAGGTAAACAGCTTAAAATTTTCGTAACTCATGAGGCAGCTCAGGATGCGCTAATTTATAGAAATAAATAAGACTTACAATATTTTGGTTGTTTCCCGCACATAAATTTGATTGTTCCCGGTTCCCGGTTGAGGGATTCCGGTTTATTCAATTAACTGAAGTCCTGAACTTGTTTCAGGACCTTTTTTGATTTCTGTTATAAGGTTTTTATCACTGAGATGACTACTTCAGAAAGTCTTCCACCCACCTTCTCGCATTCACAAATGCCTCCATCCAGGGGGTTACTTCATCAGTCTGCCGGTTTGAGGGGTAGTATCCGCATTGCCAGGGCAGGAATGCCCTCTCGAGGTGGGGCATCATGGCAAGATGGCGGCCGTCCCCGGAGCAGATGGCAGCCACATCATAGTCTGAGCCGTTCGGATTGGCAGGATAGGAGGAGTGACTGTACTTCAGGGGGATATGGTAATCCTTTTCATCGCGGGGCAGGCTGAACCGGCCCTCTCCATGGGCCACCCAGATGCCAAGCTTCATTCCGGCAAGCGATTTTAGCATCACGGAATGGTTCTTTTGAACATCCACGCTCAGAAAAGCGGATTCGAATTTTCCGGAGGCATTGTGCTTCATCACCGGCTTTTCTTTATGGCGGGGGACCACCAGGTCGAGTTCGACCATCAGCTGGCACCCGTTGCAGACGCCCAGGCTCAGCGTGTCATCCCTCCTGTAGAAGTCATCCAGGGCTTCTTTCGCCTTCCTGTTATATTTGAACGCGCCCGCCCAACCCCGGGCCGAGCCGAGCACATCCGAGTTTGAAAATCCGCCGACAAACACGATAAAGTGGATATCCTCCAGGGTTTCACGTCCCGCTATCAGGTCGGTCATATGCACATCCTTCACATCAAAACCGGCCAGGTACATCGCATAGGCCATTTCGCGGTCGCCGTTCACCCCTTTTTCCCTTATGATTGCAGCCTTTATTCCTGAAGCATCTCTTCTGCCGGGATCAATTCCATGGTCCCTGAAGCGGCCCTTAAAACCGTTCATTTCCGGTTTAAGTGGATGGTGCCTGTAATTCCTGAAGCGCTCCAGTGCAAGGGTCTCCCCGGTTTGCTTCTGGTCGAGCAGGTAGGATGATTTGAACCATATATCGCGGTAATAATCGATTTCCAGATCATAATCATCTTCGGAAGTATGAAGCTGAATGATTCGTTCGTCGATCGGACGTCCGATGATATGATGATGAATATCCTCCTTCTCAAGAATAGCGGATATCTCGAATACATTTTTAACCTGGATGATGATGCCCGGTTTTTCACTGAACAGTGCCGGAATGGTCTCTGCGTGCAATCCGCTGATATCTGCTTCGAGGCCTCCTTCAGGGTTGCTGAAGCACATCTCCATCAGGCAGGTGATCAATCCCCCGGAGGAGATATCGTGACCGGCCAGGATTTTTCCCTCCTCTATAAAGGACTGGACCAGGTTAAACACCCTCACAAACCGTGCGGGGTCGGTCACCGTTGGCACCTCTTCACCTATCATTCCCATAGATTGAAAAAATGCACTGCCGCCCAGTTTGAAAGTATCATTTGAAAAATCGATATAAATGAGCCGGGTATCGGGATCATTCACCATAACAGGCCCTGCGATTCTCCTTATGTCTGTCACCTCGCCTGCGGAAGAGATGATCACCGTTCCCGGGGCATACACCACCTCTCCGTCGTACTTCTGCGTCATGGATAATGAATCCTTGCCGGTAGGGATATTGATCCCCAGAGCAACCGCAAAATCACTTGCTGCCTTAACGGCACTGTAGAGCCGGGCATCCTCCCCTTCATTTTTACAGGGCCACATCCAGTTGGCCGAAAGGGAAATGTTCCTGATCTTTTCAGGCATAGGGGCCCAGATGATATTGGTAAGCGCTTCGGCTATGGAAAGGACACTGCCTGCCTCCGGATCTGCGAGTGCGGCAACCGGGGCATGACCGATGGCTGTGGCATAGCCTTTAATGCCCCGGTAGTCGAGGGCAACCACACCCAAATTGTTGAGGGGAAGCTGAAGCACACCGGTACACTGCTGTCTGGCAATCTTACCGGTTACGGAGCGGTCCACCTTATTGGTCAGCCAGTCCTTGCATGCCACCGCCTCCATCTGGAGCACCGTTTCAAGATAATCCCTCAATGAACCGGTGTGGTAAACCGGGTCTTTATATTTCACCCCGGATATCTTATCGTTCATGATGGCCCGGGGCGGGTTCCCAAAAATATCGGTCAGCTCCAGGTCTATCGGTTTTTCGCTGCTCCTCCTGCTCCTGAATACAAGCCGGTGATCGTCGGTAATCGTTCCGATCACGTATATGGGAGCACGTTCGCGGAGGGCAATTTCCTGCAGTTTTTTCAGGTCCTCCTTTTTAATGACCAGTCCGATCCGTTCCTGGGACTCGTTCCCGATGAGTTCCCTGGCGGAAAGGGTCGGATCTCCTACCGGCAGATTGTCGAGTTCGATAATGCCTCCGGTAGCCTCCACCAGTTCAGACAGGCAGTTCAGGTGTCCCCCTGCACCGTGGTCGTGGATGCTGATGATTGGGTTTATTCGCGACTCGGCAAGCGCCCTGAGGGCATTGTACACCCGCTTCTGCATCTCGGGATTGGCGCGCTGGACCGCATTCAGCTCGATGGCATTGGCATACTCTCCCGTGTCGACCGATGAGACCGCCCCGCCGCCCATGCCGATGCGGTAATTGTCCCCGCCGAGCAGTACCACGATATCTCCTTTCCGGGGAGCATCCTTCTCCACGTCGCGCTTGTTGCCGAATCCGATTCCACCGGCGAGCATGATCACTTTGTCGTACCCGTATTTCTTCCGGTTCCCTGAGTGCTCGAAGGTCAGAAGACTTCCGCAGATCAGCGGCTGACCGAATTTATTCCCGAAATCGCTGGCCCCGTTGGAGGCTTTGATCAGGATCTCCTCAGGCGTCTGGTAGAGCCAATTTCGTTTAGCAGTAAAACTCTCCCAGGGACGGTTTTTTGTGGTACGGGGATAAGAGGTCATATAGACCGCGGTTCCGGCCATGGGGATGGCCCCCTTTCCACCGGCGATACGGTCCCTGATCTCCCCACCCGTGCCTGTAGATGCTCCGTTGAATGGTTCCACGGTGGTCGGGAAATTGTGCGTCTCTGCTTTCAGGGAGAGCACTGAAGGGATATCGGAGACCCTAAAATATCCTGAGCTGTCCTGCCGTTCGGGGGCAAACTGTTCGATTTCCGGACCCTCCGCAAAGGAACAATTATCCTTGTAAGCGGATATGATGCGGTTCGGATGAGTGCGGGTGGTCCTTTTAATGAGATCGAACAGGGAAGCATCCTGCTCCTTCCCGTCGATGATAAATGTTCCGTTGAAGATTTTATGCCGGCAGTGCTCGGAGTTTACCTGTGAGAAGCCGAAGACCTCGCTGTCGGTGAGCTTTCTTCCGATCCGGCTGCTCAGTCCTTCCAGGTATTCAATCTCATCCTCGCTCAGCGCGAGCCCTTCCCCGCGGTTGTACGCGGCTATGTCATCGATATAAATAACGGGATCCGGTTCCCTGTTTATTCTGAACAGATCCTGACCCAGCCCGTTATAGAGCCTCTGCAGCATGGGATCATAAACGGCAGATTCATCCTCTGCGGGGAAATACTCCTCTATTCTGAGGATTCCCGTCATGCCCATATTCTGACAGATCTCGACGGCGTTGGTGCTCCAGGGGGTAACCATCTCTTTCCTGGGTCCGACGAAAAAGCCGAGGACCGATGTGCTTTCCGATTTCTCTGCACCCCCGAACAACCACTCCAGCCGGGATCTCCGATCTTTATCCAGTACTTCAGAAGTCTCAACAGCAATAATTTTCCGGCCGGGGGTAAGAAAAAAATGGATCATGGATGAAACGTTATTGGGTGTCTTTCATTTTCGTTATAAAGATAATCGGTTTGAAGAAACACCCAATAATCAAATCCCAATAATCAAATGGACATTGGATATTGATTGTTGATTATTGGATATTGAATTTATTTCGCATTTTGAATATTGAAATATGTCGCTAATTTTTATCTTTATTCGAAATTAACCTAAAAGAAACCATTATGATCAAAGAGAACCTGATTCAGCTATATGAAGACAGCTTCAGGCAGAACTGGGATTTGCCAGCCGTTTCAGATTATAAAGGCGAGGCCTTTACCTATGCCGACATGTGCAGGAAGATAGCCGCCCTCCATGTGATGTATGAGGCGATGGGCATTAAGAAAGGTGACAAGGTTGCCCTGTTGGGAAAGAACTCTGCAAGATGGTGCATCAGCTTCATGAGCGTGATGACCTACGGGGCGGTGGTTGTTCCCATTCTTTCTGACTTCAAGCCCGGGGATGCACAGACCATCATCGAACATTCCGATTCGGTCATGTTAATTGTTGACAGGCAGATTATGGAAACGCTTTCCGAGAACAGTATCAAAAAAGTAAAGATCATCATTTCGCTGGAGGATAATGAAATCCTCTCTTCCAAACCCGATGCCGTATATGTGAAGGCACATAAGGAGTATCCGGAGCTTTTCAGGAAGAGATTTCCCGATGGCTATGCGAAGGAACATATCAAATATGCAGAGGTGGATAACAGTGAGGTTGTGGAAATAAATTACACTTCGGGAACGACAGGTTTCAGCAAAGGAGTGGTGCTGTCGGCGAACAGCCTGGCCGGTAACGTAACCTTTGCACGAAGGAATATGGAGCTGAACCCGAAAGACCGCATGCTTACACTGCTCCCCCTGGCACACTGCTATGCCTGTGCGTTTGATTTCCTTTTCCCGCTGACCAGAGGGGTTCATATCACCGTCCTGGGCAAGTTGCCTGCCGTACCCGTCATTTTGCAGGCATTCTCTGAGATCAAACCCCATTTGATCATGTTTGTTCCGCTATTTTTCGAGAAGCTCTACAAAGGGAAGGTCCAGCCCAAGCTGGAGAAGGGCACGATTAAGATCCTGACCAAAATTCCCGGATTGAATAAAGTGATTTATAATACCTTTAAGAAAAAGCTCTACGAATCTTTTGGAGGTAATTTCAGGGAGGCAGTCCTGGGCGGAGCTGCCCTGAGTGCTGAGGTAGAGACGTTTATGCGGAGGATAAAATTCCCGTTTTCGATCGGGTACGGGATCACCGAGTGCGGACCGCTGATCTCCTATGACGGCTGGAGAACCACACGTCCGTTGTCCAGCGGTAAAATAATCGATATCATGGAGATGAAGATAGACTCTCCGGATCCGTTCCATGAAGTGGGAGAGATCCTGGTTCGCGGAGAAAACCTGATGGAAGGGTATTACAAGAACGAAAAGGCCACGAAGGAAGCCATCGACAGGGAGGGCTGGTACCATACCGGCGACCTGGGGGTAACCGATAAGGATGGATATATTTATATCCGCGGGAGAATCAAGAACATGCTTCTGGGACCATCGGGTCAGAATATCTATCCCGAGGAGGTTGAGGCGAAGCTGACCAATATGCCCTACATTAGCGAGGTCGTTGTGTTAATGAATAAGAACCATAAGCTGGAGGCTCTTGTTTATCCGGATAAGGAGGCTGCCAGGAAAGACGGCGTTGAGGATATTGCTGCGAAGATGGAGGAGAACCGAAAGGCCATTAACAGCCACCTGGCCGTTTATGAAACGATTACGAAAATACACATCCGTGATGAGGAGTTTGAAAAAACCCCGAAGAAAACCATTAAGCGGTTCCTGTATAAATTAGAGGCGTAGCTACGCCATTCCTGGCGCGGAATATCTGCGATTTATTGCATTTACTCCGTTTCAATGAAAATCCAAACTAGGAACCGGGAACCGGGAACTGGTAACTGGGAACCGGGAATCCTTAGCCTTTAATCCTTCTAATACCCCGACATTCCCTTGTAAACCCTCGATTTTGCCGGAGGAACAAGGTAGCCGATGTAATTGAGCTGTCCGGGCCAGTTGGAGGTGACCGTTGCATCGGCCCTCCCGTCTGAAAAAACCGACATGCGGACATCGTAGACCCCCACCGGGGAGCTGAGGGTGTAGGAGAGGTAATAGGTGCGGTGCTTTTCGTTCCTGGAATATTTGTAGTTGTGGATGGTTCCCTCCACCGTCACCCCTCCGACGCCGTTTAATCCTATATAGGAGTTACTGCCCACCTGGATAACCCCGTTGATCGAATCCGATGCAATGAAGTTGATGTTGGAGGGTACATTTATCGTTGTACCTCTTTTGTCACGGAGCCGGTCGGCCTCCAGGACGAATATCCGGTGCTCTATCATCAGTTCGATCAGGGCAGCCCGTTCCCTGGCCTCCTCGGCCATCTGTTCCTTTCGCAACTGCTTCTCAAGCTTCCTACGGTCCCGCTGGCTCAGTTCGGGATCCTGTGCCGCGGCACCAGCCGCCATCAGCATGGCGAACGACAATAATATCAATCGTTTCATAACACTGTTGTTTGATTCGTTTCCGGGACAATAATGCTCAAAAATTATTCCAAAGCAATGTAAACCTTCAGGGAATTGACGGGTCAGCTCGCTGTGAATTCCTCATAGTACTGTATGTTCTCCCTATCGTAGACGGTAAATATCACTTTTTCAATTTGATGGTCGGTTTCAAGGAACTCCTTTACAGCCCGGATGGCAACTCCGGCGGCTTCCTTTTTGGGGTAACCGTAAACGCCCGTGGAGATGTTCGGAAAGGCGATGGTTTTGATGCCGTGCTCCACGGCCAGTTTCAGACTGTTTATGTAACAGCTGTACAGCATTTCCGGCTCGTTCTGCTCACCGCCCCTCCAGATGGGCCCCACGGTATGGATCACATAGGTTGCAGGCAACCTGTATCCTTTGGTGATTTTTGCCTCCCCGGTTCTGCAGCCGTTCAGCGTACGGCACTCCTCCAGCAGATCGGGACCGGCAGACCGGTGAATGGCCCCGTCAACGCCGCCGCCCCCCATCAGTGAGTTGTTGGCCGCATTCACAATCGCGTCCACCTTCAGCCGGGTGATATCGCCCTGTATGATCTGAACCCTGTTCATGGCAGAACAGACAAGTTACAACAAATTAAATATCCATTCAAATTCGTAACTTGAAATCCTTCAGAATTAAAATCTGAAATAGTAAATTGAACGGAAAAATAAAGCCGGTAACCATGAAACGCATCATCCTTGTTTTCTCAGCCATCTTGCTCCTGCAATCATGCCGGACCACCACAACAAACGATTCCCGGGAGTTACTGCTCTGGTACGATGAACCTGCATCAGCTTGGACGGAAGCCCTGCCCCTGGGCAACGGGAGGCTCGGGGCGATGGTTTTCGGGGGTGTTGAAACAGAGCGCATCCAGCTGAACGAGGAGTCGTTGTGGACCGGCGGACCCATCGAAAGGGCGAATCCCGAAGCCCGTGAAAACCTTGACCGGGTTCGCCGACTGCTTTTCCGCGGACGGTATGAGGAGGCCGAGCGGCTGGCCCAGCAGAAAATCATGGGATACAGGCTTGAGGGCGGCATACATACCTACCAGACCCTGGGGGATCTTCATATTCGTTTTGATAATACAGGAACCGTCTCCGGGTATAAACGGTCCCTGGATTTACGGCAGGCCATCGCCTCCTTGGGGTATGAATCGGAAAGGGTAATTTATAAAAGGGAGGTGTTTGCATCAGCTCCCGATAACCTCATCCTGTTAAGGCTGAGCGCCTCCGAACAGGGCCGGATCAGTTTCTCGGCATGGATGAACCGGCCCGGTGATGCGGAAACGGTTTCGGTGATCGGAAACCGGATGGAAATGACAGGTTTTGCCCACCATGAGGGGAAAGGAACCCGTTTTGCCTCGGTGGTGCAGTTAAGGAACAACGGCGGGGCGGTAATCCAGACCGACAGCAGCCTGGTTGTTAAGGATGCCGATGAAGTTGTGATCCTGATTTCGGGCAGGACCAATTATTGGGGCGGCAATGCAAAAGAGATCGCAGATGGCGATATTAGCAGGGCGGGGGATTCCGATTTCCATTCCCTGAAAGCAAATCATATTGCCGATTACCGGGCATTGTTCGGCAGGGTGGAGCTGGCACTGAACGCTCCGGATACCCTGAATCTTCCGACCGATAAGCGGATCGAACGCATTCAATCCGGAAAAACCGACACGCACCTCACCGAACTCTATTTCCAGTTTGGACGCTACCTGCTGATCAGTTCCTCCCGGCCCGGCGGTCTGCCCTCTAACCTCCAAGGGATCTGGGATCCGACCCTGTCTCCCCCCTGGAATGCCGATTACCATATTAACATCAACATCCAGATGAATTACTGGCCCGCCCTGGTAACCAACCTGGCTGAGTGCCAGGAGCCGTTTTTTGACTTTGTGGATGGCCTCCGTGAACGGGGTGCGATCACTGCCAGGGAGGTTTACGGCTGTCGCGGTTTCGTGGCGCATCATACCACCGATGCATGGAGATTCACCGATCCTATTGGCAGGACAGGTTACGGGATGTGGCCGCAGGGCGCAGCCTGGTGCTCGGACCATTTCTGGGAGCATTATGATTATACGGGGGATAAAGATTTTCTGGAAAAGAGAGCCTACCCGGTTCTGAAAGAGGCGGCCCTTTTCTTTGTGGATTTCCTGACTGAGGATCCGCGGATCGGGAGGCTGGTCTCCGGTCCGAGCATATCCCCGGAAAACCGGTTCATGACCCCCGGCAAAAGAAGTACCTCGGTCTGTATGGGACCGGCTATGGACCAGGAGATTATCGGGGAGCTGTTCAGGAATTGTATCCGGTCGGCTGAAATTCTGGGTATCGACACCGCGTTTGCGGACACCCTCGGGAGGATGCTCGAACGATTGGCGCCTCCGAAGATAGGATCGGACGGCCGGATCATGGAGTGGTCCGAACCGTTTGCCGAGGCGGATTCGGGGCACCGGCACATGTCACATCTCTATGGGCTCCATCCGGATGAAATGTTTGCGCAACCTGGGGACACGGTGTGGAAGGCGGCGGCCCGCAAATCCATTGAAACGCGCCTGGCCCATGGCGGGGGCCACACCGGATGGAGCAGGGCATGGATCATCAATTTTCTTGCCCGGCTCGAGGATGGGGATGAAGCCCACGAAAACCTCATGGCCCTGTATGCCCGCTCGACCCATCCCAACCTGTTCGACAACCATCCGCCTTTCCAGATCGATGGCAACTTCGGGGCCACGGCAGGTATCGCTGAAATGCTCATGCAGAGCCATAGCGGCGTGATCCAGGTACTGCCCGCACTGCCCTCCGGTTGGAAAAGTGGCCATATTACCGGACTGAGGGCACGGGGAGGCTTCGAGGTATATATCGAATGGGAGCATGCGGCGCTGAAGGAGCTCCGGGTTAAATCCCTGCTGGGCAATCCCTGCAGGATAAAATACGGGGAGACAATTATTGAGCCTGAAATCACGCCCGGGGAAACAGCGCGGTTCGACAGTGGCCTTAACAGAAAAAAATAGGGTTCCCGCTGCCTACTGCCTGCTGCCTGCTGCCTTCTGCCTCCGGATCACCGCTCCCAGCTCTTTTTCAAAGGCTGAGGCAATCCTCTCCATCACCCGCTCAATCTGCTTGTCGGTGAGGGTTTTCTCCTCGTCAAGCAGGGTGAAGCTCAGGGCATAGGATTTCTTTCCCTTCTCGATCTTGTCTCCCTCGTACACATCGAAGAGGCTGACCTGCTTCAGCAGCCTGTTCTCTGATTTGAAGGCCAGTTCGCGGAGCTGCTCATAGGTCACACTGCGGTCGAGCATCATGGACAGGTCGCGCTGTACGGCGGGATATCTGGGCAGGGGGCGGTAGGTGATGCCGGTTCCGGCGCATAGCTGTAATACATGGTCCCAGTTGAACTCGGCGGCAAACACATCCTGACTGATATCGAACTGTTTCAGGATCCGGTCAGAAACCTTCCCAAACTCCACGATCGGATCTTTTCCCGATGCATAAAACAGACCCTCCGCGTAAGCGTCGTTCCTCACCGGCCCGGTGAATGATACCTTATCAAGCAATCCCAGTCTTTTCAGAACAAGTTCGATATAGGCCTTGATGGAATAAAAACTGCTCACTCCCGGTTTCTCCAGCCAGTTCTCTGCTCCGGTTTTTCCTGTAATGAACAGTCCAAAGCGGTACGACTCGGAATATTTGTCAAGCGGATTATCCGATTGTACGGATGGATCGACTTTGTAGACATAGCCCGATTCGTAAAGCTTCAAATCGGGATTTTTCCGATTGATATTATAGGCTATTGATTCCAGTCCGCCGTAAAGAAGGGTTTTCCTCATCCGTGAAAGGTCCTGGCTCAGGGGATTGTAGATCTTCACCGCTTCCGGATCATCCTGTCCCTCCTGCTGGTAATAGGCCTGCCTGGTGAGGGAGTTGGCCTTGATCTCATAGAATCCGCCTGCGGAGAGCAGGTCGGAAACCTGGTTGAGAATCCTTTCCTTATCGGGTTTTGGGGTATAGGATAGTGTCGAATGCACCTGTTCGGAGATTTCAACATTATTGAATCCGTAAATGCGCAGGATTTCCTCCACTACATCCGCTCGACCTCTCACATCCACCCTGTAGGTCGGCACCTCCAGCTTCATGGCCGATCCCGTTTTTTCAACCACCCTGAAATCGAGCGATTCAAGGATCGACCGGATGGTGTCCGCCGGAATCTCTTTCCCGATCAGTCCCGTGATATATTCAAAGGAGATCTCAACGGGGCAGGGGGCGACGGGTTCGGGGTAGATATCCACAATCTCTGAACTGGTGGTGCCTCCGGCAATCTCTTTGATCAGACCGGCCGCCCGTTTCAGGGCCCACACCGTGATGTTCGGATCGGATCCCCGCTCGAAACGGAAGGAGGCATCGGTGCTCAGCTGGTGATGGCGGGCTGTTTTCCTGATGTAAACCGGGTCGAAGCATGCCGATTCAAGGAACACATTTCTGGTTTGCATGGTGACGCCCGAGGTGATGCCGCCGAATATTCCGGCGATGCACATTGGTTCCCCCCTATTGCAGATCATCAGGTCTTTGCCGAGCAGTTCGCGTTCCTTTTCATCGAGGGTCATGAACCGGGTCCCTTCCGGACGGGTTCTTACGATTACTTTCCTGCCGGTGATGCGGTCGGCATCGAAGGCGTGCAGGGGCTGACCGATTTCGTGAAGCACGAAGTTCGTTACATCCACCACGTTATTGATGGGCGTCAATCCAATCGATCTCAGACGCGTTTTGAGCCAGTCGGGACTCTCCTTCACGTCGATCCCTGATAGGGTGATGCCGGTGTATCTTCTGCATCCGGCCGGCTCGGCAATTTCAATGTCGACAGGATAATCATTATTGTCAATGGGGAACGGGTCAACCGCCGGAAGCGAAAGGGATGCCCCGCCGTTTTGCCTGAGATAGGCTGCAAGGTCCCTGGCCACCCCGTAGTGCGAAGCCCCGTCAATACGGTTGGGTGTCAGGTCAATTTCAAAAATGATGTCACTTTGTATGTTGAAATAATCACTGGCAGGGGCGCCGACCAACGCCACAGGATCGAGCACCATGATGCCGCTGTGGTCCCGGCCCAGTCCAAGCTCATCCTCGGCGCAGATCATCCCCTCGGAGAGCTGTCCGCGGATCTTTGTTTTCTTAATGGTAAAGCTTTCTTCACCGGGGTAAAGCGTGGTTCCGACCGCCGCGACAGGCACCTTCTGTCCCGCCTTAACATTGGGCGCCCCGCAGACAATATGTAGAGGCTCCGCGGTCCCGATATCCACCGTCGTTAAGGAGAGCTTATCCGCATCCGGGTGCTTCTCACAGGTAAGGACCTTTCCGATGACCACGCCGTTCAATCCGCCCTTTACCGATTCGAAAGGCTCCACACCCTGGACCTCCAGGCCGATATTCGTGAGTATGGTGCTGATTTCCTGCGGCGGGAGATTCGTATCAATATATTGCCTTAACCAGTTATAGGATATTTTCATACCAAAAATATTGCATCTGACCTGCAAAAATAGGTTTTTTCAATCATTTTAAGGTATCACGAACCTTTAAATTCCAGCACCTTTGCAAAGAGCACCCGTTGTACGTCCGGATAGGTCAGGGAGGCGGGCAGGTGATCCGAGAACAGCCGTTCGCCGATTTCGTAACCGGGGAGGGGATTCATAACTTCTATCTCTGCAAGGTAAAGCCGGCCAAAGGCTTTTCCATGGTTTGTCGTGACAGCATAATCGTGGAGGCACCGGAGGGTGTAGCGGGAGGCCCCGGTTTCTTCCGTCAGTTCCCTCTCCGCCGCCTCATCGGGCAGTTCCCCTGGCTCAATATGCCCCGCCGGCATCTCCCAGGTAATCCGTTCCCGGTGTCTTACAAATACCCAGATGTTGTTGTACCGGGCACCCATCACCACATAGGTGAGCTTGTGATCCGGCAGACTCTCCTTTTCAAGGATATCAACCTGTATGTGCATTGCATGTTTTTTTAAGTTTCATAACCCGGTTGGCTGCAGTCACGCTTTGCCTGGGCTGACCTCCCCCAGAAGCCGATCGTTACCCTGCTGAAACCGGCTGTCACCCCGCAGAAACCGATCGTCCGACCGCAAAAACTGCCTTGCACAGCGCTGTGCATGACCTTCAAAGGGCTGTACACGACCTTCAGAGTGCTGTGTACAACCTTCATGGGGTTACTCCCAAACTGATAGGTTTTATCCGGGATTCATGTCTCGGACCGGCCAAAAATGTCAAATAACCCAACCCAAATATTCTGCAAATGTCAGTCTTCAGATTCAATATTCCAAATGAAACCATGAACCAGTAAGCAGCAGGCATTAGGCAGCAGTAGACTGTAGGCAGTAGGCAGTAGGTTGTAGCCACGCCATGCCTGGCGTGGAATATCAACGGTTTAATATATTTACTCCGTTTAAATGAAACATGAGAACCGGGAACCAGATCCCGAAACAAGTTCGGGATAAGTTCGACATAACAGATTCAGTTCGTTTCTCTACTGAATCTGTAGTCTCACTAACCCTGAACCTTTTCTCACAATAATTTTTGTGCGCATTGCATTTTAGGTATTTTTGTACCTTAAATAAATTCAGAACTATGGGTGGAGAGAATAACCGTCCCCTGATCCTTGTCACCAACGACGACGGGTACCGGGCCAGGGGGATCAGCAGGCTGACGGAAGCGGCGATGAAGTTTGGCAATGTGGTGGTGATTTCTGCGGAAGAACCGATGTCGGGCATGTCGCATGCCATCACGACCAAGACCCCGTTGAGACCGCGGCTCAGGAAGGAAGAGGAGGGATTGTCATGTTACGTCTTGAACGGCACCCCGGTGGATGGGGTCAAGCTGGCATTCAACTCCCTGCTGAAGAGAAAGCCCGACCTGCTGCTGTCGGGGATCAACCACGGATCGAATGCATCCACCAGTGTGGTTTACAGCGGGACCATGGCTGCTGCTATTGAAGGGGCCATCAACAATGTCCCCTCTGTCGGATTCTCACTGCTGGATTACAGTCAGGATGCTAATTTTAATCTCGCCGGTAAGGTGGCGGAGCACATCATCGAACAGATGCTGAAGAACGGATTGCCCCGAAGGATCTGCCTGAACGTGAATATCCCGGCCATTCCGGAGCCTGAGTTTCTCGGACTGAGAATATGCAGGCAGGCCGACGGATACTGGCAGGAGGAGTTTGACAGACGGGTGGACCCGCATGGAAGGGAGTATTACTGGCTCACCGGGTTCTTCAGCAACAGGGAGCCGGAGGCTGAAGATACCGACGAATGGGCACTGAAAAATAATTATGCCTCCATCGTTCCGGTGAATGTGGATTTTACCAATCATGCCCTGATCCGTGAACTGAAAGGATGGGAAAAAGCAGACATCAGCAATGAAGAGAGCAAGCAGGTTTGACACGCTGTTGACGGGCCTCCTGCCCGGCATCCTGGTCCCGGTGGTCACCTTTTTTGTGATACTGGCAACTCGGTACGACCGCGATTTCGGCAGGCTGATCGTTGAGTTTCAGCAGATGGGGATCCTGTCGAAGATTGTCAGCCTTTCGGTGATCCCCAACCTGTTGCTGTTTTTTGTCTTTACCTGGCTGAACATGAACAATTCCGCAAAAGGCGTGATATTTGCCACTTTTATCGTGGCGTTTGTGATGTTAATCTTAAAATTTTCCTGAGAGGGGATGAAGTATTTTCTGGTTGTTGGAGAGGCATCGGGGGACCTTCATGCATCCAACCTGATGAAAGGGATCATGAAAGCCGACCCGGAGGCATCCTTTAAATTTGTCGGCGGGGACCTGATGCAGGGGGTTTATCCCGGCATGATCAAGCATTTCAGGGAGACCAGTTATATGATGCTGGAGGCAGTTCTGAACATCAGGAAAATCCTCGGCCATATTGGGGAGATCAAAAGGGAGATGCGCACTTTCGATGCAGATGTCAACATCCTGGTCGATTATCCCGGCGTGAACCTTCGCCTGGCAAAGTTTGCCGCATCAGCGGGGATGAAGGTCTTTTACTATATCACCCCGACTGTCTGGGCCTGGAAAAAGAACAGGGTTCATACGCTCAGGCGTTATACCGACAGGCGGTTTGTCATTTTTCCCTTTGAAGTTGATTTCCTGGCGGAGAATGGCGTGGAGGCAGAATTTCTGGGGAACCCGCTGATGGATGCAGTTGAACGCTACAGGGCGGCTGCCCCGGAGGGATCCCGATTCAGGGAGGAGGCGCATCTCGACCCGCGTCCCATTGTGGCCCTGCTTACCGGGAGCCGGAAGCAGGAGATAGATGCCCTGCTGCCCCTGATGATTCCGCTGGCAGATCATTACCCGGATTTTCAGTTTGTGGTGGCCGGTTCGGCATCGGTGGATGTGAACCATTACCGGCACCTGATAGGCCATCACGATATCAGGCTGGTTTACAACCGCACCTACGATCTCCTCTCCAACGCGTTTGCGGGTATCATCACATCGGGAACGGCCACACTGGAGTCGGCCCTGTTCAATCTCCCGCAGGTTGTGATTTACAAAACCAATCCCCTTGCCTATATGATTGCCCGGCGGCTGGTGCATGTACCTTTCATCAGCCAGGTGAATCTTATCTACGGCGGGGAACTGGTGAAAGAAGTCCTGCAGGGTGCGATGCTTGAACGGGTGTTGGAGGAACTGAAAAGGCTCCTGTACGATCCGGAATACCGGAAAGCGATTTGCGAGGGATATGCCGTCGTTCGGGGTAAGCTCGGAAGTCCGGGTGTTTCCGACCGGCTCGGCAAACGGATGGTGGCATTGTTAAAATCATGAATGGTTATGAGATACTGCTTAATCTTACCGGCTATCTTTACCTGCCTCTTTAATGCTGAGGCCCGATCGATCCCTGTCGGGCTGTATCACGACCGGGTGATAAGTTCGGTGGTGATCTCCTGTTCCACCGGGACCTACCACATTGAATCGGGGGATGAGATTATCGGCACCATGGAAGAGGGCGAACTCCTGTTCGTCCGTCTTGAGAACGACAGCCTGGTACTGCACGATTCAGACCGGGAATACGGGTCCTTCATGGAGATCAGACTGAATTACATGGCCCTAGGTTCCTCCTTCCGGATTCGCCCGATAGAGCCGGCACTGGAGAGCCGTACCTATGATGATAACCTGATTCTGAGGGGCGGTGACCGATTCATCACCCTGGTCAATCTTGTGGACTTTGATAAATATCTTGCCGGTGTGGTGGAAGCGGAAGCCGGACCCAACGCCGAACCGGAGTTCTACAAGGCACAGTCGGTTTTGTGCAGGACCTATGCGGTGAAATACCTCGACCGCCACGAAACGGAAGGATATGCACTATGTGACGGGGTTCATTGCCAGGCTTACCGGGGGAAGAGTATCTACAACCCGGCGATTCTGGAGGCTGTCGTCGAAACAACCGGAGAGGTTCTCACCGACAGCAACCACCAGCTCATTGTCGCAGCCTACCACTCCAACAGCGGAGGGCAGACCCAGCGGGCCGCCGATGTCTGGGTGACGAACCATCCCTGCCTGCAGTCGGTGGTGGATCCCTACTCCCTTCATCAGCCGAATGCGAAATGGAGCGATACCATCTCCTTCAGGGACTGGAAGAATTATCTCATCAGGAACGGAATGAAATCGGTACATAAGATGCCGGATGAGATCATCTATATCGAACAGATGCGCAGGAAGAAGTATTTTATTCTCGACCGGGATTCGATGCTGATGACCAAGATACGGGAGGACTGGGGGTTCAAATCGTCGTTTTTCGACATGTTCCCGGAAGGGGACTCGATCATCATCTGGGGCAAAGGATATGGTCACGGGATCGGGATGAGCCAGGAGGGCGCCATGAAGATGGCCAGAGACGGTTATCTTTACCGGGACATCCTGCACTTCTATTTTTATAATGTGAAGCTTATGGATTTCGGGGATTTGCCGGCATACAGCCTCCCGGATGTACAATTCCGGTGAAAAGGACACGTAAAACATAATTATTGCGTTGAGTAATCATGTGGGTACTATTCAGAAAAGAGGTCAGTAATTTCTTCAGCACCATCCTGGGCTACGTGGTCATATTCTTTTTCCTTCTGGCCAATGGCTTGCTGATATGGGTATTCCGGACACCGTTGAATATCCTGGAAGGGAATTATGCCTCGCTCGATCCGCTTTTTATGATGGCGCCCTGGGTGTTCCTGTTTCTTATCCCGGCCATTACCATGCGCATGTTTGCCGATGAGAAAAAACTGGGCACCCTCGAACTGCTGCTGAGCCGTCCGGTTACCGAAACCACGCTGGTGCTGTCAAAATTTTTCGCCTCCTGGTTGCTGGCGATCTTGGCGATCCTTCCCACCCTGCTCTATTTCTTCTCTGTATGGAAACTGGGCAGTCCGCCCGGCAATATTGACACGGGGGGGACCTGGGGATCCTATATCGGGTTGTTTCTGCTTGCCGGCGTTTATGCCTCCATCGGGGTGTTTGCCTCATCCCTCACCGATAACCAGGCAGTGGCTTTTGTGATGGCGGTATTTTTTTCCCTGCTGGTAACCTGGGGCTTTGACCAGCTGGCAACGGTTTTCAACTCCGGCTCCCTGGGGTTCACGGTTTCAAGGATCGGATTGCTCTATCATTATGAATCGGTCAGCAGGGGCGTGATCGATTCCCGGGACCTCGTCTGGTTTTTCGGGGTGATGGTCATTTTCAACACCTCCTCCCGGACGGTATTGCTGAGCAGGAAATGGTAAAAGGTTATGAACAGGAAGCATCTCAGAAATAAGCATCTGCTGCAGCTCGTCGCGGTATTTCTCGCGGTGGTGGTCGTAGCCGCGCTCTCTTCCGCCGCTTTTTTCAGGGTGGACCTCACCTCCGAAAAGCGATACACCCTCTCACGCCCTTCAAAAGAGCTGTTGAAAGAGCTCGACGACGTGGTACTGATCAGGGTATACCTGGATGGAGAGCTCCCGGGCGGATTTGTACAGTTCCGTCAATCCATCAGGGAACTGCTGGATGAGTTCCGGGCATACGGGGGCAACCGGATTCAGTACACGTTTGTCAATCTCTACGACGAGTCTGATCCTGCGGTGAGGCAGAGAATGATCACGGAGCTTTACAATATGGGGCTGAACGTGACGAACGTGATGATGCGTGACCGGGAGGGAGGCAAGACGGACAGGATCATCTTCCCCGGGGCGATCCTCAGTTACAGGGGGTATGAGATCCCCGTCAACCTGCTGAAAAATAACCCGGCCCTTTCCCATGAGGTCAACCTTAACAATTCGGTTCAGGCCCTGGAGTATGAATTCATCCGTGCCATTCAGAGCCTGACGGTGAAGGAGATCCCCATGATTGCCTTCATCGAGGGGCATGGGGAGTTGGACTCCCTTCAGACCCACAGCATCATGAACGAGCTCAGGAACTTCTTCCAGGTCGATCGCGGACACATCAACGGGAACCTGGAGGCATTGCTCAATTACAGGGCGATAATCATTGCCCAGCCCACACGGCCTTTCAGTGAACGGGACCGGTTTGCCATCGATCAGTACATCATGCGTGGCGGAAACGTCCTCTTCTTCCTGGACCCGGTTATCTCCCCGGCCGACAGCCTGCAATCGAGGATGACCTATGCCCTGGCCAATCCCGTCGGATTGGAGGATCTTCTTTTTAAATACGGCATCAGGATTGACTATAACCTGGCCGTGGACATGCAGTGTAACCTGGTGCCCGTTAATGTGGCGCCGGCCGGACAGCAGGCTGAGTTCAGGATGATGCCCTGGATATATCTGCCCCTGCTGAGCGGTCCGCAGGACCATCCCGTGACCCGGTCCCTGAATTATGTGAAAACGGAGTTCGTGTCGGTCCTGGATACCCTGGATGCGCTCCCCGGGGATGTGAAGAAAACAGCCATCCTGACCACTTCGCCAAACAGCAACCGGATGAAGGTTCCCCTGCAGATCAGGATGGAAGAGATCACCCGGGAACTCAACCCGGCCTTTTTCAGCCAGTCAGGACTGCCGGTGGGCGTGCTCCTGGAAGGTTCGTTCCCCTCGTTCTACAAAAATTACGCGGTGCCCGGCGGCGTTACCCCCCCGGATGCGGAAATTATCGCGAGCAGCAGACCGGCATCGGTTTTTGTTTCGGGTGACGGGGATATGATACGGAATGAGGTGGAGTTCTCGGGCGGAAGATATGTGGCCCGGCCGCTCGGCTATGATAAATATTCGAGGCAGACCTTCGGAAACAGGGAGTTCATCCTGAACCTGGTAAACTATATGACCGACCAATCCGGTATCATGGAACTGCGATCCAGGGAGTTCAGGCTCCGTTTGCTCGACCAGGAGATGATAAACGACAGGGGAAGAAGGATCTTCTGGGTGCTGTTCAATACCGTTTTACCGCCGGTTCTGCTGGCCCTGTCCGGCGCGGGATTTTATTACCGGAGACGGAAAAAATATGGCGGGTAGATCTTTCAATAGAATCCTTTTATGGCTGTCGGCCGGCGTTGTTCTGGCCGTTGCCGCAATCATCCTGAGCGATGCGGGGGATTCCCCGGGAAGGGAGAGCCGGTCGGTAATTCTAAAAGACCCGGAGAAGGTAAACAGGATCATCATCCGCAACCGCTACGATTCAACCTCTCTTTCCAGGCCGGATTCAGTGTGGCTGGTTTCCGGAACGGAAACGGCCAACCCGGTGGCCGTAGAGAATATCCTGTTTGCAGCGGGACGTCTGCAGGTGACATCCGTTCTCTCGGGGGAACAGGTCAGTGAACAGTGGAACCGCGTTTCGGTCCGCTTCATGCATGATCATCAGGAACTGCTGGAGTACGATTTATATTTCGACGGGGAACGGCAGATGCTGGCCCATACCGGCTCCGGCAAATTGTTCATGGTCACCATCCCGGGTTACGGGGCCATCCGGCTGGACAGGGTTTTTGTGCCGGTACCCAATCATTATCATCTCCGTAATTTGATCGGGCTCCTGCCCGGGGAGATTGCCCTGCTCGAGGTGGAGATCCCCGGAAAAAGCCATTTTGTACTGGAGCAGGATAGCACGGGAGATTATGAGTGTGTGGACATGATGAATAACCGGATGGTAGCTTCAGATTCTCTCAACGACCATTCCATCAGGTTGTTGTTAAGCTATTTTGCAGACATCCGCTATGAGCGGATCCTTGAAGAAACGGATGCCGCTACCCTGCGCATGAACCAGGAAGGATTGCTGATGGCCCGCCTGAGGATTGGTTCCATGGAGGGTGAAACCCACAGGCTGGAGATATACCCCTGGAACCGGAATCCGGATGGCACGGCCGATATGTTCAGGGCCCTGGTGATCCATAATGGCGGTCCCGGCGTCCTGGTTGTCAATTATATCTACCTCGATGTGCTGATGAGGGAACTGGAAAATTATTATAAGTTGTAGCAACGCCATGCCTGGCGTGGAAAGGTTCCGGGTTCCCGGTTCCCTGTTCCCGGTTCGGGATTTCACCTTGCTGCGTCGTAGTTTTCACAGGGTTGAAGGTTGGTTGCAGCCCTGCAATCACCAATCACACTTTTTAAAAATCCTTGCCCGACTAATAATTTTTTTTTGTATTATTGGTAGTTCAAACCGAGCACGAAAAAAAAGGTGTCTTTACCTGTAACTATTAAAATCAAAAGCATATGAAATTTGTTGTATCCAGCATGGAGCTCCTGAGCCATCTTCAGGCGATTAATCGCGTTATCAGCACCAAAAATACACTGCCCATACTCGATAATTTCCTCTTCTCACTGGAGGATGGCATCCTGGAGGTGACGGCTTCGGACCTTGAATCGACCCTGATAACCAATATGAAGATCGAAAACACGGATGGATCGGGAATGATAGCCATACCGGCCAGGATCCTGACGGATACCCTCAAGGAGTTTTCGGATATCCCCCTGTCATTTGAGATCAATACCGATACGCTGGGGATCATCATCCAGTCGGAAAACGGAAAATTCACTATCGTGGGTCAGAACGGGAAAGAATTTCCCCAGCTTCCCGTGATCAAGGGGGACCGGAAGGAGAACCTTGAGCTGGATCCGGAGCTCCTGCTGGCAGGAATCAACAAAACCCTGTTCGCAACGGCTGATGATGAGCTCAGGCCCGTCATGAACGGCATCTTCATGGAGCTGTCCCCCGATGACATCACCTTCGTGGCCTCCGATGCCCATAAGCTGGTAAGGTATAAGCGGACCGATGCGAAGGCCGGCGCGGTTTCAAGCTTCATTTTGCCAAAGAAACCGGCATCCCTGCTGAAGAATATTTTACCGAAGGAAAGTAACGCGGTCATGCTCGAGTTTGATGAGAAGAATGCCTCTTTTACGCTTTCAAATTACAGACTGATCTGCCGGCTGGTCGAGGGTAACTATCCGTCCTACAACTCCGTGATACCGAAAAACAATCCCTACAGGATGACGATCGACCGGGTATCGTTCCACAACAGCCTCAAGCGTGTATCGGTCTTTTCAAACCAGGCCAGCAATCTTGTAAAGCTGGCACTGACCGGCAACCAGATCAATATTTCCGCACAGGATATTGATTTTTCCATTTCTGCCAATGAGCGCCTGAGCTGTCAGTATGAAGGGGAGGACCTGGAAATCGGATTCAAGTCAACCTTCCTGATTGAGATTCTCGCCAACCTGCCATCCTCCGAGGTTATCCTGGAGATGAGCGATCCAACGCGTGCAGGCATCCTGCTGCCGGGAGATACGGATAATGACCAGGAGGATATTTTAATGCTTCTGATGCCCATGATGATTAATGCATGACCGATTCATGAAGCTGAACCTGCGTAATCCCCTCATATTTTTTGATCTTGAAACAACCGGAATCAATGTGGCCTCTGACAGGATTGTTGAGCTGTCCTACCTGAAGGTGGATTTGAACGGGAACGAAACTTCAAAGACGATGCTCATCAATCCGGGCATGCCCATTCCCCCACAGGCGACCGAGGTGCACTGCATAAAAGATGAGGATGTCAGGGATGCCCCTGCATTCCACGAAATAGCCAGGAATCTGGCCAGGGATTTTGAGGGCTGTGACCTGGCTGGCTACAATTCGAATAAATTTGATATTCCTCTTCTTGCCGAAGAGTTCCTCAGGGCGGGTGTGGACATAGATCTTAAAAGAAGAAAATTCATTGATGTGCAGGTGATCTTTATGAAGATGGAGCCGCGCACATTGTCTGCCGCCTATAAGTTTTACTGTGACAGGGAGCTGGAGGGGGCACACGGCGCAAAGGCAGATACCCGCGCCACCTACGAGGTCCTGCAATCCCAGCTCGACCGGTATCCGAACCTGGAAAATGATGTGCCCAAATTGGCCGAGTTCTCCGCTCATAGCCGGTATGCGGATTTTGCCGGAAGGATTATTTACAACGATAACGATGTAGAGGTCTTCAACTTCGGAAAATATAAGGGCATCCCGGTTGAAGAGGTTCTGAACAGGGATCCCGGTTATTACGGGTGGATGATGAACGGAGATTTCCCGTTATATACAAAAAAGGTCCTGACGAATATTAAGCTAAGGTCGATGAAGGCATGAAAATTATCTGTATTGGAAGAAATTATGCCGAGCATGCCAGAGAACTGAACAATCCCCTTCCCGAGAAGCCGGTTTTTTTCCTGAAACCCGATTCTGCCCTGGTAATCCGGAACCGGCCTTTTTTTTACCCCGATTTCTCCAGCGAGATACATTATGAACTGGAGATTGTACTCCGGATTAACCGGCTGGGAAAGAGTATTCCAGAAAATTTTGCCCCACTCTATTATTCAGAACTGGCCCTGGGCATCGATTTCACCGCACGGGATCTGCAGTCGGAAATGAAAAAAAAGGGTCTGCCCTGGGAAATTGCCAAAGGATTTGATTATTCTGCTCCCGTCAGTACCTTTCTGCCGGTCGGGGGATTCAGGGATATCCACAGCCTGAATTTTCACCTGGAGATAAACGGAAAAACGGTACAGAAAGGGAATACGGCGGACATGATATTCAGTTTCGAACAGATCATATCCTATGTTTCCCGGTTCATGACTTTAAAAACCGGTGATCTGATCTATACGGGAACGCCTCCGGGAGTCGGTCCCGTGTCGATTGGCGATCGCCTGGTGGCTTACCTGGAGAACGAGAAGCTAATGGATTTTCCTGTTAAATAATGGCTGATAAATCTTACAGGATATTAAGAATACCGGTCCTGAATGTTTCCTGTTATCTGATCTACAATGAGACGGGTGCCATACTGGTCGATACCTGCAACAGAGGATCGGGAGAAAAGGTGATGGAGATGCTTGGGCATCTCAAACTGGAAACCGCTTCCCTGAAGCTGATAATCATCACCCACAGTCATTACGATCACGCCGGCTCGGCCGCAGAAATCAGGAAGCTCACAGGTGCGCCGGTAGCGGTGCACCGTAATGATGCCGATGAATTAAGAAACGGATACGGACCGCTTCCCGACGGCACCCGCTGGAAGGCGAGGATACTGGTTGCATTGGGGCGGACCTTCCTGAAACGCCTCGGCAACATCCCGCCCCTGGAACCGGATATCATTGTGGAGGATCAGTTTGAGCTGGACCGGTTTGGCTTTAAGGGCCGGATATTGCATCTGCCCGGACATACCGACGGTTCGGTGGTCGTTTGCCTGGATGGGGGCGATGTGATTGCGGGGGATACGGTATTCGGAATCAGGGGGCATGAGATCTTCCCGCCTTTTGCCGATGACCGGATGGCCCTGCTGGAAAGCTGGGAAAAACTCCTCGGCCTGCCCTTTGATTATCTCTATCCGGGTCATGGCGCCAGAATCCCGAAGCGTGCACTGCTGGATGAATACCCTTCGGCAAGGGCCAGGTACGGGAAGCAGGATTAATTATTCAGGTAAACCCGGATGGTTTTGTAAACCTCCTCTTTCTGCTCCGCGGGCATGTTATTGATGCGCGTTCTGTGGGATCCCCCCTCCTTCACGAAAACCTTTGAATTGACACCCGGAGCGATGTCGAAAAATCCTGTTGCCGACCAGGTGTCATTTTCCCCGTATATGTAAACAAAATGGTGGGCTTCGTTGCGGAGATAGTCCTCAAGATTCTCCAGGAGCCGGTCGTTGAACGTGGCTTCAACCCCTTTGGGGATCGTGAAGGTAAAAACGGGATTGTCCACATGCTGGATATATTCCCTGAATTCGTCCAGGTCATATCCGTAGTAACCCATTTCGGTCAGGGCCTGGTAGAAGAATGGCTGAAGCGTTTCAATGGACTGGTCGGAGAAATAATCGAAACCGGCAATATGGTTCATATGTTCCATGACTTCAAAGGGATCCGCCCTGCGTCCGGGGATATCGGAAGCGGAAACGGTGCCCCATTGCCAGAATGCAAACGAATATTCCAGGACGCAGTATTCATAGGCCTTTTCCAATCCGCCGGCATATTCGTAGGTATAACCTATTTTGTCGGATAACGCTTTGAAGGCCGGAAGATAGGCATCCTGGTCCCTGAGCAGCCTTTTTTGAAATTTATGAATATTCTTCCGTTCCTTTCTCTTCCCGACGTCATTCAGAAAGGAGTATATGCGTTCATCCTCAATGGAGTTGTTCAGCGGGGCCACGTAAGGAACCCTCACATGAACATCATCCGGATAGTAGTAGCTGTGGAACATAACGGTCTGTCCACCCTTACTGATTCCGGTGGAAATCCATCGGCCGGTATAGAACTGTTTGAAGGTTTGAATGATATTGTGGTGGTCCGAAGCGGCCTGCCAGGTGTTCAGTTTGCTCCAGTCGACGGAATCGGGTTTCGATTCTCCAAAATAGCGGTGTTCCACAATGATCTGGTTGCATCCGAGCTCAATGGCAATCTCGCTGTTGAAATAATATTTCGAGTCATAACCCTGGGTGACGATCACCACCGGTTTTTCCGGATCGATATGGGAAATATAGAGTTTCTGCCTGAAGGTGGGCCCGTCGGGATGATGATGATCCAGGGGCTGTTCAAACATCACCTCCAGGATTTGCTCGAAGTGCGAATCCTTCCCGAGGGTCTTAACATCGGAAACCGGCAGCCGGCCCAGGAAATTCTCAAGAGATCCCCCTGCCTGGAGATTAATAGAATATACAGCCGTAAAGAGAGCAAGAAGAAAAAATCGTTTCATATGGTTTAATTATACAAATTCTTACTGATTCATGACCCGGTATACGGGATATCGCCGATAGGTTTTTTCTGAAAATTCCGAATGTTCATATATAAACCGGAGCTGGGCGTACGGATTGGATCTGAATCCCGGATCCCGGCTTTTCCTTGTCTCGAATTGTTCCCTCAGGATGGGATCCCCGGCCAGGATCTCTTCCGCTTTTTCCTCGAACACGTAAGGCGAAAAATACTCTTTCCGGGAGAGGATGGCATCGAAGAAATTCCAGCTGAAAAATGAGTCGTATCCCTCTGGTTCCAGGGTCTGGACAATATATTCGGAGCCCGGCTGGCTGACAGGGACAACCCGGTCCCCTTTCAGAAGTGTTACGGATTCATATGCCTTGCGGACGCCGGTATTGTAATGCCAGTAATGTCCGTTATAAGGTTCCTCTCCTGTTTCAAAATGATCGATATAATAGACCTCTGCATCGAGGAGCGTATCCTCCCGGAGGGGCCACAGTTCGATACCGTTGATTTCGAGCCGGTCGATAACCTCTTCCCATGCCTGGGGGATGATATAGAAATCGGGAGCCGTCACGGTAACGGCCGGCCTGAAATGGTTGTAATAGGGAATCGTTTTCTCCCACGGTTCGTTCCGGTCGTAGTAGAGGCGCTCGAAGCCTGTTACCCTGCTGGGTTTTCTTTTTGCCGTGTAGCCCTTGAAGTGAATGGTATCGGAACGCAATGTGTCCATCTCCCACCTTAATACAAATTGTTTCTTACCGGTCTTGTCCATGTCGGCCATAAGTTTTGCAGCCCGGATGGAGGACTTGAAAATGCTGGTCATCCTGAGCATTTCACGGAGCAGGTGCCAGGTGGAGAGGACCCTGTCGGAAAAGGGCTTGAACATATGCGTTTCAACGGTGAAGCAGAGGGTGTTGAAGAGGCTCCCGTACCCGGAGGTGTATCTTGGATAATCCATGAAACCGACGATTCCCAGTTCGGGGGTTTCCCTGTAACTCCATACGTAGGGAATCATTTCGTAGGGTGTCTCCCGCATCGATTGATAGAGAAAGGGGAGGAGGGTTTGAACCAGCAAATTGCCCTGGGATTTCTCCAGCCGCTGGGGGTGATTGTTAATCAGGGTGATTACATAACTGTAATCGGCTCCGTTGGAGGTATGGGTATCCACCAGGATATCGGGCTCCCAGGCACGGATCAGTTCAACCAGTGATCGTGCATTTCTGGAGTCCAGCTTGATGAAATCCCGGTTGAGATCGAGGTTCCTTGCATTTCCCCTGAATCCCTGTTCAACCGGCCCGTTCTGGTTGGCACGGTGGTAAGGGCTCCTGTTCAACGCCCCCCCCACATTCAGCACAGGGACGATCACCACCACGGTATTTTCAAGGAACCGGTGGTAGTCGTCTGACCGGGAAAGAAGGTCACTTGCCAGTTTAATGCTGGCATCGATACCGCAGGGTTCGCCGGGATGGATCCCGTTATTGATGAAGAGGATGCCTTTTCCCGACGCACGGACCTCCTGGGGGGTGAATTCTCTGTCCTGCGATATGATAAAGAGGTGAAGAGGTTTCCCGATATCCGTTTTCCCGGCTTCCGTCAGCAGGGCGTTTTCATAGTGCTCATCGAGCCACCGGTAGCTTTCAACAGCCTCCTGCCAGGTGACCGAGAGGTTCTCCTCAAACGATAACACCGGTTGTGCGGACACCATTGCGGTGACGCACAGCAGGGAGGCGGAAACGAACCATTCAGAGAGAAGCTTTAAGTTCATGTTTCAGTGAAATAAAAAAGTCCCTCACAAATTTAGTCATTCTGGGATCTTTGATGCTTCGAATATAATCAAAAGGATGGACGGATTGATCCACGCTTAGTTGACGGATATAATTTATAATCCCGACCGGTCCGGTTTTTTCGGCTCCGGGCTCCGGTTCAGAAACCAGCTGCTGGTTGTATTGATCGTAAAAGTTGACGATTTCAGCATAGCGTTTCCGCTGACTTTCCACTATTTCCGGGTAATGAATACAGGATTCTTCAAAATGATGAAACCGGGTGGTAACATTCTCCAGGACGCAGATCCCGATTTTTTTGATCCCGATGCCCCTGTGGAGGTATATTTCCGCGTACCGGTATATCCCTGTTATTCCCAGCGCATCCAGGTCATCCGCAATGGACAGCAGGGTCAATAACGGGGGTTTTTCAAGGAGCGGGATCGGCATGCCCGGACCATTGTTTTTCTGATCATGGTATTCAACAGCATGGAGAATTTCCTCATGGTTGACGGGCCTCGGGACTCTTTCGGCCCCGAAAAAATATTCACAATGTTGCCGGCTCACTCTTCCATGGTCCGCCGTTTTATTCTCCGTCATCCCGAGATCATGAAAAAAAGAGGAGATCAGCAAACCCTCCACCAGATCCCGGTCGATGAGGTCGTTTCCGGATGAGATTTCCTCCAGGAGCATTTTGCTGTAGTCCCACACGCGCCGGTGATGGGAAACATCATGTGAGGGCAGGAATGTGCCGGAAAAAGCGTTCTGAGCCTGCTTCTCCAGCAGGTCAAGCCACTGCTCCTCCGCCTGTCTGATTAATGTATTGATCTTACTTTCCAAACGCCTTTGCTTCAGGTAACATGACTCAGTTTGATCATGTTTGTTTTACCCTTTTCTATGATGGGAATGCTGCCCACGTGCACAACCAGGTCACCCTTCTTGATGTAGTTTTTATTCAGCAGAAACTCGATGGAATAATCGATGTATTCTTCCACATTATAACATTCTGCTAAATAATAGGAACGAACGCCCCAGAACAATGATAAATGTCTTAAAAGATCTTTATTGAGCGTAAAGTTAAAGATGGGAGCCCTGGGCCGGTGGGAACTGACTTTGAGTGCGGTGTAGCCCGAATAGGACAGGGTTATGATCGCAGAGGCCCCGGCATGCTCGGCCATCACCACGGCATTGTAACAAACTGAATCGGCAAGGAAGGTCTCGTTATGTTCGACCGGCGGATGCTCCCTGTAAAAATTGAATCCGGCGCTCTCGGTGGTGTCGATGATCTTTTGCATGTTCCGGATGGTCTCGACAGGGTATTTTCCCACCGAGGTCTCACCGCTCAGCATAACCGTATCGGCCCCGTCGAGCACCGCATTTGCCACATCGTTCGCCTCGGCTCTTGTGGGGGTGGGATTCTGAATCATGCTCTCCATCATCTGTGTGGCTACGATAACCGGTTTTGAGCGCAGCAGGCATTTGCTGATGATCTGTTTCTGGATCAGGGGGACCTTGTGGAACTCCACCTCGACACCCAGGTCTCCGCGGGCAACCATGATCCCGTCTGACACCCCGATGATGTTGTCGATATCCTTTATGGCCTCAGGCTTTTCAATCTTCGCGATTACATGGGCGCTATTTTTATGTTCGCTGATCAGGGCCTTCAGGTCGAGGATGTCATTGGCGCTTCTTACAAATGAAAGGGCAAGCCAGTCGATATGATGATCGAGGGCAAAAAGGGCATCCTCCCTGTCCTTTTCGGTAAGACTCGGCAGGGAGACATTGGTGTTCGGGAGGTTTAAGCCTTTGTTGGAGAAGAGCAGTCCGCCGGTGACCACCCTGGTACGGACAGTGTCTTTATAATTGGTTTCAAGGACCTCAAGTGCTATTTTCCCGTCGTCGATGAGGATAATCTCACCGGCGGCAACATCCATGGGGAGCTGTTTGTAACTTATGTATGCCTGCTCCCTGGTCCCCGCACATTTGAAGGTAACCAGTGAGAAGGTCTTTCCCTCCTCCAGCAAAACCGGTTCATTATCCATTTTTCCCACCCTGAGTTTGGGACCCTGAAGGTCCCCGAGAATAGCAACGTTGGTATCGAGCTTTTCATTCAGCTCAAGGATGATATCGATCATCTCCTTTTTATCCTTCTGGGTTCCGTGTGAGAAATTAATTCGAAACACATCAACCCCTTCATGAATCATTTTCTCAATGACCTCTTTGCTTGTTGATGCGGGTCCGAGGGTGGCAATGACTTTTGTATGGGAACGGTCGTGTCTCATGGCATCGATCGGAATTTATCGTGTGTCGGTTCAACTTTAAAGAGAACTATATTACACATAATTTACAAGAAAACATTCGGAAAAATGGTTTTTGAAGTTATTCAGGCCATTCTCACGATCTTCGGATAAAACTTTCCGATCGTTCTCACCAGATCCTTCTGGTAGATCATCACCCGGTCGATATCCTTGTAAGCCATGGGGGACTCGTCGGTATCTCCACCGAGAAGGGAAACTCCGTAATGTTTCAGCTTGTCATCCAGCTGGCTCCTCTTAAACATTTTTTTTGCCTGCGTCCTCGATAACAACCGTCCGGCACCATGAGCGGCCGAGCGAAGGGACGATTCGTTTCCCAGTCCGGCCACAATGTAGGCGGGCGCAGTCATGGAACCGGGGATGATGGCCAGGGAATCCTTCTCTGCGGGTGTGGCGCCCTTTCGATGGATGATGATCCGCTCATCTTCGGGATCTTTCCAGGCAAAATTGTGGTGGTTCTCGATCAGTCTGAGGGGTTTTTCGCCCATGGCTGCCGACAGACGCTGATGTATCAGCCGGTGGTTGGCGGCGGAGTAATCACCGGCCAGGGTCATGGCCCTCCAGTATTCCTGCCCCTCCTCCTCATTCATATCAAACCATGCAAGATTTTTACCGGCTCCCGACATTCCTCTTTTTTCCTGCGCAACCCGGGTATAGTGGCGGGCAATTTCGGCCCCCATATTCCTGGATCCGGAGTGGGACAGAATGGCAAAACAGGGATTGGCCGGTTCATTCTTGCTCTTTTGCCTGCGGAGCCCGAGCTCTTCCTCCCCTGATGGATCTTCGCAAACGAGTACTCCAATATCCACGAAGTGATTGCCGTGTCCCGACGTGCCGAGCTGGCGGCGGGCAGTGTCCCTGAGACCGCGCAAAAAAGGGATCTCCCTGAATTCCCGGCGTTCAAGGATCTCATGACCACGTATGTCGTCGAATTCAGCTCTTCCGAAACGGGTTTCCTTCAGGAGCAGGTCCTCAAGAAGGGACCGTGATTTTTCGATGATATCGGACGGGGTTTCGTAAATGCTCAGGCACATCCTGCAGCCTATATCCATTCCGACCCCGAAGGGAATAACGCTGTTATAGGTGGCCAGAACCCCGCCAATGGGCAGCCCGTAACCCACGTGGGCATCGGGCATCAGGGATCCTTTTAGGGATATGGGAAGGCGGGCAGCTTCATCCATCTGCTTCAATGCTTCAGGATCAATATACTCTTCTCCGAAAATGGTATAGGGAGCGGTATGGATATGCTTCCTGCCGGACATGTCTTTTACTTTTCGAACGATCTCAGCAGTTTTATCTCTTCAGGCCAGAGATCCTCATCCGGGGTTTCGAGTATCAGCGGGATGTTGTCGAATCTCGGGTCCTGCATGATCAGCCTGAATACCGTTTCTCCCAGGAAGCCCTTGCCAATGCTGTCGTGCCGGTCCACGCGGCTTCCCAGCTTTTTTTTCGAATCATTCAGGTGTAATCCTTTCAGGTAAGAAAATCCAATGATCTCTTCAAACGCTTTGAAAGTGGCAGTGAACCCGGCCTTATCCTTCAGATCGTATCCTGATGTATAGGCATGGCAGGTATCGATGCAGACACCCACCCTGGACTGGTCTTCAACATGATCGATCATGAATTTGAGCTGTTCAAAATTGTATCCGAGGTTAGATCCTTGTCCCGAGGTGTTTTCAATAACGGCGATAACCCCTTTTATTTTATCGAGGGCAATATTGATGGATTCGGCCACGATTTTCATGCTCTCCTCCTCGGAGATTTTGTTCAGGTGACTGCCGGGGTGAAAATTGAGACGGTCGAGACCCAACTGCTCACACCGCTGCATCTCATCTAGGAATGCATTCCGTGATTTATTAAGTCCATCCTTTTCCGGGTGTCCGAGATTGATCAGGTAGCTGTCGTGGGGAAGGATAGACCCGGGTTCAAAAAGATGCTCTTCACAATACTTCCGGAACAGTTTAATACTCTCCCGGGTTAAGGGTTTGGCAACCCACTGCCGCTGGTTTTTGGTAAACAATCCGAAAGCGTTGGCCCCGATTTCCTTTGCGTTAAGGGGCGCATTTTCAACCCCCCCGGAAGCACTTACGTGCGCACCGATGTATTTCATTATTTCAGGTTTTTAATTCCGGTTTTACTCCCGGTAGCAAATATACGCTCATTTCTTCTCCCCGGCCGGAAAATTCATTCTGAAGAAAACCAGTCTGCAGGAAGAGCACTATAAGCCGGATTTCTCGTTGAACAGCAGTTGGTCGATCATCCTGATAAACATAGCTTTCGTTTCTTCAGGGGTCCGGGCAATTCCTGAACTCATGGTTGGTTTTCCCTCCATCGGCACGAAAAGAAATGCAGGAATGCTCTGAATGCCGAACACTGCGGCCAGTTCCCGTTCCTGTTCGGTATCCACTTTGTAAATATGCAGCTTTCCTGCATACTCCTTTGCCAGTTCCTCCAGCACCGGGGCTGCCATCCGGCAGGGTCCGCACCAGTCGGCGTAAAAATCGATGATGGCAGGCAATTTTCCCTCATACACCCATTCCGTGGTGTTCTTTTCATAGTTCATAACCCGTTCCAGGAAATCCTGCCTGGTAAGGTATACCGGCTTGTCAGAGGAATCAGGGCTTTCAGCGGTCATCTGCGTTTCGGAGACCATCTTTTCAGGTTCCGCCGGCAGGTTATTCTTGGCCTCGTTATTTCCACAGGAAATGAGGAATACCGCAATTGCTGTGCTGAATATTATCTTTTTCATGACGTGACCAGGTTAACGTTTAATACTTCAGAGATAGCCTGCCTGAAGGTTTCCTTCGGGAGGGCACCCATAGCCATCTGGGGCTGGCCCTCAGTTGGTATGAACAGCAGCGACGGGATGCTCTGAATCCCGAATACGGCGGCCAGCTCTCTCTCCTGTTCAGTGTTCACCTTGAAGATATCCATTTTATCGCCATACTCCTCTTTTAACTCTTCAAGTATGGGGGCAACTATTTTACATGGCTGACACCAATCGGCATAAAAATCGATAATCGCGGGCCTGTCTCCCTCAAATTTCCAGGTTCTATTGGTTTCGTAATTGAAGATTTTCTGTTTGAATGTTTCAGTAGTTAAATGCTCCAGTTTCATGACTTAAGAATTTTATGGTTTTTATTTGAGCGCAAAATTAGGTTTACTATTATAACGGTTCTGTAACCTTTGTCACACAAAATAATTTTTATTCATTTCCCTTGAAGTCTATTGCGGTGTTGAGAAACGAAACAAACGGGAAAAGTTCCCGGAAGTCCTTTACGACCATATCAGGGAAAGTGCCGGACAGAACCTGGTCATCCCGGTACTCCCGCATGAAAATATAGTGTTTGAATTTCAGTTCATCAGCGTATTTAAAATCCGTGGGAAATCCTTTCGGGACCAGCTTCAGTTTATCCTCTGCACCGCCCCTGGTGAATCCTTTACTGAGGGCATCTTCAGTAATTTCCATAAAAGCCCCGGGCCTGAACATTATCTCCTGCCGGACCGCTTTCAGATGTTCACTGTCGGGCATGAATATCCCGGCCGCAATAAAAGAACCGCCGGGTTCAATGTGAAAGTAGTACCCTGCATCCTTCGATTTTCTGCCCCCCTTTGCAATGTAGGCGCCGAAATGGGATTTATAGGGGGTCTTATCTTTCGAGAACCGGATATCCTTGTAAATTCTGAAAATCGTATCTTTTTCATCAAGACCCATTATGGCAGGATCAAAGCCTGCAATACCTGTCAGGATCCCCCTGACAAGCTGACTGAATGACTCAAGTGCTTCCTGGTAGCGTTCACTGTTTTTCTGAAACCAGTCGCGATTGTTGTTGTCTTTAAGGACAGACAGGAAATGCAATATCTGTTCCATAATCTGTTTATGAATTATAACACTATCCGGAGGTTAAGGTTCATGGACACATGTTAATTTTGTAAATGAAACCGGACATATCCGGGAAAGTTCTTTCGGCATTGGATGCAAAACATGTAATTTTAAATAATTATTACATTTGCATCTTTACGTTCCCGAAGAAATCATTTTTAAATGCAGAAAGTTAACGAATTTCTTCTTTTCCTCAATGATTACCTGGGCGGACATCAGTGGTTCGTTTTTCTTTTGCTCGGTACGGGGATTTTCTTCACCCTGTTTCTCGGATTGCCTCAGATACGCTATTTCCGCCATGCCATCAGGATTGTGAAGGGCAAATACGACAGGGCGGGGGATATTGGTGACACCTCTCATTTCCAGGCCCTCACCACTGCGTTATCCGGGACGGTCGGAACGGGAAATATCGCGGGTGTGGCTCTTGCCATCCATCTGGGTGGCCCCGCTGCCTTGTTCTGGATGCTTGTTACGGCCCTGATCGGAATGTGTACAAAGTTTGTGGAAGTAACCATTTCCCACAAATACCGGGATATCCTTCCGGATGGTTCGGTGTCGGGAGGGCCGATGTACTACATGAAAAAGCGGCTGAACATCCAGACCCCTTCGGGAAAAATCATCAGGACGGGTGCTGTGATCGGTGCTTTTTTTGCAGTGGCCACCATATTCTCTTCATTCGGAACCGGAAGCCTGCCTCAGATAAACAGTATTGCCGATTCCATGCATACTTCCTTCGGGATCAAACATGCATATACCGGTGGCGTTCTGGCGGTTTTGCTCGGGCTGGTCATCATCGGAGGAATCAGACGGATCGCGAAGGTCACGGCCACGCTGGTGCCGGTAATGGCCCTGATATATTTCATCGGGGCGTTCCTGGTTATCGCATCAAACTATCAGAATATATTGCCGTCGCTGGCTTCAATCTTTGCCGATGCATTTACAGGAAGTGCGGCGGTCGGCGGTTTTCTTGGCGCGGGATTCGCGTTCACATTTAATAAGGGGGTCAACAGGGGACTGTTCTCAAACGAGGCCGGACAGGGTTCTGCGCCCATTGCACACTCGGCTGCGCGTGCCCATGAACCCGTATCCGAAGGAATGGTTGCCATTCTCGAACCTTTTATCGACACCATTATTATATGCAGTCTTACCGGGCTGGTGATCCTTTCATCGGGGGTGTGGAATGAGAAAATTGAAAATAAGTTTGAACAGGCTGACCTGCTCATCCTGGAGGGGCGTTATGATGATGGTAACCAGTCCGACAGGCGCATCCTGAACAGGTTTTTCAGTAATGATACCACCCTGGTATTATTTTCAGGGGATCTGAATGTTGAGGACGGAAAAATCTTAAACGATGGAATTACGGTGGTGCATGCCCACTCCATTGCGGAAAATTACAGGGTATATTCAAATAGTGATCTGTTCAGGGGACCGATCCCGGTAACCGGCGGAAAGATACAAACGGGTCAGCTCGGGGAGACAGGGGAGATCTACCTTACCGGGGCATCATTGATCCACAGTGCACCTTTAACCACCGAAGCATTTAAGAGGAGCATCCTTGGGGACTGGGGTCAGTATATCGTGTCCATAGGATTGCTGCTCTTCGCATTTTCCACGGCCATATCATGGTCCTATTACGGGGGAAGGGCGGTTACCTATCTTTTCGGAACCCGCTATATCATCTTTTACAGGATAATATACGTGATAGGATTTTTCATCGCTTCATTTACCGATACCACCATTGTCTGGAATCTGTCCTACATCACGATTGCACTCATGACCATCCCGAACCTTTTCGGATTGCTGATTCTCCGGAATGATATCCGGAACACCATCAGGGAATACTGGGTGGATTTCAGCAGAGACTGGCCCGGTGAGAAAACTCCTGCGGGGATTAAGAAGTAGGGGTCAGCAGGGCAATGTTCTCAACGTGATGTGTATGGGGAAACATGTCAACAGGCTGAATATCCTTTAACCTAAATACATCGGATAGCATCCGGATATCCCTGGCCTGTGTGGCAGGATTACAGGATACATAAATGAATTTTTCGGGTTTCAGGGATTTTATTTCCTCCAGGACTTTCGGATGAATTCCCGCGCGGGGCGGATCGGCAATGATCACATCCGGTTTGCCATATCTTCCGGTAAATTCCGGATTCAGGCTCTCTTTAATATCACCGGTCACGAAACGGGTATTGGACAGCTTATTTATCTCTGAATTCACCACAGCATCCTGGATGGCTTCCGGGACAGATTCAATGCCCACCACATTCCCTGCGTTGCGGGCAATATAATTGGCAATGGTTCCGGTACCGGTATACAGGTCATAGACGGTTTCATGGCCTTCCAGGCCGGCAAATTCAGCCGTTGTGCGAAGGAGTTTTATTGCCTGTCCGCTGTTGGTCTGGAAAAAGGATTTTGGTCCGATCTTGAATTTCAGATCCCCCATCTGTTCGAAAATATGATCCTTTCCGGCATAAGTCTTTATTTCCAGGTCGTACAGGGTTTCATTCTTTTTGGGATTAACGGCATACATCAGGCTGTCTATTTCCTGCACCTCGGATTTCAGAGCCTTCATGATCTCGTATATCACCGGTTCATCGTATTGAAAAGAGAGAAGAACCATGACTTCATTCAGGGAAGAGGTTCTGATAATCAGATTTCTCAGAAGTCCGTTATTGGTTTTTTGATCATAGAATGTGGCTCCTTTCTCCAGGGCAATGGTACGCAGGAGATTCCTGATGCGGTTTGAGGGTTCCTTCTGAAGAAAACACCAATTAATATCCACCACCCTGTCAAAACGACCGGGGACATGAAACCCGAGGGCATTTGTGTGTTCCGGCTGTTTTTCATTCGCAGTCTCTTCCTTCAGCAGCCAACAGCGATTTGAAAAAGTATACTCCAGTTTATTCCGGTAATACCTGTTCTCCTCTGATCCCAGGATGGACCGATTGTTTTGGAATTCAATCCCTCCTATATGCTTCAGGGCATCCAGCACCTGTCTCTCCTTAAATTTCAGCTGCTCGGAATAGGGTAGCTGCTGCCATTTACATCCTCCGCAGATGCCGAAGTGTTCACAGAACGGTTCGGTTCTTACCTCTGAAAGCTCATGGAACCTGGTCACGCGGGCTTCCATGTAACCTTTCTTTTTGCGGAATACCTTCAGATCGACCCGGTCACCCGGCACGGCCCCGGTTACAAATACAACCCGGTTGTCTATTCTTACAAGGGATTTGCCTTCGGCGGCTATATCCTCAATAATTAGGTTTTCGTACGAGGGCAGTTGTTTTCTTCCCACAATTTTCAATTTAAGTTTGCCAGATGTGTAACGGACCTAAATTAACAAAAAGCAGTTAAACAAACAGGGATGAATGTTCGATAATTAGTCAGGTCATCCCGGTTTCATTTGTTTTAATTAATTTCGCCGGCATCCCGGCATCATTCCGACCGGGGAGATGATCCTGCTGCGGCGATTCAGGTCCGGCAGGGGAGAAAGGGAGGTAGCAATAAAATAAATCATACGCAATGATTTCCGCTGAAAATGTGGCCATGAGATTTGGAGGATTCACCCTGTTTGAGGGGATTACATTTCAGCTCAGCAGGGGCGACCGTATCGGGCTTGTCGGGAGGAACGGGGCCGGCAAAACAACAATTCTCAATCTTGTGGCGGGTTTACAGGAACCGGATGAAGGCACCATCGTCAGGTCGGCCGGGATCACCATAGGATACCTCCCCCAGCAAATGAAGCATAAAAAGGGGAGGTCGGTTTATCATGAAGTGAAGGACGCCTTCGAGGATATTCTGAAAATAAAAAACAGAATCGATGAGATTAACATCCTTCTCTCGGAGCGGAAGGATTACCATTCAAAGTCTTATCTTGGACTGATCGATGAGCTTACCCATGCGAACGAACGCTTTGAAATGGAGGGCGGAAGGGATATAGAATCCGATATTGAGCATACCCTGACCGGATTGGGATTTGAAAAGGATGATCTGAACCGTTTGGTACATGAATTCAGCGGAGGGTGGCGCATGCGAATTGAGCTGGCCAGGATTCTTCTGAAAAGACCGGATTACATCCTGCTTGATGAGCCAACCAACCACCTTGACATAGAATCGATTCAATGGCTTGAGGAATTTCTGCAGAACTATAAAGGAGGGATCCTGCTGATCTCCCACGACCGGGCTTTCCTGGACCGGGTTACCAACCGGACTTTTGATCTCACCCTTGGCCATCTCTACGATTATAAGGTTTCATATTCAAAATATGTCGTTTTAAAGGAGGAACGGATCAAACATCAGATGGCGGCCTATCAGAACCAGCAGAAGATGATCCAGGACACCGAGAATTTTATTGAAAGGTTCCGTTACAAGGCGACCAAAGCCGTTCAGGTACAGTCGAGGATAAAACAGTTAAATAAACTCGACCGGATTGAGGTGGAAGAGGAGGATCTGCTGGATATAAGCTTGAAGTTCCCCCCGGCACCCAGGTCAGGGGAGGTGGTGGTTGAAGCAAAACATCTCGGGAAGTCCTACGGAGCGAAAGTGGTCCTTGAGAAGGTTGATATGATGATTGAGCGGGGAGACAGGGTGGCTTTTGTCGGACGGAATGGTGCGGGTAAAACCACCCTGTCCCGCATCCTGGTCGGAGAGCTGGATCACAGTGGCTTTCTGAAAATGGGGCATAATGTTAAAATTGGGTACTTCGCCCAGAACCTGGATGAACTGATGGATGGGAATCTTACCGTATATGAAACGGTCGACCGGTCCGCTGTGGGGGAAATCCGGACAAAAATGCGGGATATTCTCGCCGCATTTCTCTTCAGGGGGGAAGATGTGGATAAAAAAGTGAAGGTGCTCTCAGGTGGCGAACGATCGAGACTGGCTATGGCCAGAATGTTGCTTCAGCCATTCAACCTCCTGATCCTCGATGAGCCGACGAATCATATGGATATGCGGTCGAAGGATATTCTGAAGAATGCTTTGCTGGCATTTAATGGTACGCTTATTGTTGTGTCCCACGACAGGGAGTTTCTTGACGGATTGGTTGACAAAATCTATGAATTCAGCAACCGGGCCGTAAGGGAACATCTGGGAAGTATATATGATTTCCTTTCAAAGAAGAAGATGAAAAACCTCAGGGAGATCGAAAGAAAAGAGGAAATTGTTGCGCTGCCTCAAACAAACGTAACCGGAAGCGGAATGCAATACCGGGAAAAGAAGGAGTATGAAAAACGCCTCCGCAAAAAAACAAAAAGGCTTGAAGCGATCGAAAACGATCTGGACCAAACGGACCAGGCCATGGAAAGGATTTCAAAACTCCTGGCAGAACCACAGCATATAAAGAATGATGAGATTTATAAAGAGTATGAGAGCTGTAAAATGCGGCACGACAGCCTTCTTTCTGAATGGGAAAAGGTGATGGAGGAACTGGAGCGTATAAGGCAACAAAGAAAATAGTTAAATTAGCAAAACCTTTAATGAAGCACCTGATTTATATATTGACCCTGATAGTTCTCCTGGTCGGCGGATGTGCCGGGGAAAAAACAGTGACGGGCTCCCCGGAAGCCAACCTCTCTTCACTTTACAATCCCAGCAAGCTGTCACTGCACCCCGAATTCATGGTCTATCACACCAATGACAGGTTCTCGGCACTTTATATCAGAATCTATCCTTCAGAGTTTAAATTCAGTCAGGCTAATGAACAAACCGAGTTCAGGGCATTGATGAGGCTCAGTTACCGGCTGATCAGGCTTGAGGGTCCGAATATGGAAGGGATCGAAGTTGATTCAGCCAGTGTGACCTATCAAATGAATGAATACGATATGCATCGGTCCGCCTTTCTCGCCTCATTGAATATTCCGCTTATTGCAGGAGAAAAGTATCTTATGGATATAGAGACCCAGGATCTTCAGAGGGGCAGTTTTGGAAGGGATTATATTTTTATCGATAAATCCGGTCCTTTCAGTGCCCAGAATTTCAAGGTTATTTCAAAGGAGACCGGATATCCGAAGTTTCTGCGGTTTCTGAAGCCTGGTGAATCATTCTTCCTTGAATTTAATGATCCCTCCTTTGATACGGTTTTTATCGAGTATTATAAAGCCGATTTTGAATTGCCGCGTCCTCCGATAACCGCTACCACCGATTATACGATGCAGCATACCCCGGATACACTTTTCATTTTGCCGCTCGCCGATACCATCGATTATTCCCTGATCAATACAGGAATGTATTTTATCACGGTTGATCCGGAGCGCAAAGCCGGACTGACCCTTCACAATTTCGGACCCGATTTTCCTGCGATTAAGAGAGAAGCTGAAATGCTGGAACCCATCTTTTACCTCTCCACTCTTGCCGAGTACAGGGATTTACGCAGGGAGCCAAACAGGAAGCTGGCGGTTGATGATTTCTGGCTGGCACGTGGGAACAGTATTGAACGATCGCGGGAACTGATCCGGGTGTATTACAACCGTGTACTCTACTCCAATCTCTATTTCACCTCATGCAAGGAAGGCTGGAAGACCGATATGGGGATGATTTTTATTCTCTTCGGACCCCCTAACAGAATTCTGATGACCGGCGGGGTGGAGTGTTGGTTCTATTTTTCCAGGCGCAAAAGCAAAACAGTGGAGTTTGTGTTTGAACGTCAGCAAAATAAATATACCAGCGACTATTTTGTCTGGAAACGAACCCCCGAAACAATGACCTTCTGGAATGAGGCGGTTAGTTCCTGGCGAAAAGGCAGGATTTATAGCCTCTGATCAGGTGATGAAACAGCAACAACATATGATTTTCGGGATCCGGGCTGTTATGGAAGCCCTGGAGGCTGGAAAGGAACTGGACAAGGTGCTTGTAAAAGAGGGACAGGGCACTCCTGTTTTCCGGGAGATGATCAGGAACCTCAGGGAAAAGCGAAGCGTTATTCAATATGTGCCGCTCGAAAGGTTAAACAGGATTACCAGGAAAAATCACCAGGGCGTCATTGCCTACCTTTCGGAGGTTTCCTACAGTGACCTCACGAGCCTGGTTCCGGGAATTTACGAGAGCGGGGAGAATCCTCTTATTCTTGTTCTGGACAGGATTTCGGATGTCAGAAATTTCGGAGCCATTGCCAGAACTGCCGAATGTGCGGGAGTGCATGCAATTGTTATTCCTGCGCGCGGTTCTGCCATGATCAATGCGGATGCAGTTAAAACTTCCGCCGGGGCCCTTCATAAAATTCCCGTTTGTCGGTACGATAATCTCGCAGATGCAGTGAAATATCTGAAGAACAGCGGGCTTAAGATCGTGGCTGCATCTGAAAAGGCACCTGTGACAATCTATCAGATGCAGATGGAAGGCCCGCTTGCCATTATCATGGGATCGGAAGACAGTGGTATATCGGACACGTTGATGAGGCAGTCCGATGATTTAGTATCCATACCTTTGAAGGGAACCATCGAATCCCTTAATGTTTCGGTTGCGGCCGGCATTCTCCTGTTCGAAGTGGTCAGGCAGAGAACCAGGATCACTCCAGGGGAAGCTGGCGGTTAAAACTCTCTTCGAGAGATATGAATGTCTCCGTCCGGGAGATCCCGGGGATGGCCTGAACCTTATCCACAAGAAGATGCTTCAAATCTTCATTGTCACGGGTGTAAATTTTTATGAATATGGAGTAATTGCCGGTGATATAATGGCATTGAGTGATCTCCTTTATCTCTTCAAGCTTCTTCACTACCTTGGGGTAGAGGCTGGCACTATCCAGGAAGATACCAACGTAAGCACAGGTGTGGAATCCGATTTTTTTCGGATTCAATATGAATTCCGACCCTGTGATGATGCCCAGCCTGGCCAGACGCTGGATTCTTTGATGAATGGCCGCGCCTGATACATTGCACTCCCTCGCCACCTCGAGATAAGGAATACGCGCATTTGCAGTGATCAACGACAGGATTTTCCTGTCGAGGCTGTCGATCTGTATTTTCTCTTCCATAATTTCAGGATTCAGATTATGATTTATGTTTTAAATTCTTTACGAATTCAATTGCAATTTGAAGAAATAAAATAAAAAAATAAATGATTTGAAACATACATAAATAAAATACTTTCAATCAGATGAAATTTTAATATTCCGGAGATCATCCCCGGAAGGGTTCGGTATAACCCGCAGGTCGAAGTTTTTAAACTTCTCAGTTAGGTGATCATCAAGGAATCTGACACTTTTCATATCAATATTGATGGAAATTTTAATGCGTCTGCCTCCCGATCCTTAGATTCCGATCCAGTTACTGAATGATTCTGAAACCAGGGCACAGGGGGGAATGGTTGAAATGCTCTCATCCCATTTTTCCGAAAGCCCCATCCTGATAAAAAATGCTTTGTAATTCAGTATCCATTCTTCAATCATGACTGCAAAATTTGTTAATTCACCCCAAATTATAAATTAATCAACAGAATTTTGTCAGTTATACCGAGGCTTCGACATAATGTTTATATTTGTTCGTTAATATGGATTGTAAATCAATCTATAAACAACCATCATTTCTCTACGGGTGAAGCGTTTGTCAGACGATGATATTATAAAGGGTCTCAGAAAACGGGATAACCGTGTTCTTCAATACATCTATAAAAACGCTTTTAATTCTGTCAAACAGCTTGTTATAAACAATGCTGGTTCTTCAAATGATGCTGAGGACATATTCCAGGAGGCACTGATTATTGTTTACAAGAAACTCAGGGACGAAGCTGATTTCAGGCTTGATTGTGCATTTAACACCTATATGTATTCCATATCCCGGCTACTCTGGCTGAAGCACCTCAGGCAGATCAAAAAGATACATATCGATCCGTTAAATCGCGATATGGAGGAGCGGATTGAATTTGAGGAACCTTCGCCGGTTCAGGATAAGGACCTTAGGATGGCTATCTATCAGCGCAACCTTCTCAAGATTCCCGAGGATTGTCAGTCCATCCTGAAATTAACCGCCCAGAACATCAATGCCAGGGAGATTGCAGAGCGCCTGGGATTCAGGAGTGAAGGATATGTCAGGAAAAGGCGCCACTTCTGCAAGGATTTTCTGGTCAATCAGATTAAGGCAGACAAGGATTACAGGGCGATGGTTGAAGACTAATCCTGGCTGGTCCTCCGTTTTCTTTTCTGCCAGTAGGAATAGAATTGTATCCCCGCAATAATCATTACAAGTCCTGATGCCAGGAACCCCCAGTAATACATATTCAATCTCCTGAAGACGGGAGAATTGTCTCCAATGCCAACGAATCCGGACCAGAAATAGGGGTTGGATTTCAGATCGTCGGCACCCTTAAGGTAATTTAACTTGGCCAGGCGGAGCGCTTCCTGTTTGTTCTTGCCTTTTCTGAGGAATTTATAGAAAGAGGTCATTAATTCAGCGCTGGAGTTGTCGGATACCTGCCAGAGGGTCATGATAATGCTGGGACATCCGGCATAGATAAATCCCCGGGCCAGGCTCATCATTCCTTCACCCCGCATCATGTTCCCGTAGCCGCTCGAACATGAACTGAGAACGGACATCGTGGCATTCAGCTGCAAATTATATATCTCGTATGCATAAAGCCGGTTGTCATTCAGAGTATCCTCCGTTTGCGAAAAAACGAGGTTTGACATCATCGGATCATTATCATTCATGCGCGTATGCATGGCCAGATGGAGAATATTGTAATCGGAGCAATTCTCCTTGAAGTTCTTCTCGGTGGCCTCTTCCCTGTAAAAAGCCTTCGACGGGACCATTAACTCGATTTTTTCAACCTCCTGAATCACTCCGGGGAGTGGCAGGAGGAAATCCGGGTTCGACTGTCGGTTCCAGGAAGCGGGGTCTATTACATCCAATAAATCCTCATAGTGAGGGGCGAAAGCCAGGACTTTGTTTTCCGGTGCCTTGGTTTTAAAACGCTCGGTATAGAGCAGGGTCGAGGAATGGGAGTATCCTATGGAAAGATCATAAATGAGATATTCCAGATCCATATAATCGATATACTCGGGATCGGCTCCTTCGGTCAGGAATGCTTCAAAAGGCAGATAGGTAATGGGTCCGTCGGGAATAACAATCAGGTTCTTGTTGTCTGTTGTTTTCAGAACCGGCTCCACCAGAATCTTGTAAAACTTCTGGCCAAGCGTAACAAAATTCCGGTAGGTTTTGTGGGCCCCATTGCTGAAGTCCTGCTTATGGATGACATTGTAGAATTCGAGACACTCCTCCGGAAACTGCGGATCTATTTCCTGAGACAGGATTTTCGCAAAATCCTTTTCAATGACAAAGGTAATCAATGCTGTGTCCAGAAGAACGTACTCCACAAGAGTCTGGTTGGACTTCAAATTGTTTTGTATTTCCCCGATGGTAACGAAATGCGGATCGTATTTCAGGTTGTAGTAATTGGCATAATTGTGTTCGATGGTTTGCAGTAAATCATTGTAGCTGTTTCTGAGGTGAAAAATCTTATCTTTTGTATTCAAAATGACCATGCTGTCGGGATTTTCCTTGTTTTCCTCTTCGTACAGGATCTTTTCATATGCCTGAATCTCACGGGTCAGTTGCTCATCCTTCTCCTTGATATTTTCGGGAAGTCCGGCGAATTGCATGGCTTCCACCTTCCTGATCTCCGAAAGAAGGGCAAAGGATTTACTTGATTCAGCGAACCGGAATGATGCTTCAAGATGCGAAATATCAGAGGTCTCATGATATAAAATCCGTGCAATATTGATTGCCTCAAGATATACATCCAGGAGATTCTCTGTTGCCAGAAACTTGCTTCCCTCATTCTGCATGGCCAGCTTCTGCTTATTTAGAAGATCGATGGTTTCTCCGTAATTGTTGTAAGATGATAAGAGAGAAGAAAGGTCATATGTTTTTTCGTAGAGCTTGTAATAAGTTCTACTCTTCAGCAGATTTAAATGAGTAATGATTTCTATTGAACTTAAAATATGGACTTTATTGACTAAATCCGTTTGACTATATACCTCTTTGAATAAATTTAAACCTAAATCTGCAATTTCCAAAGAGCGTTCATATTCCTCCTGAAGAAATTTAAGATAACTAAAAATATAATATATGTTTGCTTTTTTAGATTTTGTATCATTGGAATTTTCTGGAACTGTTTCAAAATAGGCTAATGCTTTTTGCACTTGTTCATTAGCGTTTTCAAAATCATTAACCATAATTAATGTACTTATTAATGTAGTGTAATAATATGTTGTATAATAAATTGATTTAGTTATTTTCTTTGAATTTAATATTCTTTCAGCTTGCCTCAGATTTTCAATTGCTTTATCTGTTTGAGAGAGTCGAAGATAAACTTCCGCGTATAATATTAAATAATCCAGCAATGTGAGATTATCTGTTGCCAAATTCTTTATATCATAATTATTTAATAATTCCTCTGCTAATTCACTTTCATTTATTTTAAATAACAGGTCAATATAATTTACAAATGCTTGATAGAAATGTTCATTCTGGTAGTAATCCAGTTTTTTAAACCAGTCTAAAGTATATTCAAAATATCTTTTTGCTTCTATTAAATCTTGTCTTCTATAATAATAATTACCAATGTTGTGGTAAATAAATCCAAAGTAAATACTTTCTGGATCAATTTCTTTTAGAATAGATTCTGCTTCGTTTGAACATTCAAATGAATTCTTATAATCATATTTTCTTTTGAACACTGTCGCTAAGTTTACTAAGATAACTGCGGCTTTTTCTGTTTTCTTCCCATTTGAAGCTATTTGTAAGTCCAATGCTTTAGTATAGTAATATTCAGCACTGTCAAGATTTTTTTCTTGAGTGAGAAAATCATATCCTTTAACCTGGTACTTATAAATTAAGTCTTCAATGGTCTCTTCTGTGGTTTGACCGTGTCCATGGGAGAACACATTCAACAGAACGGCCATGGCGGAGAGCATCCATATGTTAGGGGGACGAATCATACCGGAAATGTTTGTATAAATGAACTAAAAATTCGAATAGCATCCAAGATTTTTTTTTAAGGATTCAAAAAAAAACATTAATTCAAAATACTAATTGTTAAGGTTTTACGATATATCAATAAAAAAAGTTGCAAAATCCGGGTAACGTTTTGGGACTTCCGGGAATTAATGTGTGAAAACAATCAACAAACACATTTAAGTTAAACCCTAATTACTGGAAGTCATGAGAACATTAAATCTGAATTTTTTTGCAGAAGATGCTATGTCAAAAAATGAGATGAATTATTTAAAAGGAGGTATGTCTATTGAAAAGGGTGGAGATTTAATCATTCCTCCGATGAAGTAATTCTTTGATCAGGCATTTAAATTTTACTGGTAGAGACAAAAAGACGGCTTTGCCGCAAAAGATACAGGATATTTCCGCAGGATTCACCGGTTTAAATGGAGAATGGTGATTCAGGCGGGCGGGATAAGCAGATTGCAGATTCCCTGAATCCGGACATATAAGGAATTATATGTCAGACCTGGAAGAATGCAGGCGTGCATGCGGACACCGGGAAAACAGTTGAGCGATGATGCAGGTTTACTGCATCTGCAGCTTTATCTGGATTCTTTGAAATAACTAAATACTTTTTATTGATATGAAAAACGACAGGCACATTATTCAGAAGTATCTGGACCATGAGCTTTCAGAGAAAGAGATGATCCAGTTTGAACAGGATCTGGAGGCCAGTCCGGAATTATTGGCAGACCTTAACCTTTTCCAGGAGGTTGATGAAGCCATAGCCGATACCGATGTATTGGATTTCCGTGCACAGCTTACGGACCTGAGAAATGAAAACCACAGAAGTGAAACGGGGAGGAAATTTCTTCGTTTTACAAGACCCTGGCATTATGCCGCATCCGCGGCCCTGGCACTGCTGGTGGCCATAGGACTCGCAACGATTCTTGGCAGACCATTGTCAAACAAGGATCTGTTCAAGAAATATATGAAGCCCTACGAGCTGGTTCTTACCAACCGTGCACAGGACGCCAATATCAACATGAATGTGGCAACCGAGGAGCTGCTGATGCAGCAGGCATCAAGGTATTATCTGCTGAAGGATTATGAACAGGCCATCTTCTATTACGAGAAGGTTCTTGAGGCGAACTCCGGTAAAATGGATGCATCGTTGTATTCAGGGATTGCCTATATGGAAACAGACCAGTACGACAAGGCCAGTACATCGTTCAACAAGGTTATCGAACAGCATGATAACATGTTTCTTGAAAAAGCTGAATGGTATCTTGGATTATGCTTTCTTGCAACCAATGAGACCGATCGCGCCCGCCGGCAGTTTGCCCGGATCGCTTCCAGCAGCAGCTATTATAAGGATGAGGCCTTCAAGATCCTCAAAAAAATGCAGCGCTAGGGGGCAAATTTAAACAAAACTGAACGGATCCATAATTGTTAAGCTGTTGTATCTGACTGAAATGAGAGAGAAACCGACATATGATGAGTTGATGGACTATACCCGCCAGTTGGAAAAAAAGATTCTCTGGCTGGAGGGTACCCTGAAGCAATTTCAGTCTGATGGGACCAGGGTAAAAACCCGATTCCTCTCAAATATATCCCACGAGATCAGAACGCCGATGAATGCCATAATCGGGTTCTCTCATCTCCTGGGAGACGACGAGGTTAATAACAGTCAGCGTGCAGAGTATATTGATCATATTACGCGCAACAGCAATTCGCTCTTAAATTTATTGGATAATCTGATTGATCTGACCCTGTTTGAAACAGGCAACCTTCAGCTTAAAAAAGAGGAGGTCCTGATATACGATCTGCTTAAGGATCTTTTTGATTTCTATCATCTTGATCCTAACAGACCAAACAAAGACAGGGTTGCCTTACTGCTCAATGTTCGTGATTCATTGAAATCGGTAAAGATTATAGCTGATGGGCAGCGCCTTTCAAGAGCACTTAATTGTTTGATAGGTAATGCCCTGGCGCTTAAAACAAAGGGGGTGGTTGAGATTGGGGCCGCCCTGCTTGATAAAAATCACATGGTGTTCTCTGTCAAGGATGACGGCGGAACGCTGATTCTGGAGAGAGTAAAAAAGGTCTTTGAAAATAATAATACCGGGGAAGAGTGGTTCAACAGTTCGGACGCCATAGGCCTGGGATACTCCCTGGCCAGGGGTCTGGTTGAAAAGATGGGAGGAGAATTGATCCTGGAGGATAATGCATTGAATGGATCTACCGTTGGATTTATTTTACCGGTTGAAATGGTAAAATATCAGGAGCGAAAAGGTGCCGGGACTAACAATCGTGCTGTCAGAGTTCAGAACCATTGATCTCGGGGTGTTAAAATGTTTTGCTGTTTTTTTAGTAATTAGGGTTTGTTTTTTGTTTTCATTCTAAAACGGCAAATCATCGAATCCCGGATCAGATTGGGGAGGTTCTTCTGGAAATGGCACATCCGGAACGGATTCACTCAGATCTTCAGATTTTAAGGGAGATTCAGAATGCACTTTCTCAATCCGCCAGGCATCCAGGTTGGTAAAATACGAGATACGCCCGTCTTTTTCCCATTTGCGTCCTCTGAGATTAAAGCCAATCTTTACCGGGTCATTGGTTTTTAACTGGTCGAGAAGAGCACATCTTTCCTGGGTTGCCTGGAATTTGATGTAATCTACAAATTCAGTTCCTGTGTTTGTGGATTCCCTGATCTCAATTACAAATTCCCTTTTCCGGAAGCGGTCGGAAACGTGTTGTGTTTCGAATATTTCTTTAATAATGCCTGTAACCTCGAAGCTCATGGTGTAAAGTACTTTTAATAATTAGGGTTGCCCGAACAAAGGTAGATATTTCAGATAAGACCTTGGTTCATGTTAAGATTGTTTTCAATTGAAGAATAGCCCATCCCGTAAACCTATGATTGTAAAAAAACAGGTTAGTTAACTAACCTGTTTTTTAATTTCTGACACCTGATTCTATTCGAATGAAAGCAGCTCAACTTCAAAGATCAGAAGTGAGTTCGGAGGAATACTTCCTCCACCGCGCTGACCGTAGCCAAGATTGGAGGGAATATAAAATTTATATTTGGAACCGACAGGCATGAGTTGGACTCCTTCGGTCCATCCGGGAATCACCCTGTCAAGCCGGAATGTTTCGGGCTCATCACGGTCATAACTGCTGTCAAATACAGTCCCGTCCAGCAGGGTCCCTTTATAATGAACGGTAACAGTGGATGTATCTGCAGGCCTTTCCCCACTTCCTTCGAATAGGATTTCGTACTGCAAACCGGATTCTGTTGAGATAACTTCCTCCCTTTCTGCATTTTCAGCAAGAAAAGCGGTTCCCTTCTCAATCTCTTCCATTGCCTGCCTTTCCTGAATGGTATTCTGCAGTTGCATGAATACGCTCTGGGCCATCATCTGATCAAAAGAAGAACTGTCGGTAGTAACCTGCTTGATTCCAGAAGCAATGAGAGAGGCGTCCAGGTCCTCCATCTGCATTTGCTGCAGGGAATAACCTAAATTAAGTCCCAGGAAATAACTCAGTGAGTCTGTTTCGTTATTCATGGAAACCCGGTTCTCCGGCTTTACAGAGTGAATCATAAAGGCAATGAGGTACCCCGCTACCAGTGAAACAACTGCTACGAGAACCAGCGAGATAATACTTTTATTGTTCATAATTTCTGAAGAATTTAATTTGTTTTAAACAGGCGCGAAGTTAATAGAATTATTTCATTATCCGCTAAGATATTTTCAGGGCCCTTAACATTTCCCTTTTGCCGGGAGGCCCGGGAAGCTTTTCTACTTTAAATCCGGCGGATTTCAGATTGCGTTGTACGGTGCCTTTGGAGGTATAGCTTACCCATATTCCTCCTGTAACCATTGAGTCGTAGATCATCCTGAAAATATGCAAATCCCATAATTCAGGCTGCTTATCAGGTGCAAATGCATCATAGTAGACAATATTGTATTTCCCGTCCGGATGAATCCCCCTGAAATCGGTTCGCTCTTTATAAAGCGTGAAATTCTTACTCAGAGTAACCTTTGTCTCCCATTCGCATTCGTGTGCCCGGAGGAAAATTTCCCTGTAGTGTTCTCCGAGAATGTCGGGATAGTTTAAGGAAGAGTATTCAAAGGATTCAAGAGGATATTTGTCAACAGACTGGTAGTATATCTTTATGTTCCGGGTTTCAGATTGAATCAGGGTAAGCAGCATATTCAAACCTGTACCGAAACCTATCTCAAGAATCCTGATTTTTGATTTTGTGCAGGCATTCAAGCCATGTCTTATAAACACATGCATCGATTCTGCAATGGCCCCGTTGATGGAATGGTAGGGTTCCCGGAGGTCATTGTTGAACAGGGTGTGAGACCCATCACCGGTAACTTTGATGGTACGATTCATGGTTATAAAGGAGATCCGGAGGACCGGGCAGTCAAATGTAGCAAATAAAACAATCGTACCGGTAAAAGGTGTCGCTGAGAGAGGATGCGTTGTTGATAATTTATTTACCATCAAAGTTTTTTTGAGATAACTTGGGGAAAGATGAAAGTGCGGTTTCATATTGAGAAGCGCAGAGGTGCAGAAGGAACTCTGCTCAGGAAAGACAGACCGGTGTTCATGGTCATCTCCTTTAACGGCAATCGAATAGGTATGAGTACAGGGATTAAAACCGATATGGAGTGGTGGGACCCTGTCAGGCAGAGAGTAAGAGAAGAACACCGGGATTCAGTTGTTCTCAATCTGAAACTTGATTCGCTGGAGAAAACTGCCTTCGCAACCTGGAATGCGATGGCAAGCCTGTCTGGAGATCCGGGGATAACTGAGTTTCGCAATTTATTCAGGAAACTCAGCCCCGGAGTTTCCATGAGTTTTTTTGATCTGTTCTACCAGTATATGCGTGAAGCCGGACAAAAATGGAAATATTCAACCTATAACTCCGTCCGAACAATCTATAAACAGCTTCGAGAGTTTGAGGTGGTAAATGATTATCCCCTCTCTTTTAACCGGATAGATCGAAAATTCCTGGATCTTTTCGTGGAGTTTTACCGGGATAAGGGGAACAGTCGTAATACAACCATCAAGGCGGTTAACATACTGGTAATGTTCCTGAACTGGTCAGCCGATAAAGGCTATAATATTTTCAAAGATTTCAGGGAGTTTAAAAGTATTCTCGGGGAGCAGGACTTTTCGGAAAGCAAAAAGATATTCCTGAGCAAGGATGCGTTATTGAAAATTGAGTCTTTCAGTACAACAGACCGGAAAGTGCAGAGAATCCGTGATCTGTTTTGCCTGATGTGTTATACAGGCCTGAAATATTCAGAGCTTCAGAATTTAAAAAAAGAGGATATCGTCAGGGATAGAATTATAGTTCAGCCAGATCATAAGCGAAACCGTTCCATTCCACTTGATAACAGAAGCCGGAGGGTACTGAAGGAGTTTGAGAACAGGTACTTCCGAAACGGGAAGGCATTTCCTCAGATGAGTATTTCGACATTTAATAAATATCTGAGGATGCTCTGTGAGCAGGCGGGAATCTATAAAACCATTAATGATTCCGGAGCTCTGCCTAAATGTCGGGAAATAACCGTGGGTGTTGCAAGAAATACATTTCTGGCGCACACCATGATGTCGGAATTTTCTGCAAGGGGCTATTCAGAATCAGATCAAACGGAACGGGGAATGTTCGAGGAGGTGGTTCGGGGAGAATTTGAGAATACAGGATACCTCTATCAGAAGGTTCAATGAAATGCAATAAATGATATAATAATATTACCTGGCAGGTTTTTGTTTTCATAAGAAATGTAATTAGGGTTAGTATTTCTTGCAGCTGGTCAGGTGGATAGCCCGGATTTCAGAAAATCCGGGCTTGTTTTTTACGAATGTCCGACAGATAAGATATTCTGAGGTTGCTCCCGGAAGGTGCTTTTTTTCGGTCTAATTTTTTTAATTGCATTAAACTATGAAAGCAAATTGCATTTTATATCGTGAAAATCTATTAAGTTCGGGATATAATTACTTATATTGTCTTCAAAGGTTTTACATTTTTGTTCAATTGTGTCACGAAATAATTCAGTTCCGGGGATTAAATTTTATATAAATATAATTTGAATAATGGAGCCTGCATTATTAGTTCTTGCGGCCGGTATGGGAAGCCGCTATGGAGGTATGAAACAAACTGATTCTTTCGGGCCGTCGGGAGAAACCATAACGGATTACTCAATCTACGATGCCCTGAGAGCAGGATTCGGGAAGATAGTTTTTGTAATTTCTCCGAAGATGGAAGAAGATTTTAATAACAACTATCTGAAGAGATTTCCTGCAGGATTGAAGGTCGGTTATGTGTTACAATCAATTGATGATGTGCCGGATGGTTTTAAGGTCCCAGACAGCAGGAAGAAACCGTGGGGTACTGCTCATGCCGTTTTAATGGCCAGGAAAGTGATTGATGAACCTTTTGCCGTCATTAATGCTGATGATTTTTATGGAAGAAAGTCTTACGAGATAATTTACAGGTTCCTGAAAAACACATCCGGGGATCATCCCGGGCAATATTGTATGGTCGGATTTCAGTTGGACAAAACAGTCTCCCGGTATGGATCGGTGGCAAGGGGAATCTGCAGCGTAGATGAACATGGATATCTTACGGAAATTACCGAGCGCACAAAGATTCTGGTTGATAACAATCAGATTTTTTATGAAACTGATGAAGGTAAACGGAACCCACTGGATCCGGATGAAATGGTATCAATGAATCTGTTCGGATTCACTCCTGATTTTTTTCAGCATATTGAAAATCAATTCAGGTCGTTTATTCATGAGAATATCGATAATCCCAAAGCCGAGCTGTTCATCCCGCTGGTGGTCGATAATCTTATTAACAGCGGAACGGCAAGTATGACTGTCTTAAGTACTCCTGAATCATGGTTCGGGGTAACTTATCAGGAAGATAAGCCTCATGTGACCGGGATGATTCAGAACCTTGTCAAACAGGGATTATATCCGGTTCCCCTGTGGAAATGAAAGAAATATGGTTCTGCAGCGTAATTCACACCTTAATAAATAAATTGTAATATGAAACCACGTCTGATTTTAATGATTTTTACCCTGATTTCAGGATTGGCTTCCTTTTCACAAAGCTTACCGGAATGGCAGGACCCGGATATCGTCCAGATCAACAGGGAAGAACCACATGCCACCCTTTTCTCATTCAGTGATTTTGAGACTGCTTTTGTCGGAGAGGAGCGTGCATCGGGAAATGTTATGTCGCTGAACGGATTATGGAAATTTTACTATTCACCCAATCCGGCCTCCAGACCTGCAGACTTTTACAAAACTTCTTTCAACTCAAGGAAATGGGATGATATCAGGGTGCCTTCAAACTGGGAACTGGAGGGTTATGGAATTCCCATCTATGTCAATAGTGATTATGAATGGACCAAACATCCAAATCCGCCAGAAGTGCCTGAGGATGAAAACCCGGTTGGGTCATTTATTACTGACTTCAGAATTCCCCCGTCGTGGGATGGAAAACAGGTTTTTATTCATTTCGGTGCGGTTAAATCTGCTTTCTACCTCTGGGTAAACGGAGAAAATGTTGGATACAGTCAGGGCAGTAAAACCCCTGCCGAGTTCAATATCACCCCCTATATCAAAAAGGGCAGGAATAAGCTGGCTGTGGAGGTGTACAGATGGTCGGATGGATCATGGCTCGAATGCCAGGATTTCTGGCGAATCAGTGGGATAGAGAGAGAGGTTTACCTCCATGCCCGCCCGCAGGTTTATATTCGGGACTTCTTTTGCAAAGCGGGACTCCTGAATGAATACAAAGATGGTTTGATAGACCTGGATGTGGAGGTCTGGAACAGCTTCAACGGATCAATCAATGACTACGAGCTCACGGCGGAGTTATATAAAAAGGGAAATCCGGCAGCACCTTTCTGGTCGGGTTCGGCTGTGATTGAAACAAACACGGAAGGACCTGCCTCTGCTCTTTTCCAGCAGGTTATTGAAGGTGTTGATACCTGGAGTGCAGAGATCCCCAACCTGTATACGCTGATCCTTAAATTAAGCGACGGGAAAGGAGATGTTCAGGAGTATATCTCAACGGACGTGGGATTCAGAAGCTCTGAAATAAAATATGGAAAGTTGCTAATTAATGGAAAGGCAGTTCATCTCAAAGGTGTTAACCGTCATGAACATAATGAATTTACGGGGCATGTTATTTCACGGGAAGACATGAAGCAGGATGTTCTTCTGATGAAACAGAATAATATCAATGCAGTGCGTACCTGTCATTACCCTGATGATCCATTCTGGTATAAATTATGTGACCAGTACGGGCTTTATGTTATTGATGAAGCGAATATTGAATCACACGGCATGGGGTACAATCCCCGCCGGACCCTTGGAAATAATCCCATATTCAGGAAATCCCATCTCGACAGGACCATTCGCATGGTGGAGCGCGATAAGAATCATCCCTCGGTAATCATCTGGTCCCTTGGTAACGAAGCGGGTGATGGCGTCTGTTTTGATGCCACCTACGATTGGATAAAGAGCCGGGACCTGACCAGGCCTGTTCAGTATGAACGGGCAACCAGCGGGAGAAATACCGATATCTTCTGCCCGATGTATTCCCGGATTCACCACCTGGTTGATTATGCTTTGCGCCATCCCGACAAACCTTTGATCATGTGTGAGTATTCCCATGCCATGGGCAACAGTAACGGTAATTTCAAAGATTATTGGGACGTCATCGAACGGTTTGATCAATTGCAGGGGGGATTTATATGGGACTGGGTTGATCAGGGAATTGCCCAATTTGATAAGAACGGAGAAAAATACTGGGCCTATGGAGGTGATTTTGGGCCGGAAGATGTGCCGAGTGACGGGACATTCTGCCTGAATGGTGTGGTTTGGCCAGACCGAACGCCAAAACCCGGACTCGCAGAGGTTAAACATGTCTACCAGGGGGTTGGTTTTGAAACGGTCCCTTTCACGGAAAATAAAGTTTTAATAAAGAACAAATATGATTTTATATCCCTGGACCATTTTGATATTCATTGGACGCTCGAATCACAGGGCAGGGTTATTGATGAGGGAATAATTGATTCCCCGGATATAGCGCCCGGCGAGAGTAAAATCTTTGAAATCGATTTTGCACGGGATATTAGAAAGACTTTATCGGAATACTTTATTAATTTCAACGTAATACTCAATCATGATCTGTCACCCCTCTCAAAAGATCTTATCCTGGCCCGTGAACAATTTTCATTGACTCCCGGCAGGGTTAAAAGGATAACGGCTGATTCATGGAATAAACCTGCAGCCGAAACTATTTCTGTCAGCTCGTCAGAGGGTGTCATGCAGATGATGACCAAAAATGTCCGGGTTTCTATCGATGAGCAGTCGGGATTTATTTCTGGTATCAGTGTCGACGGTAATGACCTCCTGCAGGAAGGTCCGACGCCGAATTTTTGGCGCGCTCCGACAGAAAATGATTTTGGCAACAATATGAGAGGCCGGTGTGGCATGTGGGAACATTTTGGACAGGAGCTGCAATTGCAGACACTTCTTCAGTCCGACGTTGAAGGAATGGTTGTCGTAACCGCTGAATATCTGCATCCCGGAACGCGTTCGAATTATAAAATTGACTATTGTCTGAACCGGAAGGGAGAACTGTTAATCAATACGGCTTTCAATCCAGCATCCGACGATTTTCCTGAGATTCCGAGGTTTGGCGTGCAGATGGTTCTCCAAGAAGACTATGATTCCATCGAATATTTCGGAAGAGGGCCCCATGAAAATTACAGGGACCGGAATCATGCTTCTTTTGTCGGATTGTATGAAAGTACTGTAGAAGAACAATATGTACCTTACATAGCACCGGAAGAGAACGGCAATAAAACTGAAACAAGATGGTTGGTCCTGAAGGACGATAAAGGTTACGGTTTAATGGTTCTCGGATCTCCGCTGTTTGATTTTTCAGTACTGCATTACAGTCAGGATAACCTGAACCGGGAAAAGAGGGACGGTTACCATACTACAGACCTGATAAGAAGGAAAGAGGTCTTTCTTAATATTGATTATATGCAAATGGGCGTGGGAGGCGATGATTCATGGGGTGCAAGGACACATCCGGAATATACCTTGAGGTCCGGGCCTGTGGAATTCAGCTTCATTTTAAAGCCGGTTTTGCCTGGCGATAATTATTGGGAGAAGACACAACAATAATATGAAAAGGCGGACTTTTATACGTAATGCAGCTCTGGCAGGGGCTGCATTATCATTTCCGTCGGCTCTGAGGTCCTCAGTTTCTGAAAAGGAGGTTCGAATAGGATTGATTGGTTTGGGGCTGAGAGGAAGAGATCATCTGAATAACCTTCTTAGCCGCAAGGATGTGGATATTTGCGCTATTTGTGACGTCGATCCGCAAGCAGTTCAGATTGCAAAAAACATGATTGAAGAAGCCGGAAGGAAAGTGCCAAAGATTTTTTGCAGAGATGATTATGCTTACCGCGCACTGTTGGATCTGGAAGAACCTGAAGGGATAATTATCTCCACACCATGGCTCTGGCATACACGGATGTCTGTGGATACCATGAATGCAGGCAAGTATGCAGGGGTGGAGGTTTCTGCTGCAACCACCATTGAAGAATGCTGGGACCTTGTGAATACTTATGAAAGGACCGGGGTCCCCTTAATGATACTTGAGAACGTCTGTTACAGACGGGATGTCATGGCAGTTCTTCAGATGGTCAGGGAAGGTTTATTCGGAGAATTATTACATGCCCGGTGTGGATATCAGCATGACCTTCGAAATGTGAAGTTCAATGATGGACTGACCCCTTATGGGAATGGCGTGGAATTTGGGGAAAAAGGATTCTCTGAAGCGGTATGGCGAACCTTTCACTCCATGTACAGGAACGGGGATTTATATCCCACTCACGGAGCAGGACCAGTCGCCACCATATTTAATATAAACCGGGGAAACAGGTTTCTCTCTATAACATCCACCGCGACCAAATCCCGGGGACTTAAAGATTATATACTGAATCATCCGAAAGGGGGTCCTGATCATCCGAATTCAAATATTGAGTGGAAGCTTGGAGACATTGTCACTTCCACAATTTCCACGGCCAGGGGAGAATCGATCCTGGTGACGCACGATTGTAATCTGCCAAGACCTTATTCTCTTGGATTCAGGGTTCAGGGATTAAAAGGACTTGCCGAATTTGACCATCATACGCAAAGAATTTATATCGAGGGAATCAGTCCGTCGGATACCTGGGAACAGATGGATCCATATCTGAAAAAATACGACCATCCCCTCTGGAAAAAATATGGAGAGGTTGCCAGTGAGACCGGGCACGGAGGAATGGACTTTTTCATTGATCATGCATTTGTGGAAATAGTCAAAGGAAGGATGGAAGCGCCGCTTGATGCATACGATGCTGCAGCATGGAGCGCTATAACCCCTCTTTCGGAGAAATCAATCCAAAATAATGGCGAACCACAGGAATTTCCTGACTTTACAAGGGGAAGGTGGATAAACAGGAAACCAGTTTTTGCCTTGAATGATGACTTCTGAGAAATTGGATTTATCTTTGAATGTTTTGAATAGGTCATGCTTAATAAGCAAATAATATACCTGTCATTCTCATTTCTATTCTGCCTTCAAACACTATCGGCAATTGATAGGCCATCTATATCAGGTGGACTACTCGATTTAAGTAACTATAATTTTGTTACGGACGGACCTGTTACGCTGAAAGGTGAGTGGGCGTTTTACTGGAACAGGCTGCTGGCGGAAGAGTTTGAAAAATACGAAAATGACCGAATTTTTCTAAAAGTACCGAACCCCTGGAGTCATTACAAAAAAAGCGGACTGCCCATTGAACGAACCGGCTATGGAACCTACAGACTGACTATTCTTTTGCCCCCCGGTATTGATCAGATGGGATTTGAAATTAACGATGTTCTTTCCAGTTCGGCGTGGTACATAAATGGCAATAAAATTGGGAACGTTGGCTTTCCTGCAGCAAATAAATATCAAACTGTCATCCGGGTGCGTTCCCCTATGATAAAAGCATCCCTCAGCAGCAAAGAAATTGATTTAATTGTGCAGGTTTCAAATTTTGATTACAGGACAGGCGGCATTACTGGAAGAATTGTCATGGGGCTTCCTGATCAAATAATAGATAAAGGTGTTAAAAAGTCAAATATCAGTTTTCTCCTGATAGGGATTTTCCTCATTATCGGGATCTATTTTCTGATAATCTTCTTAATGAGCTTCGAACAGTACCGGTTCTATTTTTCAATCCTTTGCATTCTGATGGTCTTCAGGATCCTGATTGTTGACGAGATAGCTATTTTTCAAAATTTGCTGATTTCCGGTACAGCAAGGTTTCGGCTGGAATTTTTGAGTATTTATTTGCTTGTTCCGGTTATCTTACTGATGATTCATTCAATGTTTCCTGTTGAATTCAGAAAAACATGGCTCAGGATTCTGGCCCTCATCAGTATTGTTTTTATTTTCGTCGTAATCTTTACACCGCTGAATATTTTCTCTTATACAATCCTGTTTTATCTGCTTTTCTTTCTGGTAGTTGTCCTGGTACTTTTTCACGTTCTGGTCGAAGCGTCGGTCAGAGGAAGGACCTTTGCGCCCACCTTTACCGTTGCCATTTTCATTCTGGTTGCCGGACTGTTCCATGATATGTTAAATATGAGCAACATGGTTGAAACGGAAGACCTGACCAGATATGGCATGTTGGCTTATCTGTTAATTTACGCCTATATCTTTGCAGCAAAATCCGTCAGACTTATTTCCAGAACCGAATCCTTATCTGCTGAAATACAAAAGGTCAACGAGAACCTTGAGATGCTGATAAGAGAAAGAACCTCAGAACTGGAGAAAAGTTCCCTAAGGCTTGAAAAGCAAAGGGAAGCACTTGAGATTTCCAACAATGCGATGTCCAGGGCAATACTATCACGTAACAGGTTATTCTCCATCATCGGACATGATATCAGGGGGCCTATCGGTTATATCCGGCAGGGGCTTGAATTGCTGAACGAGGAGAAAAGTCTGAATAAGAAGGACCGGGATGAGATGCTGAAATTGCTCTCCTCAACAGCGCATAAAACTTATGACCTGCTTGAAAACCTGATGCTCTGGGGACGGACCCAGGTTGGCAATCTCGAACCAAAACCAGACATGATAAAGCTGCAGAATATAATCGGAGAATGCCTGGAGGTGATGGGCCTGGGAATCAGGGAAAAATCACTGAACGTCGTTATTAAGGAAAATCTGGATCACGAGGTGTGGATTGACCGCGATCAGCTGTTGATTGTGGTTCGTAATCTGCTAAGCAATGCAATAAAATTTACTCCGCATGGCGGAACGATTTCAATCCGTGCCATAGAAGAAACGGAAAACAATGAACTGATTCTTGAAATAAAAGATACAGGCATAGGGATTCCTGAAAAATTACAGGCTAAAATTTTTAACCCCGGAGAAAACTACTCAACGGATGGCACCAATCATGAAAAGGGATCCGGGTTGGGATTAAAACTGTGCCAAGAGATAATTGAAGCCAATAAAGGCTGGATAAAATTTACCAGCAGAAGCGGCAAAGGATCAACATTCAGAATCGGCATAAAAACCTCACCGGCAAAAGCTTAGAAAAAAATCGAACCTGCTCCCGAAACCGGGATCTCTTCCCTGTCCTGAGGAATTAGAATATTGTGCGGCGCATTTTAAGCATTTCATGTGCTTAGTGGCGTGTTAATAATTTGCTGACCCCGATAGTGATCTTTTCAATGCAATGTCTTATTTTTCATAAAAAATGAGAATTTTAACAATACGTTCCGTGGAGAAGATTCCTGAAGATAAACAGCTGGACGTGCATTATGCTTTTGGCATGGAACGCCATACGGATTACGTATTTAAGGATAAATACAATTCGGTCTATTCCGCTACCATCAACCTTGAATCTACTGAAAATGTTATTGAGGAGATTGTCAAACAATCAGAAAAATTTCCTGGATACAATTTTGTAATTGATGATCTGGATTTGGAAAATAACCGGATTGAGCGCTATAAAATTATCAGCGGGGAAGTGGTGGAACGTTTGAACTCAACGCTGGAATGGAACAATATCTGAATCAATAATTAAGAATACGTTCCTCTTTTCTCATCCTCACAATCACTCTTCTTTTCCACACAGACCGTTGGTCTCCATTATTATAAGGAGCCATTTCCCTGTCTGGCATACTGGTTTTATTCCGATACAATTTTTACGACCGCAGGATTCAGTCCCTCGGCATTCGCACTGATTATAAGATCGCCCGGTTCATTTCCTGCCCTGATGATGACCAGGTGGTTCCCGTTTCGAACTTCCTTTGAAAATAATCCATAGCGGGTAAGGTCTGAAAGATCCCCGTTATCAATAACCCTAAGTTGCCCCGGACCTTCAAGAACATAATTTACCAGATGGTTTGAACGGGGTGTCAGGATTCCGATACTGTCAACGATTTTTGTGGTGATATGGATCATATCTGTACCGTCGGCTTTGACCGCATATTTATCAGGATCCATTCTTATGGCATAGGGTTCCCCGGCTGTAATCAGCGTATCTCCGGCAATATCCTTTCCCTCATTTTTAGTATACCGGAAAGCTTTCGCAGAAAGTATCCCGGGTTCAAATGGTATTTTTTTCTGAATAACACCGTCACTGAACGATTTTTTGTAAAGCGTATCAATAACTTGATCATTTAAGGAAAGCTCCACGCCGTCGCAATTGGTAAAAATAACCAGGTTCTTCATAGAACCAATGTCTTCAAAAGTCCAGTGATCAACCAGTGGAGGAGAAGTCCATTTAACCTGCCAGTGATCCAGATTATTCAGTGAGTCTGCACACAAGGAATCCAGAACCGTTATTTTTACCATTGGTTCCTCGCTGTAAATGCTTTTTACGAAATACGATATTGGTTTGAGAAATCCATTCGTTTTCAAAATGCCGTGTTTGAATCCCCTGTCGGGCCAATCCATGGATTCTCCAAGATAGTCGATACCTGCCCAGATGAATTGTCCCGCGCTGTTTTCCGGCAGGTAAAACCATGAATTGGTCTGAAAGCTGATATTGTGATAATCTTCCGGTTTTTCCGATCGGTACGGCATGGTTTCGCTTGCGATAAATACCTTATCAGGAAAATCCTTTTGCCATTCAGCAAAATATTTGGTCCTGTAGTTGTAAGCCACAATATTGGAGAGATGGATCATCGATGAAGGAATCTCATCACCCTGTTCCGCATATCCGGGATGCATGGCACAGGTAACCTCACGAAAAGGATCAAGCGATCGCGTCAGTTCGATCAATGATTTATACCATTGTCTGCCTTTCTCGGGATCAAATCTCTGTTCAGTCACTTCGTTTCCGACGCTCCAGAGAACCACAGATGGATGGTTCCTGTCTCTTTTGATAAAGTTCTCAAGGTCTTTTTTCCAGGTATCAGCGAATTGAACAACCGGACCCGCATCATTCCATGCCATTTCCCATTTATCATACATCTCATTCACCACAAGAAATCCCATCCTGTCACAAAGGTCCAGTACTCCGGGAGCATGGGGGTTATGGGCAAATCTGATGGAATTAACCCCAAGCTGTTTGAGAATCTTAAACCTCCTTTCCCATCCTGCTTCAGTGATGGCTGAGCCCAATTCTCCGCCATCATGATGCAGGCAGACCCCTTTCATGATGACTTTATTTCCGTTCACAACCAATCCCTTCTGAGGATCAAAGACAATGGAGCGGATGCCATGATTTAATTCAATGCGGTCGTGCAAAGTCCCGTTTTTCTTCAGGCTGCACTTAATTTTGTACAAACATGGCTCATCAGGAGACCATAAATCCGGTTCCTTGATAACAAAAGTCTGTTCGACAGAATTGATTTCACCCGGTTTCAGGGAGGCGGACTGTTTACCCCTGGCTACAACTTTTCCTGCCGGACTGATGATTTCGCAGATAACATTGAAGCGGTCCTGCCTGTTTGAGTTATTAAATACATCTATTGCCATCTGCAATTCTGCTGACCCTGAATTTTCTATCTCAGAATGAATATGGTAACTCCAGACCGGTACGTGGATTCTGTCTGTGGCGATCAGCTTTACATGCCTGTACAGTCCGCCTCCCGAGTACCATCTGTCCACAGGCAATTTACTGCAATCTGTTCTTACAGCGATTATGTTGATGGTATCTTTTCTCACCAGTTCAGATACATCATGATAGAAACTGGTGTATCCATTTATCTGTTTTCCAAGATATGCTCCGTTGAAATACACATCAGCATTCATATAAACACCCTCGAAAAGAATATAGAACTGGTTTTTGTCCTTATAATGACTCAGGTCAAGGGATTTTCTGTACCATCCAATTCCCGGGGGATAAAATCCACCCGCTTTTCCTGAAGGAGTGTTTTTTTCAACCTTTTGTTCAATCATCCAGTCGTGCGGAAGCGTTACAAATTTCCATTCGGAGTCATTAAATTCCGGTTTAAAGGCATTTACCGTATCGGAATCAGTAAATTTCCAGTTGAGATCAATATTTTTTTCGATGCGCGGATCTGCATCTCCCGTACGGTAAACATACCAGAACAAAATTGCCAGAACTATTGTGAGTGTTATCCAGTGATAGGATCTCATCGGCAAAAGATTAAAATAGTTAACTTAAAAGGCGAACAGTCCTTTTGATAAACCGTTCAGTTGTATCTGAATGAGCGGCTTTCAACCGCCTGTTAACTGCCGGCTGGGATATTCCCAATTTTTCACTGATCTGTACCTGGTTGTTACCGGTCAGTTTCAGAAAAAGCGCCTCTGCCTGCTCATCCGACCATTCCCGTATCAGGATATCCATGAAACCACAGGTGACTTTAAATTCATCCGTTATGTTCTCATCTTCAGTACTGATTATGATACGCTGGGATCGCTTCAATCTGTTCAAACCATTAATGGCGAGCCGGAAGGCACTTCCATCTGATTCTCTCAGCTGATGCTGCATGTACTCCACCGGGCCAATTCCGACGGATACTATCAGCTCCGTCTTGATCCCCAGCTCCGCCCCGGAGATAGAACGATAAGCACTCATTAACATCATAATCCTGGAAATAACGGTTCCCGGATTACTGGTTTTAGCCAGAAATTCATCCATCCGGATAATTTCATATTCAAATTTATCCTCAATATCCAGGATGGAATTGACCCTCTTAAAGGAGTTCCTGATCATATCAGGAATTTTACTGAACTGTTTGTCAGTTATTTGCTTAGAGTCAGCCAATTTTCCGGCAATTACCCCAAAATATCCTTGATCAGTCATAACCTTTCAAAAAAAAAATATCTTGCTATTTTCTTTTTTATTTATGAAAAAAATTAGAGGGTAAATCTATAAAATAAATTATTTATTATGCAAAGAGTTGCAAAAAAATTAACATATCAACAGCGTTCTTAGAAAGATTCTGAATAAGATGAAGTGTGGTTTGCCTTTATAAGGAGTCATCTGATTAAATATTATTTTTGCCCCTCAAAATACATTCATTTTAAAGAAAGGAAATCTTATGAGAAAAATGATATGGCTCATTGCAGCGGGAATAATTTACAGCCTCTCGGGAGAGGCACAGGAGCCTACGCGTTGGAGGGGTCCCCAGGGAAATGGCATTTATTTTGAGTCGGGACTTCTGCAGCGCTGGCCATCCGAAGGGCCCGAAATTTTCTGGGTGTTTGAAGGATTGGGTAAAGGACATTCATCGGCGGTGGTTCGTGACGGGTATGTATTCACTACGGGAATGGTTGACAGCAGCGGGTATCTATTTAAAATTAAGCTGTCCGGTGAACTGGTCAATAAATTTCCATATGGTCCTGAATTTGCCGAAAGTTATTACGGCACCCGTTCCACACCCGTAATACTCGGCGATACGGCATATATTTGCAGTGCCTACGGTGATCTGGTCTGTATGGATCATAACACCGGTAAAAAAATATGGAATGTTGATATGCCCAAAGATCTCGGTGGAAAGGTTATTACGTGGGGATATAATGAAACGGTGGTCATTGACGGGGATGTGGTATATTGTACACCCGGTGGTCCCAGAAACAATATTGTTGCCCTGAACAGACACAACGGGGAGGTAATTTGGACCAGCCGGGGAATGGGTGAACTGTCGGCTTACTGCAGCCCTTTGCTTTTTGTCCATAATGGACGGAAGCTGCTTGCCACCCATACTGCTTCCCACTTTCTTTGTCTCGACGCCGGTTCCGGTGAACTTCTCTGGTCCTATTCCCATCCCAATCAGTATTCGGTTCACGCCAATACTCCGATATACTGGAATGGTGAACTGCTTTTCTTTAGCGGCTATGGGCAGGGTGCAGTCAGGATTCAGCTTGACGCAGAAGGGAAGTCTGCCTCTGTCGATTGGAAAAGTGAGGTGTTCGACAGCCGCATAGGGGGAGCAGTACTGGTTAATGGCTACCTTTACGGTTCCGGGGATTTTTCGCGTTCATGGAAGTGTCTGGATTGGAATAACGGAGAAATAAAATATGAATCATCGGAATTGGCCAAAGGCACTGTAATTTATGCCGACGGGATGCTTTACTGTTATTCCGAACGCGGAGAGCTGGCACTGGCCGGTGCCAATCCGGAGAAGTTTGAAATCAAAGGGATGACCAAAGTTACGAAAGGTTCTGAACAACACTGGAGCCATCCGGTTATCCATGATGGAATCTTGTACGTCAGGCATGGGAATGCTCTGATAGCATATAAAGTAAGGTGATATAACAGTATAATATTGACTTTTGCAGATTTAATTATGAAATGGTTTCCCCTGTTATTTCTGCTTTTTCTGACTGTTGCTTCCGATGCTCAGACTGCTCAATGGCGCGGACCCGGCCGGAACGGGATATATCCGGATACCGGGCTTCTTAAATCCTGGCCTGAGACAGGCCCTCCCTTATTGCTGCAGATCAATAATATTGGCAGAGGGTTTTCATCGGCGGTTGCAACGAACGACCGCATTTTTGTCACAGGGCTGAAGGATTCCCTGGATATGCTTATGGCATTTGACTTTAGTGGAGCATTAATCTGGAAGCGTTCTTTCGGACCGGCATGGAATGAATCGGTTCCCGATTCGCGCTGTACGCCTCTTATCGAAAATGACCGGATTTATGTGTTAAGCGGACGGGATAACCTGGTTTGCTTTGATACATCCCATGGCGAAAAGATCTGGTCGGTGGATGTCCATGAAGAATATGGAAGCCACTGGGATATGTTCGGTGTATCAGAGTCGCTCCTTCTTGTGGATGATAAAGTCATCTGTACGCCCGGCGGGGATAGTACCACCATTATCGCACTGGATAAAATGACCGGCGATTTGGTCTGGAAATCCAGGTCCATTGGAGGACAGCGTTCCAATGCATCACCGGCATTGTTTGTTAACGATACGCTCGGACTCAGATTTATTATCTCCATGACGCGAACCCATACGTTTGCCGTGGATCCTGACAATGGCGAAATTTTATGGACCTATCATTATAGTTATCTCGGAAAAGATGATGAAAATATGACCATTCAGGCCAATACACCCCTTTTTCATAACGATGAAATCCTTTTATCCAGCGGATGGGACTATAAAACGGTGATGCTTGAAGTATCAGCTGATGGTCTTTCGGTTTCAGAAAAATATATAGACAGAACCCTGGATAATCAAAATCACGGACTGGTCCTGCTGGATGGATATGTTTATGGTTCCAACTTTCTTACGCGACATTTTGGGAAATGGGTTTGTATGAACTGGGATACCGGAGAAATTATGTGGGTTACCGAATGGCAGAATAAAGGCCCTGTTATTTCAGCCGATGGAATGCTATATATTTATGATGACAAACAGGGAAATGTGGGACTGGTCAGACCAAATCCCGATAAGTTCGAACTGGTCAGTTCGTTCCGCGTCACTGAAGGCTCAGGTGCACACTGGGCCAGACCCTCGATTTATGGAGGCAGACTCTTTATAAGGCATGGTGCCACCCTGCTGGTATACGATCTGAGAGCTTAACTCTTTTAAGGGCATCAATTGCCCTGCAACAGAAACCGGTTATTTCGATATGAAATTTACATGGACCAACATAATTTCAGGATTGTTGATTCTTGCAGCGGTCCTCTCTGTCGGTTGGTGGGTAACCTATGATCCGGTAAAGGAATTTGTCACAACCGAACCCGGGCTTGATAACCGGGGGGAAGGTGCAGCGGTGAACCTGAACGTGAATATTGGGGAGTATTTTGAAAGATACGGGACTTCAGAGAGTAACCTTACGGAAACCTGGCCCCGCTTCAGGGGCGAAAATTTTGATAATATCAGCCGTTCAAAGGTCAAATTATTGAATCGTTTCGAAAGCGGTAATCCCGAAATAAAATGGAAGGTTGAGATGGGTGAGGGGCATGCGGGTGCAGCCATCTTTAAGGGAAAAGTTTACGTTCTGGACTATGATGAATCATCCGGTGCAGACATGCTGAGATGTTTTTCACTTGTAGAGGGAACAGAATTGTGGAGACGATGGTATAAGGTTCACATCAAGAGGAACCATGGTATGTCCCGGACTGTGCCGGCGGTTACCGATGAATATATTCTCACAATAGGGCCGAGGGGACATGTAATGTGCGTGGAAAGAAACGATGGAAAGTTTTTATGGGGACTCAATATTGAGGCTGAATATGAGTCGGAAATTCCATTCTGGTATACAGGACAATGTCCCCTGATTGACAATGGACTCGCTATCATTGCGACAGGCGGCAAATCGCTGATTGTGGCTATTGATTGCAGTAACGGGGAGATTATCTGGGAAACCCCTAATCCGCATGGATGGAATATGTCGCATTCCTCCATAATGCCATTTACTTTCGGGGGAGTGAAAATGTATGTTTACAGTGCGGTCGGAGGCGCCTGCGGAATTATGGCCGAGGGCAGTGATGCAGGGTCTGTACTCTGGGAAACCAGTGCATGGAACCACCAGGTTGTGGCCCCTTCCCCGGTTTGTCTTCCAGATGGTAAAATATTCCTGACGGCAGGATATGGAGCGGGAAGCATGGTTCTGCAGCTCAGGAAGAACGGGAAGGATTTCGAGGTCGAAATAGTGGACCAGTACCTGCCCAAAGAAGGACTGGCCAGCGAACAGCAGACGCCGGTTGTTTTTCAGGGTCATCTGTTCGGAATCCTGCCAAAGGATGCCGGGCCGCTGAGAAACCAACTGGTATGTGTTAATCCGGAGGACTTTAAGAGAATAACCTGGTCCAGCGGACAAACTGTACGCTTTGGATTAGGTCCTTATATGCTTGCCGACGGAAAGCTGTTTATACTGAATGACGACGGAACCCTTACCATGGTAAAACCCGATGTCAACAGGTATGTGCAGATCGACCAGGCCAGGATAATGGAGGGTCATGATGCCTGGGGCCCCCTTGCAATTGCCGACGGCTATATGGTATTGAGAGATTCAAAAACACTTTTATGCATCGATCTGGCAGAATCAAGATAGCAGGTATCTTTATACAGAATGGTCTGCATTCCGTTAAAAATTATTATTTCAGTCATGAATAAAAAAAATCTGACCGTTATTGTGGTTCTGGTTATTGCCGTAATCCTTCTCATTATTGTTATGGATTTTTCAAAGAACAGGCCCGGAAAACTGGGCGAAAATCCATATGCATATGATGTTGATGAGTTTGTAACAGTGGATCCTTCATGGATTCATTATAAAGAAACCCGTAATATTCCTCTTAAAAACAGGCAATGTACCGGATTTGATATTTTCGAAAATGAAATATATATTGTTGGAGAACAATTCCTGCAGGTTATAACAACCGATGGACGGCAGAAATTGTTCAGGGAGCTTGAGGCCATCCCGACCTGTATTAAGGCGGAACACGATAAATTGTATATTGGTTTTGAAAGGTTCCTTCAGCTATTTGATCATGAAGGGAATAAGCTCGCTTCGTGGGAAGAGCTGGGAGAAAAAACCGTCATTACCTCAGTAGCTGTAAAGGGGGAATATATATATGTGGCGGATGCAGGAAACCGTCGGGTTGTTATTTACGACTCCTCAGGCGTTGTTAAGCACGAATTTGAAGGGAAATCCACAAGTGAGGCAGGACATGGATTCATCGTTCCAAGCCCGAATTTTGATCTTGTGGTGAATAACTATGGTGAGTTATGGGTGGTGAATCCGGGAAAGCATGCCATTGAAAACTACACGGATGATGGTGAAATGAGGGGATTCTGGCAGGGAAGTTCGATGAGTGTGGAAGGATTCACGGGCTGTTGTAATCCTGCCGAAATAGCTGTCATGGAGGATGGTTCGTTTGTGACCAGTGAAAAGGGACTGGTCCGCATTAAGATTTATGATCCATCAGGAAGGTTGAAAAGCGTGGTTGCCCCGCCCGATAAATTTAAGGAAGAAGGAAGGGCCCCGGAAGTAGATACCGATGAAACAGGAATTATCTATGCCCTTGATTTCGATAAAATGATGATCAGAATCTTTGAACCCAAATAATGATGACAAGGCGTCAGAGTATCGAGAAAATTGTGCGATCCTTCATACTTATAGGTCTTGGAGGGATGGCCGGCAGTCTGATTTACAAAAATAAGGTAGCGGCTAAAACTGAATGTGATGCATCCTTAACCTGTGGTACATGTCCCGGATTAAAAAACTGCACCCTGCAGAAGTCCCAAAAATTCAGGAATCATGAAAAAAGATAGATCCATTAACCGAAGGGAATTTATCAACCGGGGCGCACGGGTGACCCTCGGAGTGTCTCTTGCAGGGGTCACGGCGCTGTCGGTGGGCGACTCTCTTTCAAAAAAATATGTCTGGCAAATAGATCCGGAGAAGTGTACACAATGCGGCCGGTGTGCCACGGAATGTGTGAGAACGCCATCTGCAGTCAAGTGTGTTCATGCTTATGATGTTTGTGGTTATTGCGATCTGTGCGGTGGTTATTTCAAGCCGGGCCCGAATGAACTGGAAACCGGTGCAGAAAATCAACTTTGTCCCACCGGTGCCATTCAGAGGCGATTCATTGAGGAGCCTTATTTTGAATATATTATTGATGAGGAGCTCTGTATCGGTTGTGCCAAATGCGTCAAGGGGTGTGCCTCTTTCGGGAACGGGTCCCTTCAGCTTCAGATCAGGCACAACCTGTGCCTGAATTGCAACGAATGTTCCATTGCCAGGGTTTGTCCGTCTGATGCAATTATAAGGGTTCCGATTGATGAGCCTTATATGATTAAAGGAATGTTTCTGGAAAATGGGGAGGATGCAGGATGATGAAATTTAAGGGATTTTTGAAAATTCTGTTTTTACTGGTTCTGATTCTTGCCGGAATACTTTCGGCAGGCCAGCAGCGATTTCCGAAACCGGAGTTTGAGACCGGGTATGAACAGCCAACTCCCACCACCCCCGAGCCAAGATCTTTTGGGATGGAAATAGCCGACACCATAATCCTGGCTGCGGTCCTTTCACTGGTCACTTATTTTATCATCCGGAAACGTTCGAGAAGAGGTGTGCTCTGGACTTCCATATTCACACTTGTTTATTTCGGATTTTACCGCAATGGTTGCATCTGTTCGATCGGGGCGATACAGAATGTGGCACTGTCGATATTTGATCCGGGGTATAAAATATCCGTTACGGTATTGATTTTTTTCCTTCTGCCCCTGGTCTTCGCACTGTTTTTTGGACGGGTTTTCTGTGCCGCTGCCTGTCCCCTTGGAGCTATTCAGGATCTGCTGGTAATAAAGCCGGTTTCCCTGCCGGTCTGGGTTAGAAAGACCCTCGGCATTTTCCCCTATATCTATCTTGCAATGGCCATACTCTTTGCCGCAACAGGTTCAGATTTCATTATCTGCCGGTATGATCCCTTCGTAGGGATTTTCCGGATGGACGCCCCATTCATTATGGTCATTCTGGGGATCTGCTTTCTTGTGCTTGGGATGTTCTTTGCCAGACCTTATTGCAGGGTATTCTGTCCCTATGGCGTTTTATTAAGCTGGATGTCCAGATTTTCCAAATATCATCTGACCATTACCCCGTCAGAATGCATTCAGTGTAAACTCTGTTCAGCCTCCTGCCCATTCGATGCCATTGAAGCCCCGGTGGTTGAAAAATACCGGACGGACCAGGTACTGAACCGGAACCGGAACCGTTTTATAATTTTTGCACTTGCCCTTCCGTTGTGGATTGTGGCAGGTGGCTATATTGGTTCCAGGGCACACATTTTCCTTTCAAAGGCCAACCCGGATGTGTACCTGGCCGAACTTATGATCCATCATCCCGAGTTGAAAAATGATCCGGATAATATCGATATCCAGTCCTTCCTTGAATCGGGGGACTCATTTGAACAGCTTGTTGAAAAGGCTTCCCTGGTCAGGCAGAAGTTTAAAACCGGCGGCTGGTATTTCGGGGGATTCATCGGGCTGGTTATCGGGGTGATGCTGATGAATCAATTTATACTGAGGAAACAAAAAGATTATGTTCCGAACAGGGCAGATTGTTTCAGTTGCGGCCGGTGTATGGATTATTGTCCGGTTGAGAAACAGGATCGGAATACCGATAATCAGGATGATGAATTTGTAAACGGGAACCCTCCCGGGACGGCCTTTAAAAACAGCATGTGACAATGGATGAAAAAACAAAATTGGATCTTTCATACCGTATTCTCTGGATCTCCGGAATTTTCTGCCTCCTGGTAGCCCTTCTGCTTATCCTGAATTACTGGCAGATGACAGGGAGCGACCCGGTTGAGAGTGCCACAATTGAGGCCCTGGTTGAACGGCTGAAAAGTGAACCCAATAATGAACAACTGAAGAAGGAGATCAGAAGTTTTGACCTGCTGGCCAGAAAAGCCTATTTCACCAGCCGCTGGCAGGTAAAAACAGGAGCGTATCTGCTTCTTTTCGGAGGTATCGTTTTTGCCGTGGCTCTTAAAATATACACCGATTTAAGATCAAAAATTGAGATATCCGGGGAAGAGGAGACAGGATTTATTCAGGGTCGCATATTAACCCAGAGGTGGATCCTGTTTGCCGGGTCCGCGGTAATGATCCTTGCCCTGGTTTCCGCCTTTTTCAGCAATGATTATTTAAAGGATTATGAGTTTTATGGCGAAAGCGCCCAGGGGACAGTTCCTTCCGGTGAAGACCAGCCGGAGATCATAGAGATTGTTGAAGAGCCGTCTGCTGAAGAACCTCAACCGGCCGTTGCTGTTGTCGACACAACACAGGATTTTAATGCCGGAAAAAACAGGGAGGAGGAAGAAGGAGCAACTGCTGAAAGCGACCATCCTGAGGATGCAACTTCTTCCCGGGTCTATTTTGGCATTGAGGATTTCAGGAAGAATCACAACGCATTCAGGGGATTGTTTGGACATGGAGTGGATTATCATAAAGATATACCTGTTGATTGGGATGGCTCCTCAGGGAAAAATGTACTCTGGAAGGTGGCGGTTCCCAGGTCCGGATATAATTCGCCGGTGATCTGGAAAGACAAAATTTTTCTGTCCGGGGCGGATATGCAGTCAGGGGAGGTTTATTGCTATAACCGGCACACCGGTCAGCTGATGTGGAGAAAAACGGTTGATCAGATCCCGGGCTCTCCTGCTTCTCCCCCCAGGGTAACGGACGATACGGGTCTGTCTGCGCCATCCATGGTAACCGATGGCCACCGGGTGTATGCCATATTTGCCACAGGCGATATCATTGCATTTGATCTGGAGGGGAACCGTATCTGGGCAAGAAATCTAGGTGTTCCGGATAATCACTACGGGCACTCCTCTTCGCTGCAGGTCTGGAATAACAGGCTTGTCGTCCAGTATGACACAGGAAAGGGGGGACGGATGCTGGTCCTTAACACCCTGACAGGAGAAACCCTCTGGGATATTAAGAGGGATAATAAAATATCCTGGGCCTCACCCATTCTGATCCAGGTGAATAACAAATTTCAGATTGTTACCTCGGCAGATCCTTATGTAGCAGGTCATGATCTCGAAAACGGAGAAGCGTTGTGGAAGGTTGAAGCCATGATGGGGGAGGTTGGACCCTCTCCGGCCTATGACGGGGGAGTGGTTTATGCGACCAACGAATATGCACGGCTGGTTGCCGTGAAGCCCGGGGCGACCGGTACGGAATATGTCTGGGAGAACGATGAATATCTTTCAGAAGCATCCAGTCCGGTGGCTGCCGGAGGATTATTGTACCTTGCCACGAGCTACGGGGTCCTGGTTTGTTACGATGGTAAAACCGGAGAGAAATATTGGGAAAAGGAGTATGATCATGGCTTCTATTCTTCCCCGATGGTTTCAGACGGAAAGGTTTATGCCATTGATCTGGGGGGGATTATGCACATTCTGAGAGCCGACCGGACAGGTACCGAAATAGGATCCCCGGCGCTTGGAGAGGAGGCGTATGCAACCCCGGCGTTTGCCGATCAACGTATTTACCTGCGGGGAAAAGAGAATTTATACTGTATTGGTGACTGAGAATGAGTACGGATCTCTCCTATATAGACGCTATTGTTGAATCGCTCGGAAAAGAGCAGCGATATGTTATTCCCATTCTTCAGTCCATTCAGAAGAGATACAATTATCTTCCGGAGGATGCTCTGCGCAGGGTGTGTGAGCTCACAGAAATAACACCCGCCCAGATTGTGGGAGTGGCCAGCTTTTATGCGCAGTTTCGTTTCAAACCGGCAGGAAAGCACCTGATCAAGGTGTGTGTCGGGACGGCCTGCCATGTTAAAGGTTCTGAACAGGTATTTGATGCACTGAAAAGAGCGCTTAATCTTAAGGGGAATGCAGATACGACTGACAGTGGCAGTTATACGGTGGAAAAAGTGAATTGCCTGGGATGTTGCACCCTTGCTCCTGTTGTTCAGATCGACTCAATCACATACGGACATGTAACAACCGGACAGGTTGGAAACCTGATCAGGGATTTCGAAGAACAGAAGGATACAACCGGAAAAAAGCGATTCAGAAATGCTGAAGGTGAAGAAATAGAGGGAGAAATCAGGATTGGTCTCGGATCGTGCTGTGTTGCGAGCGGCAGTGAGGAGATCAGAAAAGCAGTTCTGGACAGCATCGAGCGGAATAATCTGAATGTTAAATTGAAGCATGTGGGATGTGTCGGTATGTGTCACCAGGTCCCGCTCGTTGAGATTGTTCCCCTGAACAGGGAACCCTTTTTGTATTCGAAGGTGCAGGCGGCAGATGTGGAACAGATTATCAGCAAACATTTTCAGCCAAAAGGATTCCTGAGAAAGACAGGCTTCAGGTTGCTGAATCTTTTGGATACTTTCCTCGATGACAGCCGATGGGAGGGAATACAACGTTATGCACTTGATACTAGGGAGAAGCATGTATCTTCCTTTCTCGGGAAACAGAAGCCTATAGCCACCGAATTCAGGGGGCAGATTAACCCGGTGGATATGGAGGAGTACAGGGAAAGGGGTGGATTCACCGCTTTACAGAAATATATCCTCAATGGGGATCCTTCCCGGATCATCGATGAACTCAAGAGGAGTGGAATCAGGGGGCGGGGAGGAGCCGGTTTTCCGACCGGGAAGAAGTGGGAACTGGTGGCCGCCCGAAAAAGCGACAGGAAATACGTAATCTGTAACGGCGATGAAGGCGACCCGGGTGCCTTCATGGATAGGATGTTACTGGAATCCTACCCCTATCGTATCATCGAAGGGATCATCATTGCAGGCTATGCAACCGGTGCTGATGAAGGATTCTTTTATATACGGGCAGAGTATCCGCTGGCAGTAAGCCGCGTTCAGACAGCCATTGACCGGTGCTATGAGGAGGGGTACCTTGGTGAAAACATCCTCGGTACGGGATTCAGGTTCAACCTCTCAATTTACCAGGGAGCGGGGGCTTTTGTGTGCGGCGAGGAGACGGCCTTGATTGCCTCCATAGAGGGTAACAGGGGATTCCCGAGGATCAGGCCCCCTTTTCCCGCAGATAAGGGATTATGGGGAAAACCGACACTGGTAAACAATACGGAAACCTTTGCACAGATCGCATATATCCTGAGGCATCAGTCGGATTCCTTCAATTCTATCGGCACATCCGGTTCGAAGGGCACAAAGGTTTTTGCCCTGGCAGGGAAAGTGGCCAGGGGCGGATTGATAGAAGTGCCGATGGGAATCACCATCAGGGAGGTGGTTATGGAGATCGGCGGTGGCATTGCCAATGGAAGGGCGTTCAAAGCCGTGCAGATCGGGGGGCCTTCCGGTGGCTGTGTTCCCTCATGGCTGGCAGATACGCCTATCGATTATGAGTCGCTGTCGGAAGTCGGGGCCATGATGGGGTCTGGCGGCCTGGTGGTGCTCGATGATACCGATTGCATGGTGGATATTGCAAAATATTTCCTGTCGTTTACACAGAACGAATCCTGTGGGAAATGCACCTTCTGCAGGATCGGGACGAAACGGATGCTGGAAATTCTCGAGAAAATCACGGAGGGTAATGGACAGGAAAGCGACCTGGAAACCCTTGAGGTTCTGGCGGAATGGACAAGAAAAGGGAGCCTGTGCGGACTCGGAAAAACCGCACCCAACCCGGTCCTCTCAACCTTGAAATACTTCAGGGAAGAGTATATGGCCCATATTAACGGGACCTGTCCGACCGGGAAGTGTAAGGATTTGATAAAATATTACATCACAGAGGACTGCATTGGATGTACGCTCTGCGCCCAATCCTGTCCTGCTGATGCCATTGCGTTCAAACCGCTGGAAAGGCACGTGATTGATACGGAACGCTGTATCAAGTGCGACAGCTGCAGACAGGTCTGCCCGGAGAATGCCGTAATAACCAGGTGAGCCGGGTTAACTTCCGGCCCATAAGAAGCGTTCGTGCTTCTGTTTGGATTTTCCATACGGGTCTGTGACATAAAGCATGGGAAAGGACTCATGATAAAAATAATAGTAGATAACAAAGAGATATCAGTCAGACCGGGAATCCGGGTGATAGACGCACTGAGGGAAAACGGGATTGAAGTGCCCTCCATGTGCTATATGACCGGTATCGACCATTTTACTTCCTGCATGGTTTGCCTGGTCAGGGATGGGAAAACCGGCAATTTCTATCCTTCCTGTTCCCATATGGTTGAAGAGGGGATGGTAATCATTTCAGAGGATGAAGAGGTTCGGGAGTCCAGGAAAATTGCCCTGGAACTGCTGCTGAGCGAGCATGTAGGGGACTGTGAGGCCCCCTGTCAGATCGCCTGTCCTGCCCATATGAATATACCGCTCATGAACAGGTTACTGGCTGAAGGCAAGTTTGATGAGGCCCTGAGAGTGGTAAAGCAGGATATTGCCCTTCCCGCTGTCCTGGGAAGAATCTGCACCGCTCCCTGTGAAGGGGCCTGCCGGAGAAGAACCATTGATGAACCGGTCTCCATCTGCCTGCTGAAACGATTTGCAGGGGATCATGACCTGGCAGGGGACCGGAAATATCTTCCCTTCAGGGAATCACCAAAAAATAAGAGGGTTGCTGTAATCGGGGCCGGACCGGCCGGACTTTCTGCGGCCTATTATCTTTCTGTCAGGGGATACGATTGTGAGGTTTACGACCGGAACAGGATGCCGGGGGGAAGCCTCCGGAAGGAGGTTGACGCTGCAGTGCTCCCTGAAGAGGTCCTGGATGCAGAGATCCAGGTTATCCGGGATCTGGGGGTGACTTTTCACCAGGATATCCGTGTGGATGCCGAGCGCTTCAGGGAACTGCACGGACATTTTGATGCGGTGCTGATTGCAGCAGGAAATCATAACGATGAATACGGGAAATGGGGTTTAAATACAGTCCGGACGGGACTGGAAACTTCGGGGGATACATTCAGGATTGGGGATACAGGGATCTTCGCGGTCGGAAGTGCGCTCCGGCCGACCAGGCTGGCGATCAGGGCACTCGGACAGGGGAAGGAGGTTGCTTTCAGTATCGATCAGCTTCTTACCGGCCGGCAGGTGACGGGAGAGCCCTTCCTGTTCAATTCCCGCTTCGGGAAACTGGCTCCCGAGGAGTTTGAGGAATATCTTAAGGAATCTGTTCCGGATGCGCGTGTCGCTGTTTCCCATAACCGGGGTTTCTCCCGGGAGGAGGTTATCAGGGAGGCTGCCCGCTGCATGCACTGCGACTGCCGGGGTATCCCCGACTGCAAACTCCGGATTTATGCCGATCAGTACGGGGCCTCTCAAAAACGATTTGGTTCAGACAGCCGTAAACTTGTGGGTAAACAAATTCAGCACGATGCCGTTATATTTGAACCATCCAAATGCATCAAATGCGGCATCTGTGTCCGACTGACGTCAGCTCATAAGGAGGAATTCGGACTGACATTTATTGGCAGGGGTTTTGATGTTGAGGTTGGGGTTCCATTTGGTGAATCCCTGAAAAAGGGGTTGAGAAAAGTGGCACTGAAGGTTGCAGATGCCTGCCCGACCGGAGCCATAAGCAGGAAGGTGTAAAGGAAAAAGTTCATCCTCCTTCGCTGAAGCTTCGGAGGAGAGGGAAGGATAAAGTGAAAAGTGGATTTCAGGGTTTGCGGGAATCAGGGGGATGGTTGAAAACAATGTATTTATGAAGAAAATGCGATTATTATTTGTTACAACAATATTTATTATCGGAGGCTCCGTCATTTTGGCACAGAGCCCTGATTGCTGGGGGAACTTCAGGGGGGACAGGCAATTGCAGGGAGTCAGTCCTGCTTCTCTGCCTGAAAAGCCTTCCCTGCTCTGGAACTTTAAAACGGGTGATGCCATTAAAGCGCCGCCGGTAGCCTGCGGAGGTGTCATTGTAGTTGGCTCGATGGACGGATTTTTGTACGGAATCTCTGCTGAAGGAAAACTGATCTGGAAACTCGATACGGGAAACAGCATTGAGGCACCGGCTCTTATTGTCGGAGCAACCGTTTATACAGGCAATCTTGACGGAACCCTTTATGCTATCGAATTACAGTCGGGGAATATTAAATGGACCTATAAAACCGAGAACCAGATTATGGGGTCTCCAAATTACTATGAAAAGGGGAAAAGGGCTGTGCTGGTTGTCGGGAGTTACGATTATTATTTGCACGGCGTGGATGCGGAGACCGGCAAAGGGTTGTGGAAATACGAATCGGACAATTTCATCAACGGGGCCGCTGCCATATATGACGGACAGGCTGTGTTCGGGGGATGCGACGGATTGCTGCACCTGGTTGATGTGATGACGGGACAGCCGATCATGAAGATCAGCCTGGCCACCTATGTGGCAAGTTCAGCAACCATTGTGGATGACCATGCCTATGTCGGGGATTACGACGGGATATTTTCTTCTGTTGACATTCCGGAGAGGAAAATAACCTGGCAATTTGAAAATAAGGAGGCCAACCTGCCGTTTATCGGATCTCCTTCAATAAAAGAGGACAGGATATACATTGGGAACAGGGATAAAAATGTCTATTGTCTCAGCAGGGAAAGCGGGCAGCTGGTTTGGAAGTATCATACGGGAGGGCAGGTCGATGCCTCACCGGTTATTGTCGGAAGGCGGGTCCTGGTGGCCAATATGAGAGGGGATCTGTTTCTGCTGGATGCAAACAACGGCCGGGTCACCTGGAGCTATGAACTGGGAACACCCATCATCGGCAATCCTGCTGTTATTGATGATTTCATCATCGCGGGCGCACAGGATGGCCGTATCTATTGTTTTGGAAAGAAATAAACTGAATTATATGAATATATTGCATATCATACCCGGTTCGGGAGGCAGTTTTTATTGCGGCAATTGCCTCAGGGACAGCAAATATGTTCAGGCTATGAGAAAGTCGGATCACCAGGTGGTCAAGTTACCGATGTATCTGCCGTTGTTTGCCGATGAACACGATCTGAACCGGGAAATTCCGGTTTTCTACGGAGCAATCAGCATTTATCTCAAACAGATGTTCCCGTTTTTCCGGAAAGCACCCGCGTGGTTTGACAGGCTGCTGAACTCGAAGCCCATGCTGAAAATTGCCTCCAGGTTTGCGGGTTCTACACGGGCCAAAGGGCTGGAGGAGATGACGGTCTCCATGCTGCTGGGAGAGGAGGGACAGCAGAAGGAGGAACTGGAGCATATGATTGACTGGATTGCAGAAAATTTCAATCCCGATATCATACACCTCTCCAACGCACTGCTTCTCGGGCTGGCCCAGCGGCTCCGGGAAAAGATGAACGTACCGGTGGTGTGCTCCCTTCAGGATGAAGATGTCTGGGTGGATGTGATGAGCCCGGGGGCCAGGGATACAGTCTGGAGGTTGATGTCGGGGAAGGCCCGGCATGTGAACAAGTTCATTGCTGTCAGCAATTATTTCGCCACTGTGATGAAGACAAAAATGAATCTGCCGGCGGATAAGCTTGTTTCCGTACACCTTGGCATCGAACCGGAGGATTATGAGTATGTTCCGGTTGAAGAAAAACCGAGGAGCATAGGGTTTGTCTCGCGTATGAGTCAGGAGAATGGTTTGGATATCCTGGTGGATGCCTTCATCGACCTGAAAAAACAAAACGGTTTCGGCGATGTCCGGCTTGTTCTGACCGGCGGATCAACGGGGGATGACAAGGCAGGTCTTTCCGAAGCCAGGAGAAAGATTAAAAACAACAATCTGCAGGATTTTGTGGATTGGCACGATGATTTCGAGGAACAGGGGCTCCGGGATTTTTTCCGTAAGGTATCACTGGTATCCGTTCCGGTCAGGAACGGGGAAGCGTTCGGGATATACCAGCTGGAGTGTATGGCCTCCGGCATTCCTGTTGTTCAGCCCGCCCTGGGCGCATTTCCTGAAATCGTCAATAGGGCTGGCGGCGGGATACTTTACGAACCCAACACGCCCTCTGCACTGTCGGAAAGCCTCCAGCAATTGCTGAATGATCCGGAGAAAATGAGCCGGTTAAGCAAAAATGGAAGGGACGGTGTGATAAAGCATTTTAATATCGGGAAACAGGCCGATGGTATGATCCGGGAATATGAGGAGTGTATCAGGGGTTATATGCAGTTTGCATAGATCACAAAGAATGGTATTCAGGGCTATCCGCGCACTGCATTTCCGAAAAATCAATATGTTATGCTTTTAAAACTCGAAGAGATTTCCAAATCATTCGGAAACAGGGAAGATGCAACAGAAAGAATTGTATTGAAGGAGCTTTCTTTTGAGATGGATGAGGGGGAAAGCGTGGCCATTCTGGGCCCGTCGGGATCGGGTAAAACAACCCTTCTGAATATTATCGGTTCACTCGATTATCCCGATTCGGGAACGGTTACGTTCCGTGACAGAAGGATCAACGACCTGGCAGAACAGGAGCTGGATCATTTCCGTAACCGGCAGATAGGATTCGTCTTTCAGTTTCATCACCTCCTGCCACAATGCACGCTGCTGGAGAATGTGCTCATTCCTACCTTGATGATCCGGGATAAGGGAGCCCGTTCAGGGTCGGTTAACAGGGCAGAGCAGTTGCTGAAGCGGGTCGGGATATGGGAGCACCGGGATAAGCTGCCCGGCAGGATGTCGGGTGGTGAGTGTCAGCGGGCAGCCCTGGTTCGGGCGATGATTAACGAGCCGGCGCTTCTGCTTGCCGATGAGCCCACCGGCGCACTCGACGGGGAGAACCTGGAGATCCTGACGGGATTGTTACTGGATTTGAACAGGAACGACGGGCTTACACTGCTGGTTGTGACCCATTCTCAGGAACTGGCGGCCCGGATGCAGAAAACATTTACCCTCCGTAATGGTAAACTGGAAAGGAACGGGTAACAGATGTCATTGGTTGATCTCATAAAACGCAGTCTTGTTTATTACGGTAAGAGGAACCTCTTCCTGGTCCTCGGCATTGCAGTAAGTGCCGCGGTGATAACCGGTGTTCTGATTGTTGGCGACTCGGTGGAATACAGCCTGAAAAAAATTGTGGATAACCGTCTCGGCGATGTGAGCCAGATATTGAAAACCGGTGACCGTTATGTTAGGATGGATCTGGCAGAAGATCTTGCTTTGGAAAATGATATACCGGTTTCTCCGGTTCTTTTGCTCCAGGGAATTGCCTCTTCGGAAGGGGGACAGAAACGGGTCAACCAGGCACAGATCATCGGGATCGACAACACCTTCGGAATAACCACCGGATACCCGGAGTTTTACAGCGGCCTGACAGGAGAGGAGGTGATCATAAGCCGGAACCTCGCCGACAGGCTTGATGTGACGGAAGGGGAGGAGATCCTGCTTCGCATCCGGAAGGCCAGCCTGATTCCGCTCAATGCACCGTTTGTATCGGACGCAGAAAATATCGTATCCATCAGGGTTCAGGTCAGGAAGATTGCAGGAGATAATCAGCTTGGCCGCTTTAACCTGACGATTTCCCAGACAGCTCCCTTTAACGTTTTCATGTCTGTTACCCTGCTGAATGAAATTATGGATCTGGAGGGGAATGCCAATATCCTGCTCTTTGGAGGAGCGTTTGAACCGGACGGCAGGGATTTGATGCAAAGCATCGCGAATGAATGGTCCCTGGCAGATGCCGGGTTACATATCCGGAGCAACGGGGACCTGAATATGCTGGAGGTGATCAGCCATCGCGTGTTCATCGACACGCTGATTTCTGCAAAGCGCCCGGGTGATCCGGGAGTTCTCTATCCGGTGATCACCTACTTCGTAAATGCCATCGAATCGGGAGAGAGCAAGACTCCCTATTCGTTTGTTTCCACCCTTCCGGACCAATGGCTGGGCCGCAATGAAATAATCATTAATGAATGGCTTGCAGAGGACCTCAATGCTTCTGAGGGGGACACCCTTGAGCTTAGCTATTATATTGTGGGGCTCCTCAGGGATCTCAGGGAGGATTCTGCACAATTCATTGTTAAGCACGTGGTGCCAATCAAAGGCCTGTTTGCCGACAGAACCCTTATGCCCAACATCCCGGGACTGAGTGATGCAGGTAACTGCCGGGATTGGGAGACCGGTGTGCCGGTTGATCTTGAAGCGATACGCGATAAGGATGAGGAATACTGGGACCGCCTGGAAGGTACTCCGAAAGCTTTTATTTCAATCTCCAGGGCAGCCGAATTATGGCAGAACCGTTTCGGAACCTATACTGCCTTAAGATACGATGCCTCTGAAACCACCGGTGAAGAGATCGATTCCATCCTGTTGTCTGGTATCTCGCCGCAGGAACTCGGTTTTACGCTGGAGCAGGTCAGGGATAAAGGGATTGAAGCGGCTGAGGGCGGGGTCGATTTCAGCCAGCTCTTCGCGGGTCTGAGCTTCTTTTTGATTGTGGCAGGACTTCTGCTGACGGCCCTGCTTTTCATATTGAATCTCGAAAACCGGAGGGAACAGCTGAAAATGCTCTCATCCGTGGGGATATCAGGCCGGAAGATACGGTTTGCCATCCTTGCAGAAGGGATGATCCTGGCCCTGGCCGGGAGCCTTCTGGGACTGTTGCTGGCGATTCTATATAATAAAATGGTTTTTCTGGCTTTGAACGGCGTCTGGAAGGAGATTGTCCGTACAGAAATGATGGTGGTGAATATCCGGATATCTTCCCTTGCAACCGGTTTCATCCTCAGTCTGGTTGTTTCCTTCTTTGTGCTCCTGATTCCCCTCAACCGGACCCTGAAGAGAAATATAACCCTTCATCAAAAGCATCTGCAGAAGGGCTTCAGTGCGAACGCTTCCGGATTCCTGCGTGCAGGATCAATTTTATCCGGACTGGCAGGACTCCTGCTGATTGGGCTCCAGTATGCCGCAGGGGAGGTGATCAATCCGTCGATTTTCTTTGCCGCCGGATCTCTCATCCTGATTGCTGCTCTCACCGGTACGGCCTATCTGCTCAGGAGAGCGGGAAAGCCATCCAGAACGTTCATCACGCTTAATTTGCTCAGCCGGAGGAATGCCCTCCGAAACCGCTCAAGGAGTCTGAGCATCATCATCCTGTTTGCAATAGGTACCTTCCTGGTCATTTCCACGGGAAGCAACCGTAAGGATCTGTTCCGCAACGCAGGAGATCCGTCAGGCGGCACGGGGGGATTTCTCTACTATGCCGAATCGACCGTCCCGGTGTTGCGAAATCTGAACAATAAAGAGGTCAGGGCTGATTTCGGGTTTGAAGGGGATTACCGGATTATTCAGTTGCGGAGAGCCGGGGGGGATGATGCCAGTTGCCTGAACCTGAACAGGATTGTTACTCCGCAAATTCTGGGGGTTGATCCGGAAGCCCTGCAGGGCCGGTTCAGTTTTATAACCAGTTCATCCTGTCTGGATGAGGATTCCCCCTGGCTGAGCCTGAACCGTGAACTTCCGGGGGGTGTCATCCCGGCTGTCGCCGATGAAACGGTGATAAAATGGGGATTGGGACTTAAAGTCGGAGATACCCTGAGCTACACGAATGCGGGTGGAGGGACAATGCGCCTCCTGCTCATCGGCGGATTGGCCCCCTCCATTTTTCAGGGCAGCGTACTGATCTCCAACAAGCATTTTATCGGGAATTATCCCCAGAGCAGCGGCACGAATGTCTTCCTGGTGGATGGCAACCCTTCAGACACTGCCCTTATTGTCAGTGAGCTTGGCAGGGGACTGCGGGATTATGGCTGGAATATGAGCTATGCTCCCGGGCGGCTTGCAGAGTTCAACTCCATTACCAACACCTATCTTTCCATCTTTATGGTGATGGGGGCATTTGGTCTTCTGATAGGGACCATCGGACTGGCAGTTGTGCTGATAAGAAGCATCCTGGAACGAAGAGAGGAGATTGCCATCCTGAGAGCCACCGGAACCAGCAGAAAACGGATCAGGAAACTGGTGTTCCGGGAGTACATGATGCTGCTGACGGTTGGTGTTGGAGCAGGTTTCCTGTCAGCGGTCATCGCAACCCTTCCATCCTTCACCAGTCCGAACTCTGAAGTATCCTTTCTGTCCATTGTCTGGATCCTGGTTCTCCTCATCCTGAACGGCTGGCTCTGGATTTTCGGCATCAGCAGGAACACAATCGGTAAACTGTCGGTTCATGAGGCACTGCGTAACGATTAATTTCCCTGTAATATGAAAAATTCCACGCAATACATTGTCTGTTTATTTCCGAAGCAGAAAAATGCGGGGGGTTCATACAAAATCTTTTTACAAATACCCGTTTCATTATCCCGAATCCATGAACAAACATAAATCCATTGTATTTCTTCCGGGAGCCTCAGGTTCCATGGGTTTTGAGACATTCAAACTGTTATGGGAGCAACGCGACAGGTATGACATAGTTTTGCTTCAAAGGCCTTCAGGAAGCAATAAAAAGTTGTTCCGGAAATACGAAAAAGAAGCCGGGGTTCCCCGGATTCATGGCAATGGTGTAACACAGGGAAACGGCCTGAAGATTGTATGGGGCGACGCGACCAACCGCAAGGATGTCTTCGAGGCTTGCAGGGGAATCGACTGGTGCCTCTGCTGCATGGCATTGATATCCCCGGAAGCTGACCGGCATCCTGAGGAGGCATGCCGGGTAAACACGAATGCCATCCGATACATTATAGAGGCCATCGAAGAACAGGACCCGGAGCATATCCGTCTGGTTTACATAGGCACCATAGCTGAATACGGCGATCGGCTGCCCCCTGTCCATGTTGGAAGGGTGGGGGATCCGATCCTGCCGAGTATCTATGATATGTATGCCAATTCAAAAATAAAGGGAGAGCTGGCAGTGATGGAGTCAGGAATCAGACACTGGGTTTCGTTGAGACAAACCTTCATCATGATACCCGACCTTTTTTCTTTGTTGGATCCCATTATGTTTCACCAGCCCATTAATTCCTTCATGGAAACTATAACGGCAAAGGATTCAGGAAGGGTCATGATAAAGTGCCTGGAAATACCAGATGATTCAGATTTCTGGCGAAATTGCTACAATGTTTCAGGAGGTCATTCATGCAGGATAACGTTTCTTGAATTTCTGGAACGGGTATATGGCATGCTCGGGATCGATTACAGGAAAGCGATGGATCGCAATTGGTTCGCGCTAAAGAATTTTCATATGCAGTTTTTTGAGGATGCGCATATTTTAAATGACTACCTGAACCACTGGGAAGGCGGACAGACTTTGGAGGATTATTTTATCGAAGTATGGAACAGCCTGTCCCTGCCTATGAAATTTCTTGCCGGGATCAACAGGCATGTTCCCCCTGTTCGTCGGATGGTTGAGAAATTCACCTGGCTTAAACTAAAGAAAACGACTCAAAAGAAGGATGGAACCCTCAGATGGATCAGACTGAATGATGAGGGTAAAATCAAAGCGTTTTATGGTTCCATGGAGGATTTTCATAATATTGCCGGATGGGATGAAGCGTTGCCTTCACTGGATCACAATATGGATTATATCCGCCTGGACCATGGTTACGATGAACAGAAGGCAAATCTGGACATCCATGATTTGAGAAAGGCTGCCAGGTTTCGGGGCGGAAGGTTGTTGTCTGAACAGTGGGATGGAAATCTCAATACCAGTCTTACCTGGTCCTGCTGTCAGAATCATACTTTCCGGTTAACTCCCTATTCCGTTTTAAAAGCAGGACACTGGTGTGTGGAATGTGTCGATCCACCATGGAACTATGACTATATTGCGGAACACAGCGATTATTTCAGTCAGATCCTGGCCCCCCGGACACTTTAGGGTCCTTTCCCCAGTCTCCTTCCATACCGCCAGATGGTTCCCAGGATAATCACCTCCCCGGATATGAAGATCCACCAGGGAAACCTGGCGGGAACATATTGCATGGCCACCTCCAGGACTTCGGGATTTTTCAGCCGGGACATCTCTACCAGCGTAAAATGACCGAGCATGTGGTTGGAGTAATCCAGGATAAACCCGAGGATCAGTAACAGGGAACCCATAATCAATCCGCTCCATTCCAATGGTTTTATGCGGGTATTCACTCCCCTGTTGGCGTGAAGCAGGATAACCAAGGCAAAAAGGATCAGGGTAGCTGATACAATCAGCGGTGTAATAACCGGTCCTGTCCAGGTGGTGGGTATCAGGAACAGGATATCCCAGGTCATTAAGGACTCCGGCCACCCCAGCATCAGCTTCAGAAATACGTAATAAAAAATGTCCCAGATGGCAAAAACATAACAGAACCAGGCAAAACGCTCGCTGAAGCTTTTCCCGGCCAGCATCCCGATGTTGAAGAGAATGACCAGCGTTGACAGTTCCCGTAGCAGTTCCGTGACAGCCAGGTCAACCGGTATGGGAGAGAGGGGAAATTGGAAACCATCCGGGTAGAGCAACTCCCGCAGATAGATGACCACCGCATTTTCAAGAAACCCCAGGGCGATGGCCAGGAGTGTAATCGTAATGATTTTATGACGAAAGGGCATGACGGCTAAGTTTAATGCAAGATACGAAAAATGCGGGTTGACAGTAAAACGGTCATCTGTCAGGCTGTCTGGCTGACATAAGCGTGACCGGAGCCGGATTCCGGGATTTGTCCAGGGGCAAACGCCGTGAATTGCAGGGACAGTTTGTATCAGGATTCGGTTTTTTATTTTTATTTTTATACGTTACAACAAGCTTCATCAACAACTATACTATCTGACCTGCCATGAAAAAGAGCTTCTGTTTTCTGTTTATAATCTGGTTCGTTATGGCAACTGCCGGGGCCAGAACTTATTCATTAAGTTCCCCCGACAGCAGGATCAGGATTGAGGTCGACACCCGAGAGAAAGTGAACTGGTCGGTCTTCTATGATGATATCCTGATCCTTGAACCCTCCGGCATCTCCTTGACCCTTGATTCATTCGGCACACTCGGGCTGAATCCCAGGATCATAAATCAGGAGAGCCATTCCGTGGACCAGGGGATCCAATCGTTTGTCCCGGTGAAAAGCAGTATTATCGCCGACAAATATAACGAACTCGTGATCTCCTTCAGGGGCGAATACCGCATTGCCTTCCGGGCTTATGACAACGGTGTGGCTTACCGGTTCATAACAGAAATTGAGAATGAATTAATTATCAGGTCCGAGGAGATCAATTACTCTTTTCCCGGTAATTATGATGTGATACTGACCCACACGGAGGGTTTCATCACCCACCAGGAAGCGCTGTTCAGAGAGATGAAATTATCGGATATGGCCGATTCGGGTCTCTATTTCCCGCCTGCCCTGGTCAGGATCAAGGGCGGACCGGTCCTGCTGCTTACCGAGGCGGATCTGTTTGATTACCCGGGTACCTATTACCGGAAAGGAGATGGGTACAGCCTTAAGGGGGTTCAACCCGGATTCGTTCTGAAGGAGCGGCAGATCAACGACCGGACGGTTATAGCGGAGGAGCGTGCGGATTATATTGCCGAAACCACCGGAACCCGGAGTTACCCGTGGAGGGTGATCTGCATTGCCGGCGAGGAGAAGGATCTTTTAAGCAACCAGCTTGTCTATCTTCTTTCCCGTCCGCTGGAGCTGGAAAACACCGGATGGATCAAACCCGGGAAGGTTGCATGGGACTGGTGGAATGCCAATAATATCAGCGGGGTGGATTTCAAATCCGGGATCAATACCGAAACCTACCTGCATTACATTGATTTTGCCGCTGAATACGGGCTGGAATATATCATTCTCGATGAAGGGTGGTGCCATCCGTCCGATCATTTCAGGGTTACGCCGGGAATGGATTTGGAGGCGATCTGTAATTACGGCATGGAGAAAGGCGTGGGCATCATCCTCTGGGTGGTCTGGAAGACCCTTGATAACCAGCTGGAAGAGTCGCTTGCCTGGTTTGAGAAGCTGGGGGTGAAGGGCATCAAGGTGGATTTTATGCAACGGGATGATCAGTGGATGGTTAACTATTACCTGAAAATTGCCCGGAAGGCGGCCGAGCATAACCTGCTGGTCGATTTTCACGGCTCCTATAAACCGTCGGGACTGAGAAGGGCCTATCCCAATGTAATGACCAGGGAGGGGATCCTCGGCATGGAGCACAGCAAATGGGGCACCGACGCCAATCCCGACCATAATGTTACCGCGCCTTTCATACGTATGGTAGCGGGACCCATGGACTATACTCCCGGAGCAATGACAATGCACACCCCCGGAACTTCATGGCCCGGTTCGAGAGGCCCATGAGCATCGGAACGCGCTGCCATCAGCTGGCGATGTACGTGGTTTTTGAGAGTCCCCTCCAGATGCTGGCGGATAATCCAACGAACTACAGGAGGGAGGCGGAGTGCACCCGTTTTATCTCAAAAATCCCGACCGTTTGGGATGAAACGGTGGTCCTGGATGCCCGGGTCGGGGAGTATATCCTGCTTGCGAGAAGAAGATGGGATACCTGGTATATCGGGGCCATGACCAACAGTGAACCCAGGGACCTGGAACTGGACCTCTCCTTTCTGCCCGGGGGCAGTTACACCCTGGAACAGTTTGCCGACGGTATCAATGCCGACCGGAATGCACAGGATTATAAAAGGACGGAAATACAGGTTGTTTCAGGACAAAAATTAAAGATTCACCTGGCACCGGGCGGAGGATGGGCCGGTAAGATCTGACTGTTTGGTTGACAGGGAAGCACCCCGGTGATTTATCATCCATTCGAGGATGCAGAGGTGTATTTTAATAAATTTGTATAAATATTTTCAAGATGATACTCGCTGTTGCGCTTCTGTTTTCGGTGGTTTTCCAGTTTGTGGCTGCGGTGATTGCCGTCAGCCTGATCCGGCAGACCCGTTTCAATTTTTCATGGGTGCTGATATCCGTTGCCTTTATACTGATGGCCGTGAGGAGGCTGAGTGAACTGATTGAGGTCTGGCAATCGGGGTTTATGAAAGTGGGGAGTCCGTTTGCATCCTGGACCGCTGTTGCCATATCCGTCTTTATTCTGGTAGGGGTTATCTACATCCAGCAGATTTTCAGGATCCAGAGACGCATTGATGATATGCAGCGTGAGAACGAAGCCAAGGTCCTTTCAGCCATTATCAAAACGGAGGAGACCGAACGGCAAAAATTTGCCAAGGAGCTTCACGACGGACTGGGCCCGTTGCTGTCATCCGTGAAGATGGCTCTTTCAGCCCTGAAGCCCGGAGAAAGAAAAAGTGAAAACCAGAAGATACTTGATAATACCAGCAGGCTGATCGATGAATCTCTGTCCACGATAAAAGAGATATCCAATAAATTAAGTCCCCATGTACTGAATAATTTCGGACTGCACAAAGCTGTAAAATCATTTATTGAAAGAATGGGTCCTTCCGGCAAACCCCGTGTCAAGGTTAACTCGAACATTGAAAATGTCCGGTTTGATTACAACATCGAGGTGGTCCTATACAGGGTGATAGGTGAACTGATATCCAATACCATCAACCACGCCGATGCGGGAGAGGTCAACATTGATCTCAATTATGACAGGAACCACCTTACTCTTGACTATTTCGACAACGGAAAAGGATTCGATCCGGAAGAGGTCCTCAACGCTCACACTGGGATGGGCTTATCAAACATCCGGTCGCGAATTAAATCCATTGACGGGACCCTTAATGTCATGAGCAATCCCGATGAGGGTGTATTCATCAGTATTGCTGTAAAAACCGGTAAGCATGCCTGAAATCTCAGTATGTCTCGTTGATGATCACCAGCTCTTCAGGGAAGGACTGAAGCTGCTGCTTGGCAATATTCCTGACGTGGTAGAGGTGTATGAGGCATCCGACGGGCAAGCATTTCTGGACTCTCTTGAGCAGAAGGTCCCGGATATTGTGTTTATGGATATTGAGATGCCCGTCATGAACGGTATTGAAACCACGGCGAAAGCGCTTGACCGCTTCCCTGACCTTCGCATTGTGGCCCTTTCCATGTACGGTGACGAGGAGTACACCATGAAGATGATTCATGCGGGAGTGATGGGATTTATCCTTAAAAATTCCGGTATTCAGGAAGTTGTGAATGCAATTGACAATGTGATTGCCGGAAAAAATTACTACTCACAGGAGATCGTCTCCGGCATGGTTCAAAAGCTTACCAAGAAGAGAAAGGTGAATGCACAGGGCGACCTTTCCGAACGTGAAAGCGAAGTCCTTTTTTATATCTGCAAGGGTTACTCCAACAAGGAAATTGCAGATACACTCTTCATCAGCAAGCGGACTGTCGACAAACACAGGGAGAACCTTCTGCTCAAGACCGGCTCAAAAAATACAGCCGGTCTGGTCATGTTTGCCATCCAATCGGGTATTATTGATCTCTGATCCGCTTCTACGTCTTTGTACTTATCGTTAAGCACATCACCGCACAGTTCAGATTACGTCTAATGGCTGTTTCATTGGATAAACCATCCCCTTATTTTTGAATCAATCTAACAACTAACGGTCTATAAAGGACCAGTTCAAATACCTGGATATCATGAAACAACGGTCTGTTCTATTGACACTTGCCCTGCTCCTGGCTCTATGCGGATGCAGGTTTTCCGACAGGTCATCCGGTGGCCGGGAGGGAGAACTTTCGGGCAACATCAGCCTTTCGGGAGCGTTTGCCCTCTATCCTATAACCGTAAAATGGGCAGAGGAGTTCCAGAAGATCCATCCCGGGGTGAACATCGACATCTCAGCCGGGGGAGCCGGAAAAGGGATGGCCGATGCCCTTTCAAAGATGGTTGACCTGGGCATGTTCTCACGGGAAGTCACCCCCCAGGAGGTGGAAAAGGGTGCATGGTACATTGCTCTCACGAAGGATGCTGTTCTTCCCACCATCAACTCTGCCAATCCATTTCTAAAGGATCTGATGATGAAAGGGGTCACCAGGGAAAAGCTGGAGAAGCTGTATGTCTCCGGAGAGATAACCACCTGGGAAGAGCTGCTGGACGGTAAACCTTCCACTAAAATTACGCTCTATACCCGTTCCGATGCGTGCGGGGCTGCCGCAATGTGGGCGGCTTACCTGGGAGTGAACCAGGAGGACCTGCTTGGACTCGGGGTGTTCGGGGATCCCGGTGTGGCCGACGCCGTGAAGAGGGATCCCCTAAGCATCGGGTATAACAACGTAGGGTATGTGTATGATATCAATTCCAGAAGAAAATATAATAAAATGGAGGTCCTTCCGCTTGATCTCAATAGTGACGGCACCATTTCGACGGATGAGCGCTTCTATGAGACCCTTGATGAGGTCGTAATGGCCACCATGGATGGCAGGTATCCCTCCCCGCCGGCCAGGGACCTGTATTTCGTATCCAGGGGCAAGCCCGAAAAAGAGGTCGTCATACGGTTTATCGAATGGATTCTAACCGACGGACAACAGTACCTCGGAGATGCCGGCTATGTAAAGCTTTCGGACGATCGCGTGGCACAGGAGCTGGAAAAACTGCATAATTAATAGGGTGATACAATCTTAGAAAGGAATGAAGCCGTTCCGGATTGGCAGGCTGGTTAAAGAGCGGGTTAACCGTGTCTGGATGACACTATGGACCGTGATTATCATTCTGACACCCGTGATAATCGGTGGGTTTCTGCTCTGGAAATCAAGTATGCTTCTGGAGGAGAATTCCCTGATGAAGCTGCTGGGTTCCTCGGAATGGAAACCCCTGTCGGGTAAGTTCGGATTCTCACCTTTTATCATCAGCTCGTTATGGGTCACTTTCCTTGCCCTGATCATTGCAGGCCCGATTTGTATCCTTTCGGCGCTTCACCTGACCTATTACGCACCGTCATTTTTTATGAAGATTGTGCAGCCTGCCATTGATATCCTGGCGGGAATCCCATCAGTAATCTATGGCGTATGGGGCGTTGTGGTGATCGTTCCTTTTATCTCCGGCCACCTTGCACCTGTCTTTAACGCGGAAACATCGGGATATTCCATCCTTGCCGGTGGACTGGTTTTATCGGTGATGATCATCCCCTTTATCCTGAATATCCTTATCGAGATATTTAATACCATCCCGGTGGAACTGCGGGAAGCGACCCTTTCCCTGGGGGTGAGCAACTGGATCACCATCCGGTCGGTGCTTCTCCGGAAAGCCTTCCCGGGCATCATCTCTGCAATCGGACTGGGACTCTCCAGGGCTTTTGGGGAGACCATTGCTGTGCTGATGGTGGTCGGGAACGTGACCCACGTTCCTGAAGGGGTCTTTCAGCCGGGTTATCCGCTTACCGCCCTGATTGCGAACAATTATGGAGAGATGCTCTCCATTCCCCTTTACGATTCCGCACTGATGCTGGCCGCCCTGATCCTCTTTGCGATTGTAGTGCTCTTCAACCTTGCTTCACGTTTAATCATTATCAGGTATGAGAATAAGTACAGGTAATATTTTCAGGCTTAGAAAGACCTGGTGGCGTTTTGAAGAAACATTCTTCCGGTCGCTGATGATATTCTCATCGATGGTGATTGTTGGTGTGCTTCTCCTGATTATTTTCAGTATTATGAAAACAGGGATCCCCGCCCTGAGTTTTGAAATGCTGACGCAGACCCCCAAAGGAGGATTCTATTTCGGCAAGGAAGGGGGAATTCTAAATGCCATTGTCGGATCCGCTTACCTCGCTGTCGGGGCAACCGGACTGGCACTTTCTATCGGGTTGCCGGTTGCCATTTTTATGAATACCTGGCTGCTGAAACACAAAAAAACGGTGAATATCATACGGTTCATCCTGGACCTGCTGTGGGGTGTTCCCTCAATCATTTACGGCGCCATCGGATTCATGATCATGATCATGCTGGGGCTGAAAACTTCTCTCCTGGCCGGGATCATCGTCGTTGGAATGTTTATCCTGCCCATCATGATCAGGGCCATAGACGAAGCCCTGAAAACCTCACCCTCCGGGTTAACGGAAGCATCCCTGTCGCTCGGTTCCACCAAATCGGAACTGGGATTCAAAGTTCTTGCCAAACAGTGTTTTCCCGGGATCATCACTGCGGTACTTCTTTCTTTCGGAAGAGCCATCGGTGATGCTGCCTCGGTTCTTTTTACAACAGGATTTACTGATAATATTCCGACGTCGCTGACGCAGCCTACAGCCACGCTGCCCCTCTCCATTTTTTTCCAGCTCACTTCACCGATACCGGAAGTCAAGAACCGGGCCTATGCAGCCGCAGTAGTGCTGACGATCATTATTCTGCTTACCAGCATCCTCTCCAGGGTGTTTTCAAACAGGTACAAAAAACACAGCATTAAATTTTAACCCATGGAAAACGAGACCAAGATCAGGATAGAGAATCTGAACCTGAGCATCGGCAAATCAAAGATACTGAAAGATATAAACGTGGAGATCCCGAAGCATAAGATCACGGTGATCCTCGGTCCGTCGGGATGCGGAAAAACAACCCTGCTGAAGAGCATGAACCGGCTCACGGATATCTATTCGGATATTCGCGTCAGCGGAAAAATCCTGATTGATGGTGAGGATATTTTGCATACGGATAAAGATGTTACAGAAATCCGCAAGCGGATGGGATTGCTTTCGCAAAGACCCTATCCGTTGCCGATGAACATATATAAGAACATCGCATTCGGATTGAAAATCAGCGGCAGAAGAAAAAAACGCTTCCTGAATAAGCGGATTGAGCACTATCTCAAACAGGCCAATCTCTGGAACGAGGTGAAGGACCGGCTGAAAGAACCCGCCGCGAGCCTCTCCATCGGACAGCAGCAACGCCTCTGCCTGGCACGTGGACTGGCGGTGGATCCCGATATCATCCTGGCCGATGAGCCCACCTCCGCCCTGGACCCCATCTCCAGCCAGGAGATAGAGAAGAAATTCACGGAGCTGAAGAACGGTTATACCATCGTACTGGTAACCCATATCCTCCGGCAGGCCATCCGGCTGGCTGATTATGTCATTTTTATGTATCTTGGCGAGGTGATTGAACAGGGTCCGGCGGAACAATTTTTCAAATCGCCGCAGACCGAGATCACAAAAGCATATCTGAAGGGAAGTATTAACTGAAAAAAAATCCAATGATTATGGTCAGCAGATTGGTCCTTTCGGCAATTCTTCTCGGGATCACCCTTACAGGTTACACGCAATTCAGGGTTGGGGCGGAGCTCCGGCCACGCGTTATCGTGGATAATGGCTACTCAATACCCAAAACGAAAGAGAGCCGCACCCATGTGTATGTGTCCCAGCGAACCAGGTTCAATGCCACTTTTGCCGGTGAATTTGTTGAGACTTATCTCTCTGTGCAGGATGTGCGGATCTGGGGAGATGATGATAATTTTTCCGGAAGCGGCCAGTTCGGCAACACCCGGAGCATCAGCCTGCACCAGGGATGGGTCCTGTTAAAACCGGCCGAATGGATCTCAATAAAAATCGGAAGACAACTATTTAGTTATGATGATACGCGGATCCTCGCAAGCAGAAACTGGAATGATTACCAGGTGACCTATGATGCCCTTCTCATAAAAGCTGGGAACTCAGAAAATAGTCTGGATATAGGGATTTCCAAAAACGCCGAATCATCAAAATACACCATTCTGCCCCAGCAAAAATTCACGACCTTTGATTTCCTGAGATACGAACGAAGCCGGGAAGCGTTCAAATGGTCCGCGATTGCCCTTTTAACCGGAAACCCGGTAAACGATACGACAGATGAGATCCGGTACCGCTCCACCTACGGCACAAATCTGAGCTACAGCGGTGAAGGAGTTGATGCCCATGGCTCTTTCTATTTTCAGCATAACCTGAATGATTCTGGCGGACGGCTGCGGGCTTTCTGCGGTGCGGTCAACGTGGGCCGTGAGGTCCTGCCCGGTAAACTGAAATTGAGCCTGGGACTCGATTATATCTCCGGTCAGGATGAAACAAAGGCCGACCCGGAATACCTCCGGGCCGATCATGCCTTCGACCTGTTATATGGTAACAGGCACGGTAAGTATGGCTATATGGATTACTTCAGCAGGATGCCGGCACAGGGACTCCAGGACTATCTGTTCAAGTCGGAATACCGGTTTGCAAAAAACCTTTTGCTGCAGGCCGATTACCACTATTTCAGGCTCGCGGCCGGGATGTTCGATCCTGCGGACCCCTCAACCGAACTTTCCCGGGAACTGGGACACGAGGTGGACCTGACCTTTCAGTGGAAAATGACAAAAGAGGCAACTCTTCAGGCCGGCTACTCCTTCTTCCTGACCGCTCCAACGCTGGAAGCAGTGAAGGGGGTAACCAACAGCCCGCTTAAATTTCCGCAGTTTGCCTACCTGATGCTGACCGTGAAGCCGGAGTTTTCGTTCGCTTCCGGAAATCAGTGATGGGTCGCCTGACGATCTCTGAATTAAGAAGGATAACCTGCCTGTTTTTCCATACAAATTTTTAATTTTAATCCTTTCCAAAGAATTCAGAAACCGTTTTTCGGAAACTTAAAACTGTAAATCGCATTATATGAAAACATTCAGAACATCATTATCCGTGGGTCTGACCTTTTTATTATTGTCAGCGACCCTTTCCGGGATTGATCCCGAAGATACGAGGCTCCTTTCCCAGCCGGCCATCAGCCGGGATCACATTGCTTTTATTTACGCACACGACCTCTGGCTGGCCAATGCCGATGGGACCTATCCCCGGCGCCTGACGGTTGATGAGGGGCATGAATCGGGACCCTTCTTCTCCCCCGACGGGAAGCAGTTAGCTTTCAGTGCGGAATATGATGGAAATACCGACGTGTTTATTGTTCCGGTTGAGGGGGGGATCCCGGTACGCCTGACGTGGCACCCGGGTGGCGACCATGTATGTGGCTTCACTCCCGACGGAAAAGGTGTTCTGTTCCTGTCACAGCGGGAGGTCTTTTCAAACCGGTACATGCAGTTGTTTACGGTTCCGATTGGGGGAGGATTTCCTGAGAAGCTGTTAATTCCCAATGCTTCAGAAGCATCCTATTCCCCCGACGGGCGATCGATGGCTTATGTTCCCCTTTACCAGGCGTTCAGGCAGTGGAAGAATTACCGCGGGGGAACCATATCCCGGATCTGGATTTTCTCCTTCGATGACCATTCGGTTACCGAGGTTCCCAAACCGGAGGGGGGATGCAATGACATCAACCCGATGTGGATCGGCGATAAGATCTATTTTCTGAGCGATCGCAACGGGGAATTCAATCTCTTTTCTTACAATACGGTCACGGAACACATTGAACAGCATACCCGTTTTGAAGATTTCCCCATTATCACGGCATCCGCAAACGGGGGGAAGATCATTTTTGAACAGGCCGGCTACCTGCATACCTACGATACAGGCAGTGCTTCCACAGCCAGACTTGCAGTGGGAATTGCAACGGACCTGCTGGAGCTCAGGCCGCGGTATGTGAGTGGAGGAAAGTATATCCGAAGCGCCCATATATCCCCCTCCGGAGTCAGAGCTGTTTTCGGATTCAGGGGCGATATCATCACCGTTCCGGCGGATAAGGGCGATCCCCGTAATCTGACCCTGACCACTGCTGTCCATGAAAAGGATCCTGAATGGTCGCCCGACGGGAAAAGTATAGCCTATTTTTCAGATGCCAGCGGCGAATACAAATTGCACATAAAATCGCAGGATGGAAAAGAAGAGGCAAAAAGTTACGATCTGACCGGTTCGGGATTCTACGCCGATATCCGGTGGTCGCCCGACGGGAGCCATATCTGCTATGTGGATAATGCAAGAAATCTTTACCTGATGGACCTTGCATCCGGGAATATTAAAAAAATTGACTCGGATGAACTGTATGTTCCCGGTCCATTCCGGTCCTTATTCGGCGACTGGTCCTTCGACTCGAAGTGGATTGCCTATACGCGGCTCACCGGCACAAATTTCCAGCGGGTTTACCTTTACTCCCTGGAGCAGGGGCAATCGTTCGCGGTGACCGATGGGATGAGTGATGCAACCAATCCGGTTTTTGACAGGGGCGGCAAATACCTCTACTTCTTTGCCTCCACCGATGCCGGTCCGGTAGTGAACTGGTTCGACATGTCGAATGCGGATATGGATATGACCCGGAATATCTACCTGGTTACCCTTCAGAGTGAAACCCTTTCCCCTTTTGCAAAAGAGAGTGACGAGGAAGCGGTGGCTGAGAAACAGGATGAACAGGATAAAGAGGCGGATGACGAAAAGTCAAAGAAGAAAAAGAAAGATGGGGAGAGTGATAAGAAGGAAGAGAAGAAAATGGTGATTGACCTGGAGGGTATCCGGAACAGGATCCTGGATATACCGGTGGATGCCGGGGAGTTTTACGACCTGGGATGCGCGCGGGAGGATGAAATACTCTATATCCAGCATAGGGCAGGGAAGCGAACCCTGCATAAATACAGTCTTAAGGAGAGGAAAGATGAGGAGGTTACGGAGCTCGACGGTTATGAGATCTCCGCTGACGGTAAGAAGATGCTGTACCGGAGGGGCCAGACATGGGGAATCGCCGATGCTGGTTCCAAACCAGCACCGGATAAGGGGACGATTAATACCAACAGCATTGAGGTGAAGATTGATCCGGTTGCGGAGTGGCCCCAGATCTTTGATGAAGCATGGCGGATAAACCGCGACTATTTCTATGATCCCGGGATGCACGGTGCCGACTGGCCGGCCATGAAGGAGAAATATGCCCGGTTCCTTCCCCACCTCTCCTGCCGGAGCGACCTGAACAGGGTGATTCAGTGGATGTGCAGTGAGCTTGCCGTGGGACATCACCGGGTAGCAGGCGGTGAACAGCTGAACGATCCCGGCAGGGTCAGCGGAGGACTGCTGGGTGCCGACTTTACGGTTGAAAATAACCGTTACCGGATCACGAAAATATTCGAAGGGCTGAACTGGAATCCCCAGCTTCGTTCTCCCCTGACCGAGCCCGGACTGAATGTGAAGGAGGGGGAATACATCCTGGCTGTCAACGGGAAAGAGGTAACTGCTGAGGAGAACCTCTTTAAATTTTTTGAGAACACCGCCGGGAAAATCGTGGAGCTCTCCGTTGGGCCCAATCCCGACGGGAGCGGATCCCGGAATATCATGGTCGTTCCCATAGAAAACGAATATGCCCTCCGGAACCGCGACTGGGTGGAGGGAAACCTCAGGAAAGTTCACGAAGCGACAAACGGACAGGTGGCCTATGTGTATGTGCCCAATACATCGGGTCTGGGCCACGAATATTTCAAACGCTATTTCTTTCCCCAGGCCGATAAGAAAGCAATCATCGTCGACGAACGGTTCAACGGGGGAGGCTCCCTGGCCGATTATTATATTGACATTCTGCTCCGGCCCTACCAGGCTCACTGGACCTCCCGTTATACCAACGACCTCAAATCACCCAGTGCCTCCATCCAGGGTCCCAGGGTGATGATTATCGACGAGACGGCCGGTTCGGGAGGCGATATGCTGCCCTGGATGTTCAGGAAATTCAATGTAGGAACCCTGGTCGGAAAACGTACCTGGGGCGGATTGGTCGGTACACTGGGTTATCCCGAACTGCTGGATGGCGGATATGTCACCGCGCCCAATGTGGCCATCTGGACCGAGGAGGGTTTTGTTGTGGAGAATGTGGGAGTGCCGCCGGATATCGAGGTAGAGCAATGGCCGGCCGAGGTGATCAAAGGGCGTGATCCCCAGCTGGAGAAGGCCATTGAAGTGGTTCTCGAAGAGCTGGAGAAAAATCCGCCGAAAGAGTATGTGCGGCCGCCGTACCCGGTAAGGGCGAGGTGAGGGGGTGTTGAGCCGCCTGCGGCGGTGTGACGGGTGCCTTCCTCCTTCTCCGCTTTCAGCGGATACGGAGGAGAGAGGCGGCACGTGACGGGCCGCCGGTTAAATATCCCATGATCATGGGAAAGGTTGTCATATATTTATGTTATAAATTGGGTCCGGCTGAAGTTCTTTGTGTCTTTTATGTTAAATATGTTAATGGCAATAATCTGTAATCGATTAAGTACGGATATTTGAGTTCGGAATTTAATTATTTATTAATAGGTTTCTGTGCAAAGGACCTCTCTCATCCGGATCCGTTCAGATTGTTATAAAAATTATATATTTATGTTTTTATTAACCGTTAAATTAAAAATCATGAAAAGGATTACGCTCATTGTTTTAATTGCCTTATTTTCCCTTACGCAGTTATCTGCTCAGGAACCCAGTTTCCTGAAAGGAGACAAAGTGTTGAATGTTGGGATTGGATTGGGCTCCACTTTGTATACCGGGATTTATTACAAAACCACGATTCCGCCCATATCCGCTTCCCTGGAGTGGGGTATTGTGGACTTTGAGGAACCTGTTTTGGAAAAAGCTGTGGTAGGGATCGGTCCGTACGTCGGATTTGCCTCTTACAAGTGGGAATACAACTATCTGGGAGCCAACTGGGGATACAGATACACCAATATCATTTTTGGAGCCAGGGGAACATTTCACTATCCCTTCCTGGATAAGCTCGATACCTATACGGGTCTCCTGATTGGGGCCAATATCGTCTCTTCCTCAGAGTTCGGTAATATCGATCCCCTGTACAATTATTCACAGGCTTCCAGCGGACTGGCATGGTCGTGGTTCCTCGGTGCGCGGTACTACTTTACGGAAAGTCTTGCCGCCATGCTCGAGTTGGGTTACGGCATATCCTACCTGAACATCGGCATCGCACTCAAGTTATAGGGTGCCTCCGGCACGTGATTGGCTCTGCGCCCGCCTGATGAGCCGCCTTTGACGGCGAGATGGGTCGCAGTTTACCAACCCTGAAAGAAAACTCCCCCGGTTTGAAACAGGGACCGGGGGAGCGGCAAACATGATAAAATTCAATCCTGCAAGACCTACAGGTCAACAATCATGCGGGCCTTGAAATAGTGGAGATGAAAATCGGGCATCGACACTTTCAGCCTTTTTATGAACCGGTCGATTTTCTCCTTCAGGATTTGATCAGCCCTGGAAAACAGAGCTTCCAGTCTTTTCGTATCCATCGCACTCATATCCGAGATCTCTTCCCTGGACCTGTAGAGCGCGTCGTAGGCTTCAATAACCTCATGAAACTTCTGAAAATCTGCATCGGTAATGAGATACTCCTCCATATCAGCCTTGTGATTCAGCAGAAGGGTTTCAATATCCCGGGCGATTTTAATGGCTTCAGCATCTTTGGCATAGTTGATCCTGCTGAATGTCACCTCAATCTCTGCCTTCAGTTCATGTTTTGCTTTCTCCAGGGCCATGAGCGCCCCGGCAGAAGCAAATGAACTAACCATTTCTGCCATTTTATTCTTGGCGGCAGACTTGGCCTTTGTCAGGCTCCGGAAATCTTTGTTTGTTTTGTCATTCAGACTTTTTATCTCATCAACCACAGACATGAACGCATCCGCATACTCTGCCAGCTTTTGAATACTCTCATATTCAGAACGACGTGTTGTGAGAAATGCAACAATACCCTGATAGGAATTGAATTTGTTAGAAAATTGTTTCTTCATAAATAAATAATTTAAAGGTTAATAAAAAAGTTAATGGTTTAAAAAAAGAAGCAAATAACAATTAAGAGGTATATATACCTCATGAATAGAGAGTTAAAGCAGAACTGCGGTTCATGAACCTATTTTAATCAGCGCTAATATCTTTTTCAGGGAAACCCGGAAGTTGTCAGCAATGTCAATGGCCCGAAATTTCAGTCGCCCCCTGATCCTTACCGGTGACCTTCACCCCTCATCGGACGACCTCACGATCGTTTTTGATGACCTTCACCCGTCATCGGATGACCTCACGATCGTTTTTGATGACCTTCAGGCGTCATCGGATGACCTCACGATCGTTTTTGATGACCTTCACCCGTCATCGGACGACCTCACGATCGTTTTTGATGACCTTCACCCGT
>JAFGWU010000081.1 GCA_016936975.1 Bacteroidales bacterium | reverse complement strand
GGGCGATTGGGCGACTGAGCGAATGTCGTGCGGAACCCGGAACCCGGAAACCGGGAACCGGAAACCGGGAACCGGAAACCGGGAACCGGAAACCGAAAACCGGAAACCGAAAACCGGGGACGAAGAAGGTCCTGAAACAAGTTCAGGATGCTATTCAGGACTTCAGAATAAATGATTTAACCTGATTTAATTTAGATTATATCTGTCTGTATGAACTATAAAATAGCTGTTTTGCCGGGGGACGGGATCGGACCGGAGATCATTCAACAGGCCATTAAGGTCCTGAAAGCGGTCGGGACAAAGTTCAACCACCGTTTTGAATTCAGCGAAGCCCCTGTGGGTGCCGCCGCCATTAAGTCCACCGGGAGTCCCTATCCCGACGAAACCCATAAGCTATGTATGGAATCGGATGCGGTCCTGTTCGGGGCGATCGGGGATCCAAAATACGATAACGACCCGAAAGCAAAAGTGAGGCCGGAGCAGGGACTGCTTGCCATGCGCAAGAAACTCGGCCTTTATGCCAATATCAGACCGGTAACCACTTTCAAATCCCTGATCCATAAGTCGCCGTTGAGACCCGACCTGGTAGAGGGGGCAGATTTTGTGGTGGTGCGCGAACTGACAGGGGGCATCTATTTCGGCGAACCGAGGGGGCGTTCGGAGGACGGCCTCACAGCCTATGATACCTGTGTCTACCATAAAGAGGAGGTGCAACGGATCGTGAAGCTGGGATTTGAATATGCTTCCCGGCGGAACAGGCGCCTGACAGTTGTTGACAAGGCAAACGTACTGGCCACATCAAGGCTCTGGAGGGAAACGGTTCAGGAGATGGCCCCGGAGTATAAAGACATTGAAGTGGACTACATGTTCGTGGACAATGCCGCCATGCAGATTATCCAGTGGCCCAAAAAATTTGATGTGATGGTCACCGAGAACATGTTCGGGGATATCCTTTCCGATGAAGCGAGTGTGATCACCGGCTCTCTCGGTCTTCTCCCCTCCGCATCAGTGGGCATCCATACGTCGGTTTTTGAACCCATACACGGCTCCTATCCCCAGGCCGCCGGAAAGGACATTGCCAATCCGCTGGCTACGGTCCTTTCCGCCGCCATGCTGCTGGAGGTGTCCCTCAAACTGACAGCCGAGGCCGAAGCCATCCGGCAGGCCGTCAGCAGATCCATGGATGCCGGCATCGTCACCGAGGACATCTCGGAAGGAAAAGCTTTCAGAACTTCCGAGGTCGGTGACTGGCTGGCAGGACATCTGTAATACTGAATGAAAAGGAAAAAAATGAATGCATTCAAAAGATATACCGCAATTATTATTCTTACCCTGTTTGCTTGTTCCACTGCACAGGCTCATGATCCGGATGTCCACTGGACCCATTTCAGGGGCAGTAATCTTGATGGAATTTCCGATGTTAAAGGATTACCTGTCACATGGAACGATTCAACCCATATAGAATGGAAAAGTGAGATTGAAGGAAGGGGCTGGTCATCACCGGTGGTTTACGAAGACCAGGTCTGGTGCACAACTGCCCCGCCAGACGGCAGAGAGATGTATGCCGTCTGTATCGACCTGATTACCGGGGAAACACAGTATAGACTGAAGTTGTTTGAACCCGACACCATCTACCGTATCCATGCGGTTAACTCTTATGCAACACCAACGCCCTGTATCGAAAAAGATTTTGTATATATTCATTTCGGAAGGTATGGCACTGCCTGTGTCAATACGCATACAGGCAAGACCGTATGGAAAAGAACCGATATGCAGTGTGAGCACATCCAGGGACCCGGTTCATCACTATTCCTCTACAGGGATTTGCTGATTGTGCATATGGAAGGTTCGGATCATCAATTTATCTACGCACTGGATAAAAAAACCGGTGAAACCATCTGGAAGACAGAACGGCCCCGGGAATGCTATGAACCGCTTGACTATATCGGAAAAAAAGCTTATACCACACCCATCATCGTTCATGTGAATGGCAGGGACCTGTTGATTTCCAATGGGGCCGCAGTATGTATTGCTTACGATCCCTTAACGGGACAGGAAGTGTGGCGCATCGTGCAGGGGGAAGATTCAACCATTGCCATGCCGGTAGAAAGCAAAGGCATCGTCTATTTTTATACGAGTTTCATCACCCCTGAAAGCGGAGGAAAATATTGCGAACTGCTTGCAGTTGACCCGGATGGATCGGGAGATATTGCCCGTACGAATATTAAATGGCGTATGCAATCTCCTCCACTCCAGCTATCAACACCGGTCATCGTAAACGGACTAATCTATACAGTGGATTCAAAATCAATATTGATGTGTATCGATGCCCTTACCGGTGAAATGATCTGGTCTGATCGACTGAAGGGAAAGTACAATTCATCTCCAATTTATGCTAACGGCTTAATATATTTTTGTTCAACGAATGGCGAAACGGTGGTAATCAGGGAAGGGAGAACACCGGATATTATTGCGAAAAATACCCTGGAAGGGGAAATATGGGCAACCCCGGCTGTTGCCGATAGTTCACTACTCATCAGAACCAGCAGGTACCTTTACAAAATCAGCCAAAAGACACTGAAGTAGAATATTCTCTCCAGATTGAACGTTATCCTCAGTAAATTGTTAATCTTTGACAGGATCCTGTCCAATGAAGTATCTTTTTAAATATTCTCTGTTTCTGATTTTAGTCGCCGTGGCCCCCTTTTCCTGTATGAAGGAAGCCCCGGAGACCCTGCCTGAAGAGTTCGACTGGGATCCGGAGATTGCCTTTCCTGTGGGGGAAACATCCCTCGGCATGAATGAAGCCAGCGGTTTTGACATGGTCCTTCTGGATACCAACGATCTAACCGGTTACCCTTACTGGGTGGAGCTGCTGAACCTGCCCATTGAGGATTCAGCCGATTTTGACTTCAGAAATTTTTTCGGCGCCTCCGAACAGGTTACACGGATCCTGATCAGGGTAAACGTGACCAATGAATTTCCTGAAACGGCTTCCCTTCAGGCTTATTTCAGGAACAGCAACGGGATCCTTCTCGATTCAATGTTTACAGATGTACCCATGCTGGTTGAACGGGGAGATGTAAATGAACAGGGAGAACCGGTCCGGCCCTCCTTCAGCAGTGAGGATGTGGTATTCACGGGGGACCGTCTCGATAACATACAAAATTGTGCAACCATATCCTTCAGGCTTCTGATTGACAATCCCGGTCCCGATCCGGATTTCATCCCCTTCTACCCGACATACCATATCGACATACAACTCGGAGCAATGTTCCAGTTAACACTCTGAAGCTTGGGCAAAACGATCTCACATATCATCCTGCTTGTCCTGCCGCTATCCCTTTTAAACATCTCCTTTCCCCTTAACAGTCAGCAGAGCAATACCTTCTTCCTGATGCATGATGTGCCGCAGTCGAATATACTCAACCCCGCGGTTCAGATTGAATGCAAATGGTTTATCGGCATTCCGGCCCTTGCCTCATTAACCACCAATTACAGCAATACAGCCTTTACCTGGAATGATCTGGCCGGTCCTGCAGAATGGAATTTTAAAAATGTATTCCATCAGATGCACCGGACGGACCTGGTGTCGGCTGACGCGGCTGTTCACCCGCTATCTCTTGGTTACAGGCACCGGAGGAACTATTTTACATTGAATATTTCCGACCATGCCGCCGTGTACACCACCATACCCCGGGAACTGGCAGGCCTGGCCCTGTTCGGGAACAGTCTTTATGTCGGTAAAACGGCCAATCCCGGGGGCATCCGTCCAAACGTTCTTTATTTCAGAGAATATGCGGCAGGGTATTCCAGGGTCATCGATGCCTTTACAACGCTTGGCATCAGGGGGAAATTGCTGTTCGGCAAAGCGAATCTCTATCCCGGACGATCCCGGGTGGAACTGGCCACCGATGAATCGACCTTCGACCTGCACCTGGAAGGGGATTACCGGTTGAACAGCTCCTATCCCCTGACGATTGAGCAGGATGCAAACGGAGACATCACTGGGATAACGGATGACAGACCGACTTGGGGGACGTTTCTTCTGAACAGGCAGAACAGGGGATTTGCCCTGGACATGGGGATCATTTACCGGTATGACAGTAAGATCACTCTTTCCGCCAGCCTGCTGGATATTGGATTTATTAAATGGAATTCTGATGTAAATAATGTCCGGTTAAATGGCTCGTTCGACTTTACCGGTGTCCGGCCCGGTACCGATTTTACCTCAGGAGCCTATCTGACCGAACTCAGAGATTCGTTGTATAATGCGTTTGAAATAGCTGTGTCTCAGGATCCTTATTATTCATGGCTCCCCGCACAGCTGTTTTTAGGAGGTACGTACCGGTTAAAAGAGAACATTCTGCTTGGATTGGTCAACCGCAACCTGATTTTCAGGAACAAGATCCACTCGTCACTGACGGTTTCCGCAGGGATAGATCTTGCAAACCGTCTGAACGCCCTGGTAAGCTGGTCCTGGCTGAACAATTCCGTGAAAAATCCCGGCGCCGGACTGGCATATCACGGACGGGGCATGCAGTTCCACATTGTTACGGATAACATCATCGGATTTTTCCGGCCGTTTGACACCCGGTCCGTCAACCTCAGGGCAGGGTTTAACCTGATGCTGGGATGCCCGCGAAAAGGCAGGAATGTGCGGGAAAGCAACGAATACAATGAGGGCCTTTCAGGGGGATATTGCGGCTGGGCAGATATTCCCAAATTCCGCAGGAAATACAGAAGGGAGGCGGCAAGAAGGAACAGATGACAAAACAGATGCCAATCTGAACATCTCCCATCCCCAGAACGCAATCTCAAACCATATTTTCCTCGATCGTTGAACGGATTAAAATCATTCCGCATGATAATCCTTTTCATTTTCTCCATTATTCTCCCTATATTGTTAGGTTAAATTCAACCAACGGTTATAGACCCACAGCTGATTCAATTCACTCTTGAACCGGACGGACTGGTGCAGGCTGACTGTGATTGGGTTGCATTATCCGGGATGCGCTCCCGGGGAAAAATATAAGACGGCTCATTATCAAAAATTCCCATTGGAAATTCATCATAAAACATGATGTAAAGCAGTGGCGAAAATTGAATTTTTTTAGATGAAAAACAGATATTTATTGGTTAATTATACTTTTCCATTAATAAAAGGCATATTTATCGGAATTCAGCGCTTTTTTCGCCTGTCAATCCGTTGAAACCATTACGAAAAAAGTGTTGTATATTCAATATCCGGTAACTTTGAAAACAGATACAGCCATGAAAAATATTCGCTTTTTCTTAATAACGCTGCTCAGTTTCGCAGCGATCAGTTTGTTCGGGCAGAATCCGCCAACATGGAATCCTGTTCCCACTGACCAGTCGGTTGAGTGTGACGGGACAGATGATCCGGGCGGGGCTTTTGCAGCCTGGCTTGCTTCCAATGGAAATGGAACTGCAACATCAGATGTTGGATGTGAAAACTTGTCCTACAGCAATGATTATAATGTTGCCAACTGGATCAGTGACTGTGGTAACACACGGCACGTCACTGTTGTATTTACTGCAACGGATGATTGCGGAAGTACTAACGCTAGCGCAACGTTTTCTATTGTTGATACGGAAGCTCCCGTTGCCGACCAGGCAGCTGACGCTCTTGATGCCACAGTCGCATGCGATGATGCGGCAGCCCTCACGGCAGCTCTCGCACTC
>JAFGWU010000080.1 GCA_016936975.1 Bacteroidales bacterium | reverse complement strand
GGGGCTGGTTCGATTCCTGGAAGGCCGAATAAAAAATAATGTGTCGGTGCCATAGCTCAGTAGGTAGAGCACAGGACTGAAAATCCTGGTGTCCCTGGTTCGATTCCTGGTGGCACCACCGAAAGAAACCGCAAGCGAATGTGTCTTGCGGTTTTTTTATCCTTATGAATTTCTATGTTTACATATTGTACAGTTTACAACTGGATCGGTACTACAGCGGAACCACCGTATTAGAGGTAAACGAAAGGTTAGAAAGACATTTGTCCGATTACTACGGTGATTCAAAATTTACACATAAAGTAAAAGACTGGATTTTATTTCACGAAATCGAATGTGACTCGTTGGAGCAAGCCAGAAAAATAGAAGCGCATATAAAAAGAATGAAAAGCAAAAGATACATTGAAAACCTGAAAAGATACCCTGAAATCGCACAAGAACTTATGAATCGCTATAAAGAAACACAGGACTGAAAATCCTCCCCGATACATATCGGGGCTGGTTCGATTCCTGGTGGCACCACACCTTTTAAACGAAGATCCCGCACAGTCAATGACTTGCGGGCTTTGTTTTTAGGGGTGTTGATGGATTTGTTGATGGTTTTGAAGATTCATAGAGAATATGTATCAGCCCCCCAAATAGCCGGACAAAAAACTGAAAACAGATTAGCAGATTGTTTAACTTAGATTCAATTAGGGCTATAAAAAAGAAGGGAATTTTTATGGCAGAGCAGAAGCCGGGTATTTTTAGGGAAGCTGATCAAAATTGAATGTTTTCCGCCCGCCGAATTATGAAATTGTACAGAGCTTATATTATCTTTGAAAGAGCAAGTTCGATCATTTTAAACGCGATTACTATGAAATTCACATCCACCCGATTGTTGGTAATGGCACTGTTATCCTTTGTCATTATGGCTTTTATTCCCGAAAGCAAGCCTTCTAAAATACCTGTATACCTGAACACCTCCTATTCATTCAGGGAAAGAGCCGCCGACCTGGTTTCACGTATGACCCCGGAAGAGAAGCAAAGCCAGCTGGGCAATACCATGACCCCGGTTCCCCGCCTGGGAATAAACCATTACGATTTCTGGGGAGAAGCCCTGCATGGTATCCTCGGAAGAAACAATAACAGCGGCATGACGGCCACTTCCTTCCCCAACAGCGTCGCAGTGGGATCTACCTGGGACCCGGAACTGATTAAGCGGGAAACAAAAGTGATTTCAGATGAGGCAAGAGGCTTCAACCACGATCTCATATTTACCCTGACTTACTGGTCGCCGGTTGTTGAACCCGCCCGGGATCCCAGATGGGGAAGAACAGCCGAAACATTTGGTGAAGATCCTTACCTGGTTTCCCAGATCGGAAGAGGATTTATCCAGGGCCTGATGGGAGATGATCCCCGGTACCTGAAAGCCGTTCCGTGTGGCAAACATTATTTTGCCAACAATACCGAGTATAACCGCCACACAGGAAGTGCCGATATGGACGACAGGGACATGCGTGAGTACTACCTGCTTCCATACAGAACGCTTATCAGGGATTACAACCTTCCGGCGATCATGACAGCCTACAGTGCGGTGAACGGTGTACCGGTATCGGCAAGCAAATACCTTGTGGATTCCATTGCCAGGAAAACCTATGGTCTCGACGGGTATGTTACCGGCGACTGCGGAGCAATAGACGATATGGTGCGTGGACACCATTATGCGGAAAGCTATGAAGAGGCAGCAGCACTGGGACTGGCAGCCGGTGTTGATACCGACTGTGGCGGCGTCTACCAGAACAACGCCCTTAAAGCACTGGCAAAAGGAGTGCTCACGCAGGGAGATATCGACAGGGCCCTGGTAAATATTTTCACGATACGCATGCGCCTGGGAGAGTTTGATCCGCCGGAGATGGTACCCTATGCTGGGATTAAGCCAACCATTATCAACGATCCTTCGCATAACGACCTGGCCATTGAGGTGGCTACCAAAACGCCTGTCCTTTTAAAGAACACTGCAGATGAAAGCACAGGGAACAAGATACTGCCGATAGATCTAAACGGGATCCGTAAGATTGCAGTTCTGGGCCCGCAGGCCGACAGGATAGAACTGGGGGATTACTCGGGTGAAGTGGAACCTGATCTGAAAATCTCTCCACTGGCAGGAATCCGGAATTATCTTGCAGAGAATAACCATCTTACGGAGGTGGTTTCCAGGTCAGGCGGGAATACTGAAAACAGGACGGATTTCTTTACTATGATTGATTTCTCAACAGTGCGCGACGGCGCAGTGGTACAGGAGGTTAATGCTGCAGATTTCGATGCTTCTTCAAAAGGATTAATTACAACTGCAAGGTTCGGACAGTCTTCTGTAAGGGGAATAAAGAATGGGGACTGGACATTGTACCATAACGTGGACATAACGGAAGTTGACTCCATTCGGTGCAACATGACCGTCAGCGGGGAAGGAGGAATACTTGAAGTAAGGGTCGGTTCTGTAACCGGGAATCTCCTTGCAACAGAAAAAATAGAAGCCGATCAACAGGAAGGAAGGTTTGGGCGTTTCGGAAGACCGAGGGTCGTTCCTGTAAAGATCAATACACTGGGGATCACAGGACTTCAAACCATCGTATTTGTTTACCGCGAACCTGAAGCACAGGCCATTGACCGGGAAACACTGGATATCGCAGCGTCTGCCGATGTAGCCGTTGTTTTTGTGGGCACCAATCTCACCACAGGACGTGAGGAATCTGACAGGTTTGCAATTACCCTGCCCGGAAATCAGACCGAACTCATAAAAGCCGTAGCAGCAGTCAACCCGAATACGGTTGTGGTGATGCAGACAATGGGTATGGTCGAGGTGGAACAGTTCAGGCACCTTCCGGGTGTAAAAGGAATCATCTGGACCGGCTATAACGGCCAGGCACAGGGAACCGCCATGGCCAGGATATTGTTCGGCGATGTAAATCCGGGTGGGAAACTGAATGTAACCTGGCATAAATCATTGAACGACCTTCCCGATTTCAATGATTACAATCTGAGATCCTCCGGTGAAAAGAGCGGAAGGACCTACTGGTATTATGAAGGGGACGTTTCCTACGAGTTCGGCTATGGCATGTCCTATACCACCTTTGAATACAGCAACTTCGCCATCAGTAAAAGCACTATCACGCCTAACGATAAAATAAATGTGCTTGTTGACGTGAAGAATACCGGGGAGGTAGACGGCGACGAGGTTGTTCAGGTTTATATCTGCACGCCCGACAGTCCGGCATCGCTGGAACGACCGATCAAACGGCTGAAAGGCTTTAAGCGGGTTACCATACCGGCCGGTCAGGTTAAAACAGTTTCCATCGATATCGATTGTGAGGATCTCTGGTTCTGGGATCCTGAAAAGGACAGGATAACGTTTGACCAGGGGGATTATGTTTTTGAGATCGGTGCATCCTCCAGGGATATCAGGGGACGACTGACGGCCACCATGAACGGTACCTATAAGCCGGTATTAAAAACAGTGGTAGCGGAAACAGACAGGGTGGTTCTCCATCCGGGTGACACTGTCCGGACAAGTGTAACGGCGGCCATGTCTGACGATAGCTTTTACGATACGGAGAAAGCTGATATCATTTATAAAAGCAACAATCCTGCCGTGGCCAGCGTGGATAAAAACGGGAAAGTGACGGCCACAGGAGTCGGAACCGCCCTGATTTTTGCTTATGTCACCGTTGACGGAACCACTGAATCGGGCAGTTATCCCTTAAAAGTTATGCCGGACCTTCGTCCTGCAACGATTACCGCAGGCGGTAAAAAGATCAGGGATTTCGATACAAACGTCAAAGCGTACAGCTATTTGCTGAAAAAGAGTGCGAAAGCACCTGCGGTCAAAGCGACTGCGGCAGGCAATGATATAACTGTTGAAATAGAAAGTGCAACGGGTATTCCGGGAACCACCGTGGTGAACTTCATCGATAATATTACGCTTGAGACGAATACCTATTACTTCAATTTTGATCTGAAATCGGCAGGGGATGAGTTCAATGGTACAGCTGTCGGCGATCAGTGGGTTTGGATAAGGGAACATCCGTCACACTACACCCTTACGGATAAGCCTGGCTGGCTGACCATTACGAGTGAATCCGGGGATGTTTCCGAAGGCACCAACAATGCAAAAAACCTGCTGCTGCAAAGTGCCAACAGCGATTGGACAGTTGAGACCAGGCTGGTGGCCTCCAGAGTACCATCCCAGCCTGAGAACGCAGGAATTTTAGTTTATCAGGATGACCGGAATTTTGTTAAACTGATGTTCCGGGCAGTGATCAAAACTGCCAGGTTCGGAAGACAATCGGAACAGCAGGAACAACCAGGCACCATTGACCTGGTCATGGAAGAGAATGATATCGCAAAATCATTGGCATCCGTCAATTTACAGGAAAAGATTACGGATGCTCATCCCCTTGTTCTAAGACTGGAGAAAAAAGGAAGCCTCTACACTGCCTGTTATTCAATGGATGGTGAAAAGTTTGATACACTCGGAACAGCGGATATTCTGCTCAAAGACATCAGGTCAGGGCTGATCGTATGCGACGGAGTGATTACGCAAAACATGAAAAGCACGTTCTGGTTCGATCCGGATACTACCAAACCGGAGATGCCCTTTAATGTATCGTTCGATTACTTCCGGATTGAGAACTCAGGATTGGAATAAATACATAAACCATTTGCATGATGCATGATATTAATATCTATAAACTTACGGCTATGAAAAAACAAATTCTGATGTTGCTGATTACAGCAATGATGACAGGCGGAAATTTTACCATCCTGGCACAGTCCGATGTGATAGAGGACTTTAAACCTTCTTCAGCAAACCAACCGGGTCGGGAGTATCCGCAGGTAAACTCAGAGGGCAGGGTGCGTGCAAAGATTTTGGCTCCTGATGCGAAATATGTTCAACTCGACATCGGGGCTGTAAAATACGATTTGATAAAAGATGAGGAGGGGTCCTGGACGGGTGAGTCGGCTCCGCAGGACGAAGGGTTTCACTATTACCAGTTGAATATTGACGGGGCATCGGTTCCTGATCCGAACACTCTTTATTTTTATGGTGCCGGCCGCTGGGGGAGCGGTATCGAAGTCCCTGCCGGGGACCAGGAATTCTATGCCTTAAAAAATGTTCCGCATGGTCAGGTCCGGGAACAAATCTACTTCTCTGAAAGCAACTCTGCCTTACGTCGTTGTTTTGTGTATACACCACCCGGGTATGATCAGGATCAGGAGAAGCGATACCCCGTTTTGTACCTGCAGCACGGAGGGGGTGAAGATGAGACGGGATGGTCCAACCAGGGTAAGGCCAATCTCATAATGGATAATCTTATTGCAGAAGGCAGGGCGGTGCCTTTTATTATTGTGATGGACAATGGTACCTGGAGAATGCCTGAAAGGGACCGGCAGGCCCCACGCGATACAACACAGAATGAAGAACGCCCGAGGACATGGCCGCCTCAGGGCTGGGCAGACGGCTTTATGAAAACCCTGCTCGAAGATATCATTCCCATGACAGACAATAATTACCGGACCCTGGCTGATCCTCAGCACCGTGCGATGGCCGGACTGTCCATGGGCGGAATGCAAACCCGGATAATCACGCTTGCACACCCGGAAATGTTCTCTTATGCAGGAATCTTCAGCGGTGGGAGTATAAGTCCCGCGGATGTGGAAAATGCTCCGGGATTCAAAGAAAATATAAAACTGGTATTCATCAGTTATGGAAGCCGGGAACTTGAGAACCGGAGAATGGGCTTTGGAGGAGATCCTGAAGCGAATACTGAAGCACTGAGAGAAGCCGGATTGAATACCCGCTTTTATGTTTCCCCGGAAACAGCCCATGAGTGGCAGAGCTGGCGGCGCGGACTGTATGAGTTCGCACAATTGATTTTTAAAGAGTGATTCATCTTTAAACCAAGAAAAGGCCCGGAGCTACCTCTGTTGCCGAAATGCGCCATATCAAAGATTAAAATCTGCCTCGGGGATGAGGAGTACATAAGCAAAATCCAACCCTGTTCCCGTCCTGGCATGGAAACCTTCTGATGAGGGGGCCGGCTTTACCCTGACAGGGGAACTAAAAAAGTATATTAAGGGCGTGAAGGAACGATAGGGAGAATTCTCTGATGGCTTTGATCATTTTATTTAAAGAATTGAAAAATGAGAGGAATACGTATTAATTATTTTGTATCCGGAGTATTAGTTTTTATTGGAGTGGGCATTTTTTCATCAGACCGGATCCTGGGTCAGTCCTATCAGGCATGGTATGATAAGGCACAGGAAAGGATTGATACATTAAGAAAAGGTGAATTTAGTGTACAGATTTTTGATAAGGACGGAAATCTGTATAACGGTGATGTATCCGTTCGGATGAAGAAGCATGAATTTCCATTTGGAATAGCTTTTGATTTTTACGAAGGATCAGCCAGCATGGGAAATTCTTACAGTACAACGAGCGTTGTTCTGGCAGATGAAGATGCGGAGATCTATCAGACGGAAAGATGGGATGATTACCTGGCCTATGCCATTCCCGCTTCAAAGGGAATAGAATACAGAATTACCCTGAAATTTGCAGAGATATATCACAACGGAGCCGGAGCAAGGATCTTTGATGTTCACGTGGATGGTCAGCTTTTTCTTGATGATTTCGATACGTATAAAGAGGCCGGAGGTAAAAATATTGCCATCGACACCGCTATTGTCCTTACCGCCACAAAAAATTTTATCCATATTGAACTCACAGCTTCAGTTGACAATGCTGCAATAAAGGGTATTAAAATTGAAGATCTTAACAGCTCAGGGGTAACAAGGATAAATTGTGGAGGCGCTGCATTAACCACACAGGACGGTAACCGGTATATTTCAGAGACAGGATATTTCGATCCGGATATCTCAACAGTACCTTCAAAGGAACAATGGATGAAAGCAGCCATGTATAAGTATTTCAATTACGGTGTAACGGGTAATTCTTTCAAATGGAGTGGCATCCAGCCCTTACATACCGAACCCAACTATACCAATTTTGAAAATGCGGTCCGGTGGACCCGGGAAGTGGGTTGGGACCTGAGAGGACATAATTTGCTCTGGGGGGGAGATGACGATCATTCCATGCCAGCCTGGGTGAGGGAACTTCCATCCCCACAGGCAATAACTGACACCTGCAAAATGAGGGTTATCAGGGAAGTAACGCGCTACAAAGGCATTATCAGGGAGTATGATGTTATTAATGAACCTTTAACCGATCACGCTGATCATCTGAGAAACATAGTTGGGGATTCTATACTCTGGAACTGTTTTAAATGGGCGCGTTCTGCCGATCCGGATGCCGGACTGTTTATAAACGATTACAATGTTGAATATAATTGGGGCCAGGCGGAAGAATACAGGGATCTTATTCTGAAGATAAAGGAAATGGGAGGTCCGGTAACGGGTGTGGGAATGCAGGCCCATTTCTGGGATTGCTGCAGGCCAGGCATCGATGAACTGGTAAAGAATGTTAACATTGTGGCAGAGGCAGGTCTGCCGATTCGGTTTACAGAATACGATTATGGAGGAAATCTTACCCAGCTGGAACAGGCACGGGATTTTATTAAGGTACTGACCATTGCTTTTTCCCATCCTTCCATTACCGGTATGATATGCTGGGCCCTGAGCGACGATGGAGCATGGCGTGAAAATACCGGCTTTTTTGATGCCGATCATAAACCAAAAATTGCCGCCGATACACTGTTATACTATACAAAGACCAAATGGGCGACCAACTTCGATACGGTCCTGAATACCACCAATGAGCTCACATTTAATGCCTATTACGGGGATTATGAAATAGAAGTAATGTTTAACGATACGGTGAGAGTTTTTGACATTCAGTGCCTGAAGGGATATGACGACACTGTTTTTGTATTACGGGAAGGAGAAGCCAGGTTGAAAGGTCCGGAACCTGTCAGGGCTGAACTTACCGGAGATGCATCTCTGACAATCACTTTCAATAAACCCATCGAAAGCAATACTATTAAGAGAGGTGATTTCAGGTTCTTTTCAAGCCAGGACATTGCCATTAAAACCATTCAGGTCGATCCGGAGGAAAATACCACATTGCAATTCATTCTGAGCAGTTCAGTTACGCCCGGCGATTACATATCCGTGTCATATTTCCCCGGCTACCTCGAGGGAACAGATGGCAGCAAGGTTCAGGCGTTTGGTCCTGAAGGGATCAGCAATCCAATGCCTGATCCTTTGATATATCTGGAGGCGGAAGAAGTATCGCAGAACAGTTTTCAATATGCAGAAGGATTTGGTCCTTCAACGTACGAATCATTTACTGTATCGGGAGAATGGCTTACAGGGAACATTGTGATAAGCGTGACGGAGGGTTTTGAGATATCATTAAGTCCGGGTGCAGGCTATACCCGGAGTCTGATCCTTAACCAGAGCAACGGAATCGTGTCGCAAAAAACGATCTATGTCAGGATGGCATCCGGGCTCAGTCAGGATAACTACACCGGTGAAATAAATATTTCCTCCACCGGAATTACAGGCACACTGATTTCACTGTCCGGCGTTGTGAATGCTGCTCCGGAGATTGTCGTGTCGACCCTTGAACTGAATGGTTTTGCTTATTACAAAGGATCAGGACCGTCTGAACCCAAATCATTCAATGTATCGGGTACCTCTCTTTTTGATGATGTCAGCATCCTTGCACCCGATGCATATGAAGTATCGATAAATGCCGGTTCAGATTTCAGTCAGGGGATCATCCTTACACAAACAAATGGTGAAATTACAGAAACTCCTGTTTATGTCAGATTGAAATCAGGCCTTGAGGTGCAAACCTACCAGGGAGCCATATCCCTGTCCACATCAGGAGTTATATTCCATACAGTGGATCTGTCAGGAGAGGTGCTGGTTGCAACCGTGGTTATAGATCCTCGTGGAAAACCGGCAACGTTTGTAACCAAGCAGTATTTTACCCTTTCCGGACAGCCCGTGTATGAGACAGATAATATGAACGGAATATTTATTGAAAAGATACGCATGTCTGATGGAACGGTTATGACAAGGAAGGTTTTGCGAATTAAGAGGTAGTTCTTTTTTCTGCTTTCATGACCGTCTTTCCGTGCATCTTTACCCGGAAGAAATAATATATGTAAATGAAAAACCGGTATGGATACCGGTTGGGTGTTGCCCCGTCAGGGCTCGAACCTGAACTTTTCTGATCCAGAGTCAGACGTGTTGCCAATTACACCACGGGGCAATGGACGACGAAATTATAAATATTTTTTCTATTGAACAATCAACTCCCCTGCTTAAAACTTCCCGAGATATTTTTACAGCTATTGACTTAATTCAATATATTTTTTACATTTGCGTGTAAACGATAACACATAAATATGATTGCGATCAATTTAAACAGCATTAATACAGATATATAATAAGTGTAAACGTTAACGTAAACGATCTTTTTTTGACAGGAATTCACGACCGCCTGAATATCGGGTGAGCACAGGATGATGGAAACTTAAAATATAAGCCATGAAAAGAAATAAAAAGCCGCCCTAGACAATCCCTGATGCATCAGAGATTTAAAAACATCAGTGTTCTTTATTTTACTAATCTTAAAAAGCAATTTTATGAAAAGAGTCTTTCCTTTTGAGGCAGATGGACCGTTTGCCTTAATAAAAAGATTTACCCTGTTGCGGACCATGCTGATACTTGTGTTGGCCGTGGTGGTACAGCTGCAGGCAGCAGCCTCCGGTTTGCAGGAAGCGACGGCCTCTTCAGTCGGGGCTGACCATCCGGAAAGCCTGTTGCAGGAGGGACGTACCATAACAGGAAAAGTGACAGATACCAACGGTGAGCCTGTGGCTGGAGTTACGGTGGCCGTCCGGGGAACCTCACGGGGTACAATTACCGACGAAAATGGTAATTATTCTTTACAGAATGTGACTTCCGGCGATGTCCTGGTATTCTCTTTCGTTGGCATGAAAACAGCCGAGGTGGCTGTGAATGATCGCTCTGTCATCGATTTTGTGATGGAGGAATCAGCCATAGGGCTTGAAGAGGTTGTTGCCATCGGGTATGGCAGTATCACGAAAAAGGACCTGACCGGTTCGGTGGCTTCCGTGGGTAACGAAGAACTGATATCGGTCGGGGCCATCAGCCCGGCTAAGGCTCTGCAGGCAAATGTGGCCGGTGTCAACATCACCCAGAGAACAGGAACAGTGGGAAGCGATTTCGATATTCAAATCAGAGGGGCCAACTCCCTGACAGGTGCTGCACCACTGTATGTTGTGGACGGGGTGATGACCGATAACATCAATTTCCTGAATACAAATGATATTGTCAGGATAGATATTCTCAAGGATGCCTCCTCCACGGCTATTTACGGTTCCAGAGGTTCAAATGGTGTGGTCATCGTCACCACCCGGACCGGCGAAGGAATTATGGCCAGACGGGCGGATGTCACCTATTCGGGATTTGTGGGGGTCCGGACCATCTCCAATATGCCCGATTTTCTGAACAGCTATGATGAAAGTGTGCGATGGAACAAGGACCGCCAGGTTACCCGCGACCTGGTTCAGGGGAATGAAATTGTCAATTCACCAACCTATGGATTTCCAACCGTACTGATGGAAGACGGATCAAATTACTGGGCAGTAAACCTGGCTGCAAGGAACGGAACAGACTGGATCGGAGAGCTTCTCAAACCGGCCATTCAACAAAACCATTTTATTTCTGCTGGTGGCGGAAGTGAGGATGTGAATTATGTTATAGGATTTGGATACCAGGGGGATGACGGAAATGCAAAAGGCCAGTGGCATAAAAAGTATAATTTCAAAGCCAGCATGGAAGCCAGGCAGGGCGATATGTTTGCGGTAGGGGCCAATCTGAACCTTGCATTTTCAGATCGCGAACTGGTCTCCAGGCAGGGTTACACCCGGCAGATATTCAGGATGCCCAACTATGCTCCCGCAAGGGATACGGAGGGCAACCTGATTCAGTCACCCATGATCGGGATTTCCGGTAACGTGAATCCATATGCTTATCTGGAAACCAACTCGCTCTATAATGTGGAACGCTACTATCTGATTTCAAACTTCTACATGAAATTCAGCCCGGCAGAATGGATCAGTTTCAGGACAACATTCTCGCCTTATGCTAAATTCGAAAGAAGAGGAGAATATTTTGACCGGTTTGCCACCCGCTCCATTTCCGTTGCCAGGATGTGGAACGATAATAACTTTTCCTATATCTGGGATAACCAGATGAATATCTTCAGGGAGTTTGGGGAACACCGCATTTCTTATGATTTCATCCAGTCTTCGCAGATGGACCGGTTCGAAACAGCCTATGCTTTCGGGCGGGATGTTCCGTTCCAATCCCTCTGGTATAATGTGCAGAGTGCACCGCAACGGGATGCTACCACCGGATTCAGCCAGAGCACGTTGCTCTCATTCACCAACCGTCTGAATTATTCATTCAGGGATAAATACCTGTTTACCGGGACCATGCGTTGGGATGGTTCCTCCAGATTGTCGGAGGGTAACAAATGGGCCTACTTCCCGTCAGCCGCTGTTGCCTGGAGGCTGGACCAGGAATCCTTCATGAGCGGAATTTCCCAGATCAGCAATCTGAAATTGCGGTTAAGCTATGGCTATACCGGGAATAACAATATCAATCCGTACTCCACCCAATCCGCCCTGAGCCGTCAGGTTTACTATGACTGGGACGGAGCCACTGCGGACGGATTTATACCGAGTGCGCTTGCAAACAGGGAATTAACCTGGGAGCGTACGCGGGAGTGGAACTTCGGGATTGATTTCGGATTGTACGGAAGAAGGATTTCCGGGGCGATCGACCTATACGACCGGCTCTCGCTCGATCTGTTAATGGAACGTAAACTGGCCATGCCGACAGGCTGGGCCAGCATGATCGACAACGTTGGATCGGTCAATAACAGGGGAATAGAATTTTTACTGCGGACCATTAATGTAAGAACCACCGACTTTACGTGGGAGACCAGCTTCATATTCTCAAGGAACCGCAACGAGATCGTTGAGCTCTATGGCGCTACAGAGGATGATGTCCCCAACCGCTGGTTTATCGGGGAGCCTGTGAATGTCATTTATGCCATGGAGTTCGATGGCATCTGGCAGAAGGATGAGCTGGCAGCCGAGGATCTTCAGGCCCTGGAGGGAACAGCCAGGGTTAAAGATCAGAACGGAGACGGTAGCATTGATATCGATAACGACATGAAGGTCCTTGGTTCACCGGACCCGAACTGGATAGGAACCTTTTCAACCAACCTGAGATATAAGAACTGGGACCTTTCCGCCACAGTGTACACAAAGCAGGGCGTATTCATATACAGTCCGTTCCACTGTGAGTTTACCGATTTTAACAGCAAGGTGGTTCTGGATGTGCCTTATTATGTCAGGGAGAATCCGGTCACGGAAGCAAGATACTCCAATACCTATCCCCAGCCTGCCTATATGGGCGACTACTGGGGAGAGGATGCTGAAGATTACGGATATCCCGGCTTTAACAAGGATGCTTCCTTTGTAAGGATTCAGAATATCACCCTGGGATATAACTTCAGCCGTGACCTGCTCTCCAGAATCGGCATTGATCAGGTGCGGTTGTATTTCAATGCATTGAATCCATTTGTATTTACTAAGTATGACGGATTCGACCCGGAATGGGCCGGTGCGGATATGTCCGGTGAAGATGCTACAAATACATCCTATTCAATTTATCAGATTGGTGCTAATATTAAATTCTAAGATTATGAAAAGCATAGTATTTAAGATACAATTGGTCTTCGCCCTGGTGCTTATGGTCGGCTGTACCGATTACCTGGAAGAGCAGAACCTTGGTAATACCACTGCGGAGAACTATTATGTTACCAGTGCGGGGTACGAAAGCCTGGTCAACGCGGTTTATGCTTCCATAAGGGATGTATATCAACCGACACCCTATGTATTCTGTGCCGGTACAGACCTCTTTTTCGCCGCCCACCAGGAGGTTCCCCTCGGACTGGCAGCCTACCAGACCCTCACGCCGAGCAACCCGGAGGTGGAATACCTGTTTAAAAACCTTTATGAGAGCATCCAGGTTGCCAATATGGCACTGGATTATTCATCCAAGACAGAGGAATTTACTGAACTGGAAATGCGGATTGCGGAAGTTAAATTTATCCGGGCCTATTTCTATTTCCTGCTGGTACAGCACTTCGGGGATGTATCCCTGGTTACGGACCTGGTAAGCGAACCGATCACGCATTTTGAGCGCGATCCCGCCAGCGAAGTGTACCAGTTTATTATCGATGAAATGGAAGAGGCTCTTGAACAGCTTCCGGAAACACAGGACGATTTCGGCAGGATCAACAGTCGTGCGGTCAGGCACATGCTGGCAAAGGTATACCTTACCCGCGGTTATGAATCGTTCGGATCGGCTTCCGATTTTACCACGGCGGCCCAGCTGGCAGATGCGGCCATTGACGGACAGGATTTAAGCCTGACTTTCGAGGAGCTGTTTGCCTATGAGAACGACAATAATGAAGAGGTCCTCTGGTCCATTCAGTATTCGCCGGGTTCAACCCTGAAAGGGGGAGCCCATAACTGGGATTATCCATGGGGCCCGCTGGCACAGGGAAGTAACGACGGGGTGAGTAAGAAAAATGCGCTTCACCCGACAGAGTATCTCTATACCCTGTTTGATGACGATGATACACGGTTTGAGGGGACTTTCCTGAACATCAGGACGAATCCTTATGTGGGTTATTACCTGGATCCGGATAATTCACCGGTTGCATACTACTATCCCAGAACTGCTGCCCAGCTGGCTGATACATCCAACTGGAGGGCAGCCCACCCGATGCGCAGTGAGGCGGTTATTTCACCCATCGGGCCGCACTGGTGGGATGGACTGAACCAGAATGATCTGCCAGCCCTGAAGAAGTACGACCGCTGTCAGACTCCGGAGATCCAGTATACACACGATCTGTATCTTGCCAGGCTTGGTGAAACCTACCTGATCGCGGCAGAAGCATATCTTAAGGCCAATAATCCCGGCAATGCGGTTGCACGGGTCAACACGGTAAGAGAACGGGCCGGAGCTTCCACAGTATCCAGCGTTGACCTGGATTTTATACTGGAAGAAAGAGCCCGGGAACTGGTCGGAGAAGGCTTCCGCTGGATGGACCTGAAACGTACCGGAAAGCTCATGGAGTATGCCAAAGAGCGGAACCCGGATGTTAAGGCGCTTGTGAATACAGGGATTGATCCATTCCTGGGTGCCAACGGAAATTTTAAAATCCTGAGACCCATTCCGCTGAGTGCCATTGCACTGGATTCGGGAGACTATCCGCAGAATCCTGCTTACGATTAGTATTTTACATAGGTGGATTGCTTAGGCTCTGACGAAGAGGTTGTCTCCAAAGCGCTCTTTAGTTTTAGGTTTTGCCCTGTGCTTCTCTGTGTGTTCTCCGTGGAACTCTGTGCGACAATTTATTAGAAAAGTTACGCAGAGCATCCCCGGGAATACGCAGAGTTGCACTGAGGGTTCTGAGGCAACCTCTATTTTTTCAGCCGGCCGTCAGTAACAGCCCTGTAAGGTAAACGGCAGCTGCCGGTGATCAGTCGCCGATCATGTCCCGCGTATCCACCGGGAACGGTTCATGCTCCGGCATGATTACAGGCTCCTCCCTTATTTTTTGCATGAGCACCTCAACCGCACTCATGAGTTGGGTGTCGATCCCTTTCGACAGCTCCAGGGAGTTTTGCTCCACCACGATATCCGGTTCGACCCCTTCATTCTCCACGACCCATTCACCCTTTTCATTATAGATCCGGTAATCGGGGGCGGTCAGGGTACTGCCGTCCATCAGCTCGATAAACATGGAGACCCCGACCAATCCTCCCCAGGTGCGTGTGCCGATCACCGGACCCATGTTGAACCATTTAAACTCGTAGGGAAGTAAATCCCCGCCTGAACCGGCATAGCGGTTGGTAAGACATGCCATATGGGCCGTTACCGCCAAAAGCGGGATGGGCTGGTCTGCAGAATAACGGCGGGTCCAGTATCCATGCGGGATCTTGAGCAGGCGCTGGAGGAAGATCTCCGGGTCGAGCCCGCCGCCATTGAAACGGCCATCGATGATCAGTCCCTTCTTTTTGGTCTGTGAATAGAAATATTTTGGGAAATCCACTGCAGAACCCTCGTAGGTGTCGGGCAGGTATATATAACCAATCTGCCCCCCCGAGGCTTTATCCACTGCGATCCGGTTGTTTTCCAGCCAGTCGTAATACCTGAACCGCGTGTCGCTTCCGGATGGCTCCACAATGACCTCCCGGGAACCTTCCAGGGCAGGGGCACTGTTCACAGTCAGTTTCACCGGTTTTCCCGCCAGGTCTGTAAAAGCACTGTAAATGTTCTCATGGGCTTTTACCTCTTTGCCATTCACTGCCAGGAGATAATCCCCTTCCCGTATATTCACGCCCGGTTTGGCCAGGGGCGGATAGGAACCCCTTGCCCAGTCGGGGACACGGTAGATCTTTTCAAAACGGTAAAGATGATGGGATGGATCGGCTTTCCAGTCAACCCCCAGCATCCCGGTGCTCACCGGGGTGCTGTTACGCTGACTGTATCCACCGTACACGTATGTGTGCGAGGTATTCAGCTCCCCGATCAGCTCCCCGATGATGAACCGGAGATCCTCCCGGCATGTGGCCCGGTCGATCAGCTTCCCGTACTTCTCCTTCATGGCGAGCCAATCGATACCGTGCATACCGGGTTCATAATAGAAATCCCGTTCAAACCGCCACGCCTCATCAAACAGCGCTTTCCATTCCTTTAAGGGATCAATCGTCATTTTCAAATCAGAGAGATCGAGGTCGGTACCCCTGCTGTTTGCAGAATCCGACGCAATGATCCCGAGCTGGTTTCCCCGGCGGTAGAGGAGTTGCGAACCATCCGCCGAGAGCCTGAAACCGGAGATCCCCTCAATCACGGTTTTTTCTTCCCGGCTGTTGAAAATATAGCGGTAAAGCGTCCTCGGCCCGGGCTCCCGGTAATCCATCCTGTTGTAATCGTCCTTTTCACTGTTGAGGTAGAAAAGGCCAGATTCATTAACGGCCAGATCCCTGTAATTTCCCGGGTCAAGGGGCAGGGCCTCGATACGCTGTTCGATCCCTTCAAAGTCGATCCGGAAAGGGGAAGCGGATCCGGAGGATTCCTGTTCTCCGTTTTCGGTATCGTTTACAAGAGGCAGGATCGACCGGCCATCCTTTTTCAGGGTGAGTGCATAAATCCCGGCTACATCCTTGTACACCATTTCCCACTCCATGTCGCAAAAGGTTGGGTTGAACCGTCTATTGGAAACGAACAGCAGATGCTCCCCGTCTTTTGTGAAAACAGGATTGAAATCGTAGTAGAGACCGTCGCTGACCGGGTGGACTTTTTTTGTATCCAGGGAATAGATGTACACCTGCCATACCAGGTCTTCGTTCATTTTGGAATAGGCCAGGTACCGGCTGTCGGGCGACCAGCAGTAGTCGAAGATCCCTTTTCGGTGAAGCGATTCGTCGACATGTTCGTATTCTACCCGGTCCACCTCGGTGATCTTTTTTGTGTTGATATCCAAAATGTAACAGCGCAGGGTCTGGTCGGCAAAGGCAATTTTCCGGTCATCAGGTGACCAAAGAAGGGTATGCCGGTAACCATCCTTATGTTCGGTCATTTTGATTGCTTCTCCCGAACCGTCGGCATTCTGAATATATATTTCATACTCCCCGCTCCGGTCTGACAGCCAGGCAATTTTTTGCCCGTCGTTCGACCAGGCGGCATCTTTATCCCTGGCGCCGCAGTGCCTGCTTAAATTTTCGGTGATGCCGTTTTTCCCGGGGACGGAGAATACTTCACCCCGGGCCACCACCAGGGCCCGTTTGCCGGAGGGGGAAAGGTCAAAATCCTGGACCTGACGGGTGAGATTCTGGATATAGGACCGTGTTTCGGGGGCGTCCTGATGGATCCGGATTTCGATTTTTTTGCTCTTTTTCGTGTTGAGGTCGAGCAGGAAAATCTCCCCGCCTTTTTCGTAAACAATCCTGTCGCCGCATGCCGACATCCTGAGCACATCAAAATCGGTATGACCGGTCAGCTGTTCGGTTTGTTCTGATTCGATATTGTAGGCATAAATATTAAGGATTCCGTCGCGATCGGAAAGGAAGTAAACTTTTTTCCCGATCCATGCGGGCAGCCGGTCGGTACCCCTGAAACCGGATATGTTTTTTTCGGTATTGGTTTCGAAATCATAGATATAGATCTCCTGGGCCTTGCCTCCCCGGTATCGTTTCCAGGTACGGTTTTCCCGGGCTGTCTTATTATAGGCGATCATCCTGCCGTCGGGAGAGAAACTGCCCTGTGCGGCATCATACAGTATCAGCTCCTCAAGACCGGTGCCGTTGTCTCCTATCAGGAAGAGTTTGGTATAACGGGAGGTGCTGTTCCTGCCGGAACTGAACAATATTTTGTTTTTTACAGGATGCCATCCCACCACCTCGTCGACGCCGGGGTGCCATGTCAGGCGGGTGATGTTCCCCCCTTTATTCGTCATGACATACACATCCGTATTGCCGTCGTACTCCCCGGTAAAGGCAATGGTCCTGCCATCGGCAGAAAACTTCGGGTAGCGTTCCTGGCCGTCGTGAATGGTCAGCCGCCGCGCATCCCCACCCTCCAGGGGGGCAGTCCAGATATCTCCCCCGGAAGTGAATACCACTTCGTCGGCGGACAGGTCGGGAAAGTGCATAAGTTGCTGGGCCTCAAGACTGAAATAACCCATTAACGTACAGAATAACAAGGAAATCAATCTGGGGAATGTTTTCATCTTTACGAATTTTAATGTGATTGGATATGTTTATATGAAACGAATTTAAGAGAAATAGGAATACCCTGTTTAATGTAATATAGCCAATCTGGTATTTCAGGTTGCAGAGCATAAAATCAGGAATGCTTTAGGTTCACTTTAATTTTAATGATAAATTTACCTTTCTAACCAATCAAAACATACATGCCATGAAGTACGATTACACCATAAAAATGCTAACCTTTTTGTTTTTTCTTGCTTTTTTTACGAATACAAAAGCCCAGCAGGCAATTCTGTATGTCGGATCTAACGCCACACTCGACGGGGCAAGCAGTTCCGATGTCGACATGGTGGACAGCATCAACTCGTGGGGTTTTGAGGTGCAGTATATCGGACAGAGTGAATATGATGCCGCTGAAGGGATCTATGACGGCATCGATGGCATTTTCTTCGGGGAGTCGGTGGATTCGAAACAGGTGAGACGCTTCGGGACCAATCCCGAGCAGTTGAGCAGCGGTAAACAGGATAATTTCCCGGTAAACTGGATCACCCTGGAGGGGGGTGCGATGTTGTTTGACCTGAGCCGATGGGGTGTGCTTGCCGAATTTGACGGGGAGATTTTGATTAACAGCAGCGGGGAGCCATCGGAAGAGGACCTGCAGTTTGAGGTGATCAATGATTCCCATTATATTATGAGACCTTTCCAGGTCGGGGATGTGGTTACCTGGTCCAATGCAACGGAACTGGCCCTCGTACCTTATTTTGGCGAATTCAGTTACGAAATGGAGGGTTTGACAAAACCCGTGGTGGAGGTCAAATCGTCGGTGACCGAAATGGTATTTGATGAAGCCTATACGATGGGGGTGGTGACCATCAGTGAGGAGATCAAGGGATTCTTTGCAACCATGACCCACAGCCTGATTGAGGACCAGAACGGAACGCCCGAATTTTTTGGAATCATCCACAGAGCATGTGATTATATTTACTCCGGTGCGGGTGTGGGGACCGAGCTGAACAGGACGGATGACGGAGCCGGATTTGTTGCCTATCCGAATCCCGTTTCTGAAGAACTGACCATCCGCATACTCTCAGAATCGACAGATCCTGCCCTGGTCACGGTCTGTAACCTGGCCGGTGCAGAAGTGAAACAACTGCTGAAGGAGAAAACCCTGCCCGGTCATAATTATATCTTTCTTGATGTAAACGATTTGACAGACGGAATATACATTCTTAAACTGGATAGTGAAGGAGTGACCTCCTACAGGAAAGTTTTGGTTAATAAATAGGAACCGGCTCCGGTTTTTGCTTGCAGATTTTATCTACGGCCAGGACCAGGAACATGAAGTTTGTGGCGCCTCCTCCGATCACGTATTCCGTTTGCTGCCAGAGATAGGGCCATACCTTTAACTCGGGCAGGTCCGGGCGTATCAATGCCGTGCCGGAGACCACCCCTCCGGGGATGAAGGACCAGTCGGCCCGGTTGGTTCCGTAAGCTACTGTGACGGACCGGGATCCGATTCCCGATGCAAAAGAGGCGGTATTTGGGCCGGGATGTACACCCAGGATGAAATGCAGAGCATTTTCCATCATTTCCGTACCGGTAAATTCAGGCCAGCCTTTAAGAAAGAAATACTGTTCCACACCGAACCGCTGAATGTTCCACCCGGCGCCCCAGATATTCGGTCTGTAGGGCACACCGTAGGGGGAGTCCGATAGTTGCCGTTCCCTTAATGCCTGCTGGTGTTCTTTAACGGCTAAAGCCATTGCCGCCCGGAACCCGTCATGATCAATGTGGTTAATGACATGACCCACAGCCCACCCGCATTCATCGATGGACCGGAGGATAGCATCCTGCATGGAAATCAGCTCTTTCTTCAGCTCTCCGCTGTCGGTGGCCAGGATTAGTTCCGATAATGCCTCTGCCTTTACTGAGATGTTTTCTGTTTTATCGCGGGCTTCTTTCCATAGGAACAGGGCTGTCTGGAGGCATTCGGCCGACAGACCGGGATTTTCTGTTCTGAGTACCCTTGAGGCGGCAGCAAGTCCGGCTGCCACAAACAGCTCGCGGGAAGGATTTTCTTCGGTAAACACCAGGCGATCATCCGGGAAAGAGGGACCGCCGGGGTGGTCCTGTATTCCTGCAGAAACGTTCGGGAAATGGGTGGAAAAATCTGCTATTTCAGCGGGAGATCCTTCCCACGGGTTGTTATCGGTCATGGAAGCCGCGTCACCCAGCATGACATATTGCCTGAGGTTGGAACAGATAATACCCCTGTATAGCCGGCCCATCGACCTGTAGGCCCCGAGAACAGAAGCCAATCCGTGTTCAATCTGCTGAATGGCATCGCTTCTTCCATCGGGAACGTGGATCTCAACTACTCTGTTCTCAGGATCCACCAGCGTGGCATCGTGATTCAGCCCGAACTCCTCGATCATCAGGGCCAGCATCCATACGGTACCGATCTGCGACTCCACGCGGAGATCGTAATCACCGGCATCGTGCCATCCTCCCCGGTTAAGTCCGGGGACACTTTCTCCCGGCTTAAAATCGGTCAGCGTATGGTTTCCCTGCCGGTACCCATCGAAATGATTGTGATTCAAAGGAGCCATTAAAGCATCATCCATATGGCAGAGGTCGTGCCATACACGGTATTTTTCATTGACCCGCATGTGACACATCTGTATGGGAAGAAAATACTCGAGGGTGGGTTGCCAGCTGTTTCGCTCATAAACTTCATCGGATATCACAAAGGAACCGGATGACACTCCTTCACAGGAAATCCGGTAAATACCCGGGGATTTCAGATCGGAGAAATCAATGATTTCATAATGATACCTGAGAAACCGGCCCCAACGGTCGCTGAATCCTTCTTTAACCACTTCCTTTCCAGTGCCTGTGAGGCGGTATATAGTATACTTTTTCCGCAGGTCATCACTTCTGTCTGTCTCCAGTACCGCTCTTTTTTTCTGCATGGGATGATACCCCATTCGGGAAACCTGTATTACGGGACTGTACGTATATTCCGGCACGGCGTTCGGGGTTACGATCCATTCGATGGCCCCTTCCGTCGCACCTGCTGGAACGGAACTCCTGACAATATACCAGCCGTTATTGTGGTTGGACCGGCCGTCCAATAATTCGAGAGGCTGACGGGAACTGCTGATGACCATTCTCTGTACATCCTGTTCCGGGGCGATAACCAGGCTGTTTCCCACCGCCAGGGGTTCTGTCAGAAACCCGTCTCCCGATTCTGTTAACGGGCCGGAAGGCTGCCGGGGAAATAAACCGGGTTTCCCGTCCATAAGATAAGTCTTACCAAACAGATCGCCCGGAAAAAGTTCAAGATTGAAACCGACCCGCCCCACCCAGCTTGCAGGGAGAGGTTCTTTCAGGTCAACCACGATCTTAAAACTGCTTTTTTCAAGAGCCACCACATGAACTTCATAGTCAAAAGAGAGATCAGGATAATAAATGGGATTGAATCCTCTCCTGTTCCTTGACGAATCAGGAAACCAGAGAATTTTAGAAATGCTGTTACGATCGGGATCGGGCCGGACCTTTCCGCCCGCCGGGACAGGCGACCACTGACCGGGAGAAGGCTCCAGCCTCAGATCACCATTGGCGGCAACGCGGTTCCCATGCTGGATAATCGTTACGCCCGACTGATGCCCCTCGGGGTAAAAATCACTGAAGAACATTACATTCAGTCCGTCCATTTCGAAATACCCGTCGCTGTTCAGCCGCAATAAAGATTGCCCGGAAACTGCAAGGGAAAATGAAAATAAGCCTGCGATTAAGAGTTTTTTTATCATGCTGTGATACAATTTAACCTGATCGGAATCATCCTGTTTATCGAATATGTCAGTCCCGTATAATCATTAAAGTTATATTTCAGATTTATAGTAATAATTTATTTGAATAATATTCAATTACGGGTTTGTTAACTATTTGGGCGTCCGCTGAAATATATCCGCCATTTTTGAGGAATTCCATCCCGATGGATATAATATCGGCAAGTCCCGCATCATCGGAAAAGGCCTCATCGAGATTGGCGCTTTTTAATGTATCGCGGAGCTGCTGTGCGGGTTTCATCAGCCCTTCGATGCCCGATTGGGTCCATTGCCGGGCATGCCCGGGAGGATCGGAAAGAAGGAGCCTGGCCATAAAATAGTGAGGCAGGATTTTCAGGTTTCTTTTTACCGCCTCAAAACACGCCTCCAGTGTTGTTTCCGGGTGATCCTTCAACGAAATCGGATCTCCTGCCACACAGAATATCGGAACATGGTATTCGCTGAAGGCTTTGATAAAGGGGAAACAGGTCTTTGTTTGATAGTCGGGCCGGAAGGTGCGGTAAACCTGTTCGGCGAAGGTAAAGTCATGAAAAAGACTGGAAGGGGGCATAACGGAACCGGTATAGTGGGAGTGGATGAGCTGTTCCGCTTCGGGGACCAGGGAGTAGGAGATGGAAACCGGAACCACCGTAATCGATTTACCCGCTCCCAGTTCCTGCTGGACCATCCGGGCTCCTTTGAAAATTCCCTTAATACGGGCTTCCCCGACGGCACCTGAATAGCTGCGCGTGGCCTCGGGATACACCAGGGTATCGACGCCGCCGGCTAACATGTGGTTGAGATACTCATTGAGCAGGATTTTATATCCCACCCGGTATTTCCGCGTATTCCGGAACGGATCAGCGCTCCGGAACCGGTGGTCCATGATCTCCCTGTTCAGCAGGCAGGCATTGACCATCGGCATGAGGTAGGCCGAGCGTCTTTTAGCCAGGGTGCTCCAGGCACAAAAGAGGGGTTGCGGCACCCCCAGGTTACTGGCCAGCCACGACACCACCAGGGAATCGATATGCGCCTGGTGGTTCGGAAGATAAAAGAGGGTCCCGTTCAGGGAAGCCTGCCGTATACGATCCTCAACGCCGGCTTTTTCGGTAAGGATCCGGATGGAACGGTAAATGCTTTTATGGAACCGGTACTCGCTGAAAAGTGAGTACTGAAAAAAGAAAAGCTTTGAAAAATTGGCGGAGAGTTTTTTCAGGTCGTGCCGGAACGACAATTCTGCCTGCCTGCAGTCCGGGTAATACCGATCGAGATAGCGCTCCCTGAATCTGTCGAATACAGTCTGATTGTCGCGCCTGCGGTTATAGGCAATCCGTTTGACTCTTCTTTTCACGCTGGATTTCTTAGTGGCTTAATAAACCATTCCCGTTTTCAAATTTAAAAGAAAAAATGGCACCCTCTTCCAGCTTGCGAATTAACGGAAGATTTATCATACCTGGCAAAAGATCAGAACGGCAGGAAATAATACACGAGGCTCTTAAAATTGCCAGGTGGTGATCCAAAAATTTTTGGAAACGAACTTACAATGGCTGGAAACGAACTTACAATGGCTGGAAACGTACTTACAATGTCTAGAAGCGATCTGACAAAAACTGGTTCAGATGCGATTTTCAGTTATCCAGGCCGGGATTCGGTTCGGAAGGGATCAATCAGCTGCAGAATCGATGAATTTCAGGGTATGTTGTTTCACCAGCCTGTAGAGTGGATTCGAAGCGATATCCGGTACCCAGTTTTCAGTGGGTTTAACCGGCCAGTCGCCGTCTGCCCGGAAGACGATATCCTCAAGGTAGGGTTCATTCTTATGATTCACAAAACGCTTCCGGTGGTAAACAAGGTAATCGTCATCGCCGGGAGGAAAATTGGCGGCCCCGAAAATGTTTTCAATGGTGTATTGCGCTGCCTCCTCATCGGAGAGCTGTTTCCTGAAAGAGCCGTAACCGGTTGTGTCCGATCCGGGGCCATAACATTGATACTCCCTGTAAAAACAGGTGGACTCCCTTCCTCCCCAGGCGCCCCAACCCTGCGGCACCAGTTTTTCAGATTCGGTGCAGTGCAGCAGAACGGTGCGTGCATAATCGAACCAGGGTCTTCCCAGGGTGAACTTCTCCGCTTCGGGCGGGGTATCGAACCGGCAGTTCCTGAACACCTGGCCGAACTGATAATGCTGTGGGGTGGAGGCCGCCGTCACATAATTGCCGAGTGAATGGATATGACAGCTGTCGAACAGCGATACACCAAAACCGAATATGAAGTCGGTGGCTCCCTCGATATAACAATCCAGGAAATAGTTCCTCGAACGCATATCGCTGTAATAGGTGTCCTGCCACCCCGTGATCCGGCAGTGCACAAAGGTCTGCCTGTCGCCGTTCCCGTGGAGGGCCACCGCCTGTGAGCCCCTGGCGGGATTCTGAATGGTGAGATTGATGAAGGTGATGTTGCTGGCATCGACCCGCACCGAGTGGGAGGTGAAGGTGTTAAGTTCCCTCGTATAATGGGAGCGGTCATCAAAGGTGAGAATGGTCGAATCGGCATGCTCCCCGATAAAGACCAGGTTGGGTTTTTGGTTCGGGACGATGATTTTTTCATGATAAATACCGTTGCGGATAAAAATTACAACCGGTTCCGGAGCATTATCCGGTGCGGCATGGATGGCATCCATCACCTTTGTAAAATCGCCGGTTCCGTCGGAGGCCACGATCATGTCCGCTTTTTTTTCCAGCTCATCGGCCAGGGACCGGTCGGGGGAACAGGCCGGGAAAAGCAGAACGGATGCAAGGAGCAGGATGATCAGGTTGGTTCTTAAATTCATGGCAAAGGTGTGTTTGGGTTCATATTCAAAAATTAAAAAAACAGGTACTAAATGCTTACCTTGTAACGGCAAAGTAAAGTTCATTAATAAAATCCGTAATTCATGAAAAAAGCGCCCTTCCTTATCCCGTTTTTCATTCTTTCGGTGGCCTGCAAACCCGGGGCGGAGGACTCCATCAACCGGACTGCACTGGTTAGCCGGCATAACGTGGTGATAACCGCTGTCGACAGCCTGAATGCCCTTACGGTCGGCAACGGCGATTTTGCCTTCACGGTGGATATCACCGGACTGCAAACGTTTCCAGGGTATCACGTCAGAGGCATTCCGCTGGGAACGCTTTCGAACTGGGGATGGCACACGTTTCCCAATGATGAGAAATACAGTCACAGCGAGGTCATACGCATCTTCGATGCCGGAGGACAGAAAAGGGGATACTATCACGATTATGGAAAGGAACGGGATACGCGGAGGGCGAAGGCTTCCTCATGGCTAAGGCAGAATCCGCACCGGATGAACCTCGGGATGATCGGACTGGTCCTGCTGGATCAGAACGGCAATCGCATCGGGCCCGGAGGCATAGAAAATCCCCGCCAGGAGCTCGATCTCTGGACCGGTTGTATTACCAGCCGCTTTGAGGTGGAGGGGACGCCGGTTGAGGTGGTTACCGTATGCCATCCATCCGATGATATCGTAGCGGTATCGATTGCCTCCGAACTGATGGCCTCGGGTCGGTTATCGGTCGAGCTGAGATTTCCCGCCGCGGACCCGGGATGGAAGAATGTGGCACTCTGGGGTGACGACGCCTGCCATGCAAGCCGGATCCTGGAGTCGGGTCCGGGCCGCGCCCTGGTTGAGCACAGGGAAGATACCACGCGCTACGTGGTGAACGTACAGTATAATGAAGGAACCTTTGCACCGGAGGGAGCACACCGGTTCAGGCTTTTCCCGGATTACCCGGGAGGGACCCTGCAATTCACCTGCGCGTTTGAAGCATCGGAACAGGGCATTATGGAAAGCACGGATTTTGAATCGGTCCGTAACTCGGCACGGTCCGACTGGGAAGCCTTCTGGACCGGCGGGGGGGCGGTGGACTTTTCAGAATGTACGGATGACAAAGCCCGGGAGTTGGAGAGAAGGGTTGTCCTGTCGCAATACCTCACCCGGATCCAGTGCAGCGGGAATCTCCCTCCGCAGGAGACGGGACTGACCTTCAACAGCTGGTTCGGTAAGTTTCACCTGGAGATGCACTGGTGGCACGCTGTCCATTTCGCATTGTGGCAGCGGCCTGAGATCCTGGAAAGGCAGATGGCCTTTTACAGGAAGATCGGTGACGAAAGCCGGGCCCTTGCAGAAATGCAGGGATATGAAGGGATGCGGTGGCCCAAGATGGTGGGACCGGATGGAAAGACCAGCCCGAGCACGGTCGGAAATTATCTCATTTGGCAGCAGCCCCACCTGATCTACTTCGCAGAACTCCTTTTCCGGACGTCGGGTGACACCGCAGAAGCGCTCAGGAACTATGCGGACCTGGTTTTTGAAACCGCCCGTTTCATGGCCTCCTTTCCTGTGGAGGATACCCTGAATAACCGCTATGTGCTGGCACCGCCCCTTATCCCGGCACAGGAGACCTTCCGGGCGGAGACAACGCTGAATCCGGCATTTGAACTGACCTACTGGGAATGGGCCCTTCAGACAGCGATAACATGGAAAAAACGGCTCGGGGAAACGGTTCCGGCGAAATGGCAGGAGGTGGCGGATCATCTATCGGTCCTGTCGGTACAGGATTCACTCTACCTGTTTACGGAAAATGGAACAGACTCCTATTCCAATGAGCGCTACCTGTCGGATCATCCCATGGTTCTGGGTTGTATGGGTGTCCTTCCGCCATCGGACCGTGTCGACCGGAGCATTATGGAGAAGACCTTCGAAAAGGTGGTACAAAGCTGGAACTGGCCAAGTACATGGGGATGGGATTACCCAATGGTGGCCATGACCGCCGCTGAGCTCGGAAAGCCGGAAGAGGCCATCCGCTTCCTGTTGCTGGATGTTCAGAAAAACAGATACCTGCCCAACGGGCATAATTACCAGGATGAACGCCTGCCCCTATACCTGCCCGGGAACGGCGGACTGCTGACGGCGGTGGCCAGGATATGCACGAAGAACCAATGGCCGAAGGACGGCACCTGGGAGGTGAAATGGGAAAATCTGAATGATTTCTGATGGTATTTTCAAAACAATTTATACTATTGCAATTAAACTTTTCCGTTATATTTCTGTCTTATATCTTTTACATCTCTGATTCGAAGAGAAGGATTTAAAGAGTATTTAAACAAATGGCATTGAATAAAAAGAAATTGATCCGGAGCACCGTCACGGTGTTTCTGGTTCTGGTCGTACTCGGGATCATTCTTTATCCCAAGATCAAACCGGTGATCAAGGCTGAAGGCGGAAATGAAGCGCCGGCGGAGATGCGCGGGCCGAGAGGTGGCGGAGAGCCGCTCATGGCCAGCGGATACAGGATCGTCCCCACCAGGATGAATGAACTTTACCCCAGTACCGGCTCCCTGATTCCCGACGAGGAAGTGGAGCTATCCTTTGAAACATCCGGAAAGGTGGTGGGGATCTATTTTAAAGAGGGATCCAGGGTTAAAAAGGGTGAATTGTTGGCCAAAATGAATGATAAGCCTTTGCAGGCGCAGTTGCTGAAGCTTCAGGCTCAGCAGAAGCTCGCACGGGAGCGGGAATACCGTCAGCGGCAGCTGCTCGAGCGCGACGCCATCAGCCGGGAGAGCTACGACCAGGTGGCTACGGAACTTCAGACCCTTGAAGCGGATATCATGCTGATAGAGGCGCGGATATCTGAGACGGAATTGAAGGCTCCCTTTGACGGGATTGTCGGGTTACGAATGGTCAGCGAAGGAGCTTTTGCAACCACGCAGACCAGGATTGTGCGGCTGGTGAAAGTCAGGCCGCTTAAGATAGAATTTTCCATCCCGGAGCGTTATGCCGGCGAAGTGACGCCCGGATTCCCCATTTCATTTGTCGTTGACGGGATTCAAAAAACGTTTGAAGCCAGTGTTTATGCCGTCGACCCCAAAGTGGATACGGAAACCCGTACAATCGTGGTCAGGGCGCTCTACCCCAACAGGAACGAGGAACTGAAGCCGGGACGTTATGCCAGTGTCAGACTGTTGTTATCTCAAATAGACAATACGGTTTCCGTACCTTCTCAGGCTTTGATCCCCGAAATGGAAGGGGAGAAAGTGTTTACCGTTAAAAATGGGAGAGCCAATGAGGTAAGGGTGACCACCGGGTTAAGAACCGAGTCCCATATCCAGATATTGAGCGGTCTTGAATTTGGCGATACGCTTCTCATAACGGCCATACTCCAGCTTCGTCATGGGATCCCGGTGCAGCTCGATACCCTGATAACCAACGAACCCGTAGAAGACAGCGCCATATGAGTTTGTCATCCCTGAGTATTAAGCGCCCTGTTTTAGCCACGGTATTTTCGCTGGTGATTGTCCTGTTCGGGGCAATCGGCATCACATTCCTGGGTATAAGGGAGTTTCCGAGCGTCGATCCGCCCATCATCTCTGTAAGAACATCCTACCCGGGAGCGAATTCAGATGTCATTGAAACCCAGATCACCGAACCGCTCGAGCAGTCGATCAACGGTATTCCGGGGATCCGTACCCTCACCAGCCGCAGCAGTCAGGGCAGCAGCAGCATTACCGTCGAATTTGAACTGACGGTGGATATGGAAACGGCGGCCAACGATGTGCGGGATAAGGTCTCACAGGCCCAGCGGTTTTTACCGCGTGACTGCGATCCGCCCATTGTGTCGAAGGCCGATGCCGATGCCAGTCCGATTATGATGATCGCCGTGCAAAGCCCCCTCCGCTCACTGCTGGAGCTTTCGGAAATTGCCGAACTCACTTTCAAGGAGCAGCTGCAGACCATTTCGGGGGTGAGTGCCGTAATGATATGGGGGGAAAAGCGGTATGCAATGCGTATCTGGCTCGATCCGCAAAAGCTGGCCGGTTACCAGATGACCCCGCTGGATGTCAGGAATGCGATACTTCGTGAGAACGTGGAACTGCCGGCAGGAAGCATCGAGGGAAATACTACAGAACTAACCATCCGGGCACTGGGACTGATGACCACCCCCCAGGAATTTAATGATCTTATCCTGCGTCAAACCGGTGACCAGGTTGTAAGGGTAAAGGATATCGGGCGCGCGGAACTGGGGCCCGAGGACCTGCGGGGGATCATGAAACTGAACGGGATCCCGACCGTTGCCACGGTGATCATTCCACAGCCGGGAGCCAACCATATTGAGATCACCGACGAGGTTTATGAAAGACTCGAATTTATTAAGAAGAATCTTCCCGATGACGTGGGTTATGAAATTGGCTTCGACAACACGAAATACATACGCTCCTCCGTGAAGGAGGTGCAGACCACCATTTATATTGCCCTGTTCCTGGTGGTGGTCATTATTTTTACCTTCCTGAGGGACTGGCGGACCACCATTATTCCCATCCTGGTTATCCCGGTATCCCTGATCGGCTCCTTTTTTGTGATGTACCTGTTCGGATTCACCATTAATGTCCTCACCCTGCTGGCCATCGTCCTTTCCATCGGACTGGTTGTGGATGATGCCATTGTGATGATGGAAAACATATATGTGAAGATTGAACAGGGGAACGCACCGGTTGAGGCCGGAATCAAGGGATCCAATGAAATATTTTTTGCCATTATCTCTACAACCATTACCCTGGTAGCGGTATTTATCCCCATTGTGTTCCTGGAGGGCATGACAGGCAGGTTGTTCAGGGAGTTCAGCATCGTTATTGCCGGGGCTGTGATCATCTCCTCATTCGTGGCGCTCACCCTTACCCCCATGCTGTCTACGAAATTGCTGAAGACCCGGCATACAAGAAGCAGGGCGTATAATTACAGTGAAAAGTTCTTTGTATCAATGAACAGGGTCTATCAGAACTCACTGAACAAATTTTTAAATAAAAAGTATATTGCCCTGGTTATCCTGGCAGCGGCATTCGGACTGATCTTTCTCCTGTGGAATGTGATACCGGCTGAAATGGCGCCCCTTGAGGATCGTTCCCAGATGAATATTTCTGTCACCTCCCAGGAAGGGTCCACCTACGAGTTCAATCTCAGCTATATTGAAGAGGTGGCAGATATGATTGAAAGAAAAGTGCCGGAATTGGATAAGATTATGGAGCGGGCATGGAGCGGCGGCGGTTTTGTGCGTTTGACCCTTATTGAACCGGATGAGCGGGATAAATCTCAGCAGGAAATTGCAAACGAATTATCGGCAGAGCTCAGGACCATGACGAAGGCCCGTGCCAACGTCATGCAGCAGTCGACCTTCGGCGGCCGGCGTCCCGGTCTGCCAATACAATACGTGCTTCAGGCTCCCGGGATTGAAAAATTGCGCGAGATCCTTCCGGCATTCATGGCCGAGGTGAACGAAAATCCGAATTTCGTGATGGCCGACGTCAATCTGAAGTTCACCAAGCCCGAACTGCAAATCGTCATCAACCGGGATAAGGCCAACCTGCTCGGGGTCTCCACGCAGAATATCGGGCAGACGTTACAGCTGGCGCTCAGCGGTCAGCGTTTCGGTTATTTCATTATGAACGGGAAGCAGTACCAGATCTTCGGGGAGCTGGCGCGGGAGGACAGGAACAAACCGCTTGACCTGAAATCGTTGTATGTGAAAAACAACATGGGCCGGATGATTCAGCTGGATAACTTTGTGATTCTCCAGGAGTCGACGGCACCGCCCCAGTTATACCGCTATAACCGCTTTGTGGCCGCTACGGTTTCTGCGGGACTGGCGGAAGGGAAAACCATCAGTCAGGGCCTCGATGAGATGGATAAAATTGCCGAAAAGGTGCTCGACGATACTTTCAGGACCGCCCTGGCAGGGGACTCGAAAGACTTCATGGAGAGCTCCTCCAGCCTCATGTTCGCCTTCCTTCTCGCCATCGTGCTGATATTCCTGGTTCTTTCGGCACAGTTCGAAAGCTTTAAAGACCCGGTCATCGTTATGATGACTGTTCCCCTTGCGCTCACGGGTGCCCTGCTGTTCATGTGGTACTTCAATATCACCATGAATATCTTCAGCCAGATAGGAATCATCATGCTGATCGGGCTGGTTTCAAAAAACGGGATCCTGATCGTGGAATTTGCCAACCAGCGAAAAACAGCGGGGATGAGCAAGTTCGATGCCATCCGGTTTGCCTCGGCAGCCCGGTTCAGGCCCATTCTGATGACGAGCCTCTCGACCGTTCTCGGAGTTTTGCCGCTGGCCCTCGGGTGGGGCGAGGGTGCACAGAGCCGCGTGGCAATGGGGGTTGCCGTGGTGGGCGGACTGACGATCTCCACATTCCTCACACTCTATGTGGTGCCGGCCATCTATCTATTAATCTCAAGTGAAACGAAAAACATCTCCAATGGAGTGGAAAATTTATCCGGGAATGAGCTCAAGGCAGAAAATTAACCGGTTTATATTCCTGGCAGGCTTCCTCTCTATTCTGAACGGCGCGGTTGCCCAGGAGGTTTATAATCTCAGCCGGGTCATAGAAACAGGGCTCGAACGGAATTTTGCATTGCAGGTCGTTCGCAATAACGAGGAGCTGGCAATAAATAACTACACCGTCGGCAATGCGGGCATGCTTCCGACCGTAACAGCCACCAACCGGTTTGGCGGAACACTGAATTCAACCGCCCAGAATTATGCGGACGGGAGTTCAAATACCTCGGACAATATCCATAACACCTCCGGTTCGGCAGCAATTGGTCTCGGGATGACCATCTTCAGGGGATTCCAGGTACGGAATACCTATGAGAAACTGGGGGTACAGGCTGAACTCCAGGGACTGAAGACCCAGATGGAGATAGAAAACCTGGTTGCCCGGATTGTTTCGGAGTACAATTATTACCTGGAGCAGATTAACCTCTACCAGAATCTTGCCTATGCCGTCGCCCTATCGCGTGAGCGGGTGCGGATCGACGAGGAGCGTTACCTGCTCGGCTCGGCTTCGAAGATGCAGTTACTGCAGTCCATCGTTTACCTCAATGCCGACAGTTCAAGATTTGCGAGTCAGAATGAGGTGCTTCGTTCCTCTCAGATCAGGCTGAACGAATTGATGGCCTCCGATAATCCGGGAGAGGATATCATTCCCATGGATTCGCTGATCCGGATTAACCAGGACCTGGTATACGATTCGCTCCTCTCGCAAACCCTAAGGTATAATACCAGCCTGCAGATCGCGTCGAAGAACCGGATGATTTCAGAACTGGATTATAAAATCATTCAATCTGCTTCCTACCCGTTTCTGACCATGTCGTCGGGTTACGGATACAATTACAGCGGTTATGGCTCCGGAACACTGAGCAATCAGCATGTGTACGGTCTGAACTATGGACTGACACTGGGGATGGATCTTTTCGACGGATTTAACCGAAAGCGGGAAAAGAGCAATGCCCGTATCGACATCGAAAATAAAATCATTCAGTACAGGGAGGTTGAACAGACGGTGAGGGCCGATCTGCTCACAATATATTATGCCTATGAAAACAACCTGAACCTGATGCGGCTCGAAGAACAGAACCTGGCCGTGGCCCGGGAAAACCTCGAAATTGCCATCGAACGGTATAAGCTGGGAAGCCTGGCAGGACTCGAACTGCGCGAAGTGCAGAAAAGCCTGCTCGATGCGGAGGAGCGGCTCATCTCAGTAAAGTACCAGGCAAAACTTGCCGAGATATCCTTGCTGCAGATCTCGGGCAGTATCATGGATTATTTGTAGGAAACCCGTATCCGTTCAGAAGGTGCATAAGCATCGCCTGAAGCATATGCGAATAGTCAAAGGTGAAAATATAACCATTCGATGTGTGGGTGATTATATTTCGCACCTTTCATAATTCTGAAACATATATAAAATTGCCCGTTTCTTGACTTTGGGTAATTGTTTTGGTAATTTGCATATCATAAACCAAACCTTTTACTATTTATGAAAAGATTTATTCCATTATTATTCGTTGTGGTTATGCTAGCCACTGGCTGTCCCCAGCCGGAACCTGAAGTACACCAGGTTGAAATGGGCCTCTATACCCCCTATTGGACCATGCCCGAAATACTCAAAGGGAAAGTTAAGGAAGTTGTTGAAAAAAATTATTGGGCGGTTGAGGAGGACGGAAAATATGTTAAGGGAGAACGGTTGTCTGTGGCAGCTAGGGATACCTTTGGTTGGACCCTTGATTTCGTGGCAACATTTGATGAAAATGGCAATATACTCAAATGCAAGACCATTGATGAAAATGATGAAGTGATTGATATCAATAGCCTTGTAGTTAAAGACGGAAAAATAACAAGTGTCGAATATATCAAAGAGGATACGGTTCGATTGGTGGCGAAATCGACTTACAATGATGAAGGCGTTTTGACCAAAATAGAACGATTCCGGATGCCGGAGGATACACTTAACATAAAAGCGATGTTAGTCAGAGATGAAAACGGGAATGTGGTTGAATGGCAATTTTATAATTCGGATGAAGAACTTACATCAAAATATATCTTTACTGTAAATCAGGAAGGTAGGAACACTGGCTATAAGTTTTACAACAAGGAGGGAATTGTGACGTTCGAGCAAAAAATAACCTATAACGATAAGGGATTTATGACAAGGCTGGTGATGGTTAACAGAGATGGGGTAGAGTCCGTTTCTGAATATGAATATGAGTATGACGAAATGGGTAACTGGATAAAAGCCATTGCCAGCGAAGAAGTGGAACGGGTCATCGAGGAAAGGGAAATCACATATTACGAAGAGTAAACCGTACAGTCTTTTTATTAAAGCCTCTTTTTCTTATTATCGGGATCAGACAGGTGCGTGTGGATATGCGCACCTGTCTGTTTTATATGAGAGTGACGGCAAGACCAAGGAAATTTTTGATTTTGTTTTTTCATGGATCTATCAAACTGTTGCCACGGATTTGGGGTTGATTAGTAGTATTTTTAACGACATATGAAGCGTTATAAAATATTATATTATACTGCAACTTTTTATTTTTAATAAAAATAGCAAAAAACAATATTCGGTTTAAGGAGATGCAATTTTGAAATTTGAATCGAATGTCATATATTTTGGAAAAGCATTACCGGAAGAGACAATGGAATGAAATCCTGAATAAAGGGTATAAAAATGAAATAAATAATACATACAATAAAAAGGATCAAAAAATATGACTAATGACTATTTCTGCCCATTCTGTAAGAATGTACTTACAAGGTAAAGGACAATGAAATTGAAGCATTCGGACTGGATATGTAACGGTATAAGAAATATTTAGACCTTTCTCCGGAGTATAAGAAATATATGTAACTATTGCTAGCAGCAGTTTAGAAGGAATGAAGATATCATTTTCACAGAAGTCCGTTACCCTTTACCTGCTTCCTCTTCTGGCATTAATTCTGATCATTGTCAATCCTTTGGAAGAATATCCATCGGTCACGCGAATGATGGCAGTTGTATTTTTGATGGCTGGTTGGTGGATTTCAGAGGCTGTTCCCATTGCAATCACTTCACTTATACCAATTATCCTTTTTCCCGTACTGGGAATTATGGATGGAGGCCAGACTGCAATGCAATACTTCAATGATGTCATTTTCCTTTTTATGGGGGGCTTTATAATTGCACTTGCGCTTGAAAAATGGGATCTGCATCTCAGAATTGCATATCGTGCCCTGCTGTTTTTTGGTTCAAAACCATTCCGGATCTTACTGGGATTTATGGTAACCTCATCAGCACTATCCATGTGGATATCCAATACAGCTACGGCGATTCTGATGTTCCCCATTGCCCTTTCCGTTATTCGTGAAATGGAACATATTCATGGCAAAGAGAATCTGGTCCGGTTTAAAATAGGCCTTTTGCTGGGGATAGCTTACTCCTGTTCCATTGGAGGCATCGCCACTCTTATCGGCACACCCCCCAATCTTGCACTGGTGGCGATATTTGAAAAAATGTATCCCGATGGGCCTTCCATATCTTTCGGGAACTGGATGATTTTCGCCCTGCCTGTTTATATTCTTCAGTTAGGAATGGCTGCACTTGTTTTGTTCACACTTTTCTCACCTCCCGTTCAAAGCAGGGGAGCTTTCAGAAAATATATAAAAGAGGAGCATGCGAAACTTGGGAAAACGACCTATGAACAGAAATGGATTTTTTTCCTGTTTATGATGTTTGCATTGCTTCTGATATTTAAAAACGATTTATCTGTGGGCAGAATTACCCTTCCGGGATGGAGCCGTATCTTCAGAAACCCCGAATTTTTAAAGGACGGAACCATAGCAATTTTGATCGCTACCATGCTGTTTATTATTCCTTCTTTGACGCAACCAGGGAACCGATTAATGGACTGGCAAAGTGCCGTGAAACTGCCCTGGGGGATAATTCTGCTTTTTGGGGGTGGATTTGCCCTTGCAAAGGGTTCTGTTGAGTCGGGCCTTACAGGATGGCTCGGAGGATTAATGAGTGGACTGGCTGATACGCCCCCCCTCGTGTTTATTGGTATCAATGCATCCTTAATGGCATTTCTGACCGAATTTACTTCAAACATCAGTACCTCTCAAATCCTTCTGCCGGTGATCGCAGCCCTGTCAGAATCTGTAAGAATAAATCCACTGTTCCTGATGATCCCCGTGACGGTTGCCTCGTCATTTGCCTTTATGCTGCCCATTGCCACTCCGCCCAATGCCATTATTTTTGGATCAGGACATCTGAGAATTAGAAATATGATTCTGCCCGGTCTGATACTGAATATTACCGGGATCATCATTGTGTCAATCGTCATGTATTTCTGGGGAACAACGGTCTTTGAAATTGAACCCTCACAATTTCCCAACTGGGCCATCAGGGATTTGATAAACCCCTAACAGGAATTGTATCCCGTGGTTATTTTAGGGATCAAAAAAAATACTCAACCGCAGCCAGTAAAGAAAAATAACAGGAATACAATATAAAGAAAAAAATGAGTCACTGCCGGATAACAAAACCAAACTTTTTTCGTATATACTTTGTCTGGAGAACAATTTTAAGCTGTTGTCTATGAAATCTTATATCATGAAATACACCGGGATAGTTAGTTTGTTAATCCTTCTGACCCTTACGCCGAACGTTCTGAACGGGCAAACCGGTCTTGTTGAGGCACTGGATACCTTAACGCTCAGAGAGCAGGTGGAAGAAGTTCAGAAGCGGACAAGAATATACGAAAACTACAGGGCCATCAGGGAAGATATATTCCAAAAAATGAAATCGAACAGTATCGATTCCCTGCTGGCAGCAAAAAAGGAGATTTCAGAACTCAGGGGCACCCTGCAGGAGAAGGAATCCGAGATCTCCTCACTGAAGAACAGCCTGGAGAAAACCGGCGATCAGCTCGATGAAGCCGTAAAGAACAGGGATGCCCTCACTTTTCTGGGGATTCAGATGGATAAGAAGTTCTACAATACCATCATGTGGTTTCTGGTTGGCGGACTGGCGCTGGCGGCGGTCATTCTTTTCTTAATCTTCAGGAGAAACCGGGTGGTTACCCTTGAATACCGGAAGGAACTCAGTGAAACAAAGGATCAGTTTGACACATATAAAAAAGAAGCCCGCGAACGCTATGAGAAACTGGTCGTGGACCATCACAATGAAATTATGAAATTGAAGGGGAAACAATTATGAGGTTTTCCGGGGAGGGGATTGCTTT
>JAFGWU010000079.1 GCA_016936975.1 Bacteroidales bacterium | reverse complement strand
AATTATAAAAATTTTTTTCCTATCCCAAAGTAAAATTTAATAAACACATTTAAAACATATTTACATGGTAAAATAAAATGCTTTTTTAAATCACGTTACTATTAACAGGATGTTGATTATATAATTAAATTGCAATATTTCAAAAAGTAAGAAATTTTATTCGTGTTAATATACTGTGACGATCCTTTAAAAACCGACTTTACCAAATAGTGTTTCTGTTTTTTTACAACAGAATTAACAGGCTTATAACATCATGATCATATTTTTAAATTTTTATATAATCTTTATTTATAGATGAATATTGTTGATAAAATCAGTGTGATGGAAAAAGGTTATATCGACATTGAAATAGACAGTTCTATAGATGTCATCGAAGAGATTAACCGCTTGAGAAAGAAGAAAAATGCAGTGATACTGTCCCATTATTATCAGTCAGGTGAAATACAGGATATTGCCGACTTTGTAGGGGATAGTCTGGGTCTGTCCCAGCAGGCTGCAAAAACGAGTGCTGATATTATTGTATTTGCCGGTGTTCATTTTATGGCTGAAACAGCAAAAATATTGTCGCCAAATAAAAAAGTGTTGATTCCTGACTTGAATGCAGGATGCAGTCTGGCTGATTCCTGCCCGGCTGAGAAATTTGCAGCTTTCAAGGAACAGTATCCCGGGCATACAGTCATTTCGTACATAAACACAACAGCTGAAATAAAAGCTCTTACCGACATTGTATGCACTTCATCGAATGCACTTCAAATTGTTCAAAGTCTTCCCCAGGATGAAAAGATCATCTTTGCACCAGACCGCAATTTAGGTAATTATATACGAAGTAAAACGGGAAAGGAAATGGTAATATGGGACGGGGCATGTCATGTTCATGAAGAATTCAGTCTGGAAAGAATTATTGAACTAAAAAAAGAACATCCCGAGGCAAAAATCATTGCTCATCCAGAATGTGAAAAACATATCCTGATAGTGGCTGATTATATTGGATCAACCACATCGTTGTTGAATTATATTATGAAGGATGCTGGCAATAAATATATTGTGGCAACCGAATCAGGAATTTTACACCAGATGCGTAAAGAGAGACCGGAAAAACAGTTTATACCCGCTCCACCGAAAGATTCGACCTGTGGTTGCAGTGACTGTATGTATATGAAAATGATAACGCTGAAAAAGATTTACAATACAATGAAATATGAGTTGCCCGAAATATCTATGAATAAGGAATTGATGAAGAAAGCAGAAGTGCCGATCAGACGAATGCTGAAGATTTCAGAGGAACTGGGTCTTTGAAGAATTTATAAAGAATGGTAAAACGAATATATAATTCCGGAACAATACTCTTACTTTCTATATTATTTAATATCTCTTTGAGTGGACAGGACGGGATCAAAGAGAATGGGTTTGTACAGATATTCTACCCGAACGGACAAGTATCCAGTGAAGGTATGATGCGAGACGGAAAGCCAGATGGATTTTGGAGGACATATTATGTGACCGGTGTTATAAAATCAGAGGGAAAGCGTACAAATTTTCTGCTGGACAGTACATGGAATTTCTATAATCAATCCGGAGAACTGGTTCAACAGATCGATTATAGGCTTGGTAAAAAAAGTGGTTATTCCCTGGAATATATCTATAGTAATCCAGAAAATCCAGGTCAACCAACCCTGGTTTCAAAAGAATTGTACGTGAATGACAAAAAAGAAGGAGAGTCTTATTATTATTACAATACAGGAGAACTCTGGCAGATTGTTTATTACCGTGAAGGACAGCGACATGGAATTACCCGGGAGTTCTCAAAGGATGGTATTCAGATTACAATTCTGGAATACAGTAATAATTATCTGATTAACCGGGAGCGGATTAACAGAACAGATAGCTTTGGAAAACGACAGGGAACCTATAAAACTTTCTATGATAACGGGCAGTTGAAAATGGAACAGAATTTTAAGGATGATCAATTGGATGGATCCTATAGAGAGTATGCACCGGACGGGACGCTGAAAATTGCTATGCGATACGAGTTGGGAGCGATTATTGATAAAATTGATGAGGATGTAAGGGAAGTCCTTGATATAAGAAACAGTTATGACGCAGAGGGTCGGTTAATTTTTAGCGGAGGTTACAGGGAGGATATTCCGGTTGGTATACACCGGTTTTTTGATACCCTGGGAAATGTGATTAATGCCTATCTTTATAATGAGATGGGACAGAAGATTTCCGAAGGGATTATTGATGAAGAGGGAAGACGGGTTGGAAATTGGAAAGATTTCTATGAAACCGGAGAGCTCAGGGCTAACGGTAACTATCTGGATAACCAAAGGTCTGGAGAATGGTTTTTTTATTTCAGGAATGGGGCTATTGAACAAAAAGGCAGATTTGCAAGAGGCCGTTTTGAAGGGACCTGGACATGGTATTATCCTGACGGAACCATATGGAGGGAAGAAAATTATTTTGGGGGAAGAGAAGATGGATTATTTGTAGAGTATGATGATCAGGGAAACGTGGTTACAAAGGGAGAATATCTCAGCGGAGAAAGAAATGGTGAATGGATATATAATGTCGGGGACCATAGTGAAAAGGGTAGTTATATACTTGGATTGAGGGAGGGGGTTTGGCAATATTTTTTTATTGACGGGACGCTGAAATATGAAGGATCCTATTACCAGGGAAATCCCGATGGCCGGCATAAGTATTATTATCCTTCAGGTCAATTGAAAGAGGATCAGTATTACCAAATGGGAATAAGGGAGAAGAACTGGAAAAAATATGATGAAGAAGGAAATTTGATTATGACGATAACTTATAAAAATGATCAGGAAATAAGAATAAACGGGATTAAAGTGGATTTGCCGGAACGGGATATTAAGTTGATTCGATAGGGTTAATGGAACCATTTAACATAAGGAACCGGGAGCTGAACGATGTCGAAAAGGATATCGAACTACGATTAAGGCCTCTTGCTTTTTCAGATTTTGCCGGACAAAAAAAGATTATTGAGAATCTAAAGGTTTTTGTTGAAGCTGCAAAATTGAGGGGTGAAGCATTGGATCATGTTTTACTGCATGGTCCGCCCGGGCTTGGAAAAACAACCCTTGCCTACATCATTGCTGCTGAAATGGGTGTAAATATTAAGGTTACTTCCGGACCAGTACTTGATAAACCCGGAGATCTGGCAGGATTGCTTACAGGGCTTGAAACAGGGGATGTACTTTTTATTGATGAGATACACAGGCTTTCCCCGGTAATCGAAGAGTATCTTTATTCGGCCATGGAGGATTACTGTATTGATATAATGATTGATAAAGGACCCTCTGCAAGATCGGTACAATTGTCTCTCAATCCATTCACATTGATCGGGGCAACCACACGGTCGGGATTACTGACCGGGCCGCTGAGGGCCCGCTTTGGAATAAAATCATTATTGGAATATTACGATGTGGAAATCCTTACGGGTATAGTAAAACGTTCTTCCCGAATTCTGAAAATCAATATCGATGATCAGTCAGCGAAGGAAATTGCTTCCCGTAGCAGGGGTACCCCAAGAATCTCTAATGCACTATTGAGAAGAGTAAGGGATTTTGCACAGGTTAAAGGGAGTGGTGATATCGATCTGGAAATAACCAGGTATGGACTGGAAGCACTCAATATAGACCGCTCGGGACTGGATGAAATGGATAATAAGATATTGAATACGATAGTCAATAAATTTAACGGAGGACCGGTTGGTCTCAATACGATCGCAACAGCAGTGGGTGAAGAGGCAGGAACAATAGAGGAGGTGTACGAGCCTTTTCTGATAAAGGAGGGATACCTGAAAAGAACTCCACGTGGCCGGGAAGTAACAGACATCACGTACAAACATTTAGGGAAATATAGGGATGAACAGAAACGATTGTTTTGATATTTTTATATATTTGTTCAGAATTGAAAATTTCATTCAGCATGAAAGAACTACTTAAGAATCTTGGGCTTCTGATAATCCTTGGCGGTGTTATATTTCTGGGTATTGTTGTTTTTCTGGAAAAGCAAAACAATACCCATCTGGCAATCAGTTTGCTGTTAATAGCTGGGGGATTAATTTCTCATATAATGATTAACAAATACATTAACAAATAAACATTAAATATTTGCTAATAATTTCAATCCTGGAGCATCCAGGATTTTTATTTTTCTACCATTCAACTCAATAAGCTTCTCGGTCTTAAACTCAGACAATAATCGAATAACAGATTCGGTTGCGGTTCCTACAATATTGGCCAGCTCCTCGCGGGTCAGAATCAGTTTTAAAACGCCATTTACATCGGAACCAAACTCATTCTGTAAAAAGAGAATAATTTCTGCCAATCGCTCCCTGGCTGATTTCTGTGCAATATCTGTTAAGAACGTATTGGCTTCCCCAAGCTCCTTACATGACAACTTAAGCAACTCCAGGGCGAAATTACCATTGTGTTTTACAAGGTTGACCAGAATATCTGAAGGAACCTTGCAAACTATACAGTTTTCCAGAACCTGTGAGGAGGAACAGGCCATCTCATTGCTGAGAACAGAGCGGTAACCAATTATATCACCGGGCTTCGCAAAACGGATAATCTGCTGTTTGCCGTCGAAACCGGTTTTGAAGATTTTGATAATGCCTTTTTGAACACAGTAGAAACCTTTTATATGGGAATTTTCCTGGTAAAGTATTGAACCTCTTTTATAGAATTGCGTTATTTTGTTTAATGCTATTTGATGAATTTCAGAATCGGTTAAATGGCGGAAAAGATTCTGAGTTCTTGTTAAACAGGACTCGCATTGGATATTTTCAAAGGAATCGGGCATGATAAATAAGTGTAACTCAAAATTAATTATAAATTACTAAAATAAAAGGATTTAATATGAAAGAATCAGTCAGTTTACAATGGCTTAAAGGATTGGCATTTGAGGCAGATATTCAAGGACATAAGTTGTACCTGGATGCAACAGGAGAAAATGGAGGTAATAATCTTGGCACTGCACCAAAGCCATTGATGATGGTTGCCCTGGCTGGTTGCACAGGAATGGATGTTGTATCCATTTTAGACAAGATGCGGGTTCAATTCGACGCGTTCAGCGTGGAGGTAAAAGGCGAATTATCTGATGAACATCCCAAGAAATATACCGCTATGAAGGTTATTTTCAGGATCATCGGAGAAAATGTTCCCCAGGATAAAGTTGAAAAAGCAGTGAACCTTTCAAAGGAAAGATACTGCGGTGTTTCAGAAAATTACAGACAGGCGTTCCCGATCGAATATGAAATTTTGTACGAATAGGATTTTTTTCAGGATGCGCTCAGGAAGATTAATCAAAGTTACGACACATTCTCTGTGTTCCCGCATTCAGGCCATTACAGATGCAAACATAATTTCTTATTCAGTTTTCCGGGCACAGGCTAAAATACCGGTGTGAACTGTTTGAGAAAACGGATGTCATTTTCAAAATAGAGCCGGAGATCCCGGACTTCGTATTTAAGCATTGCCACACGCTCAATACCCATTCCAAAAGCGTAACCGCTAAAACGATTGCTATCGATATGGCAGTTTTCAAGTACATTAGGGTGCACCATACCGCACCCCAGGATTTCCAGCCAGCCGGTATACTTGCAAACATTACAACCTTTTCCGCTGCAGATTTTACAGCTTATATCCATTTCTGCTGAGGGTTCGGTAAAAGGGAAGAAAGAGGGCCTCAGGCGGATTTGGGTATCTTCGCCGAATAGCTCTCTGGCAAAAAAAAGCAATATTTGCTTCAGGTCAGCAAAGGAAACATTCTTATCAACATACAGGCCTTCAATCTGGTGAAAAATACAGTGTGCGCGCGCAGAAATGGCTTCGTTCCGGAAAACCCTTCCGGGAGAAATGGTACGGATGGGCGGCTGTTGTTTCTCCATAACACGCACCTGTACGGATGAAGTATGTGTTCGAAGCAGAATATCAGGATTTTTCTCAATGAAAAAGGTATCCTGCATATCCCGTGCGGGATGCTCCTCAGGAAAATTGAGAGCCGAAAAAACATGCCAGTCATCTTCAATCTCAGGGCCTTCAGAAATCGTAAATCCCTGCCTGCTGAAAATATTAATAATCTCGTTCCTGACAATTGAGACAGGATGGCGGGTACCGGGCTCAAGGGGATATCCAGGAAGCGTGAGATCTTTCTCTGTACGGTCAGTGGTTTGGGAACCGGAAATAGAACGAAGGTTGTTCACGTGACTTGTGACAAAATCTTTTAACTCATTAATTTTTGAGCCATATACCCTTTTTTCTACGGGAGGAACAGACCGGAACTCTTCGAATAAGGCGGCTATAATCCCTTTCCGTCCCAGGTACCGGATCCTGTACTCTTCAATCTCATCCGGTGAAACGGATTGGAAATTACGTGCTTCTGCCAGTATTTTATCAATGTCTTTTAACATAACAGGATTTTGTAGAGCCCCAAAAGTATAAAAATGATCGCTATCTGATAACAGAAATTTTGAAAACTATATCATCCTGAGGTCGGTCATAAGGATCGGTAGGTACCGAAGCGATCCGGTCGATGACTTCAAAACCCTCAACAACCTCTCCAAATACAGTGTAAGCACCGTCAAGATGGGGCGTGCCTCCTATGGTGGTATAGGCTTTGATCTCTTCCTCGGTGAATGGTTCATGAATCCCTCTTTGCTCCATCATTTTAAGTTCATCCACAGAGAGAACCCTTCCCTGGACAATATAAAACTGTGAACCGGAAGAACGTTTTTCCGGATTGACGTTATCCCCCTGGCGGGCTGCAGCCAAAGCACCCTTCTTATGGAAATATGCTCTGTTAAATTCAGCAGGTACCGTGTATCCCGGTCCGCCGGTGCCGAGCCTCTGCCCGCTGGCTGCTCCGGCTGAATGTGGATCACCGCCCTGAATCATGAAGGATGAAATAACACGGTGAAACAGCAGATTGTCATAAAATCCCTGATCGGCTAATTTTATCATATTATCTCTGTGTAAAGGCGTTTCGTCATAAAGTAATATGATGATGTCCCCCAGTGTGGTTTCAATTTTGATACGTGCGGGAGAATTTGTTTCACGGGAAAACAGAGAAGCGGAAAAAAATAAAGTGATGAATAATGCCGTAATAATTGAGGAAGAAGTCTTCATTTTGTTTAAATTAATGGTGGTTTTAATACTTTTACGCCTGCAATATACAAATTGATTTACAGGAGCAAATTTACACCGAATGTTTAAAAAATGGATACCGATCATCGTTCTGTTTGTTTTTGAATCCACGGCAGGAGGGCAGTCAGTTGGACTGGCCCTCAGCGGAGGTGGTGCAAAAGGCGTGGCTCATATCGGTGTGATAAAGGCTCTGGAAGAAAATCGTGTTCCTATCGATTACATAGGGGGTACTTCAATGGGGGCCATTATTGGAAGCCTGTATGCCATTGGCTACAGTCCGGATGAAATGGTTGACATTCTTAAATCAGAGAATTTCAACAACTGGCTCACCGGCAATATTGTCAAGGAGTACCGGTATTATTTTAAAAGTGAGCAGACGAAACCGGATGTTATCAGCCTTTCATTCGATATCTGGGATACCATTCCAAAGACCTTGTTTCCGATGAGCGTCATTCCGAATCATCTCATGGATTTTGCCTTCATGGAAATCTATTCCGGGGCAGGAGCTGCGGCTGGATATAATTTTGACAGTTTATTTGTACCCTTTCTTTGTATCGGTTCCGACATCAGCAATAACAAGGAGATCGTGTTTCGGGAAGGGGACCTGGCCCAGGCCGTAAGAGCATCCATGACGTTTCCGCTTTACTTCAGGCCGATCCTGATAAACGGAAATATCATGTATGACGGAGGCATTTACAATAACTTTCCAATGAACAGGTTACAGGAAACGTTTAATCCTGGATTTCTTATCGGAAGCAAGGTCACCAGGGGAAATGAACCACCGGATGAGTTCGACATAATGGAACAGATTGAAAATATGGTGATGCAGCCAATCGATACTGCCATTCATCATGAACGAGGGATAATTATTGACATGGATTTCAGAAATTCATCCCTACTGGATTTCAGTCGTATAGACGAGTTTGTGGAAATAGGGTACCGCACGACAATGGGAATGATGGATTCGATAAGGATGAATATTAAAAGGACAGGACCCGATAGTACAGAAATAAAGCAGACCAGGAACGCGTTTAAAAAAAAGATACCGGAAATGTTGTTTAACGAAATAACCATATCCGGGCTTGATGAGGCGCAAAGAAGTTACATTGAGAACAGCATCCGCAGAAAAGCCGATACAATTGATATTAACAGCCTACGCGAAGAGTACATGAAACTGGCACATGATAAAAATCTGCGCTACATTTATCCAACGGCCCGGTACGAACCAGGTGACAGCCTCTACAATCTCCATCTGAGAGTTATTCCCCAGTCTATGCTTGAAGCACAATTCGGACTTTTTTTTGCTTCAACAGGACAAACCCAAACATTTCTTGGGTTTAGCCTCAGGCAATTGACAGAGCTCGCAACCCATTTTAAAGGGAACATACAGTTTGGTAGTTTTTATGATGGTGCAAGCATCGGTGTCAGATTCGATTACCCGGCAAAGATTCCCGCTTATTTTGATGCAACCTTCAACTTCAACCGGTTTAATTACAACAGAACCGACAACCGTTTTTTCTTTGAAGATCTGAAACCGCCCTATGTAATACAAAACCAGATAAATTTCAGGTTTGATGTTGGAATTCCCCTGGAAGTGAATGGATTGTTAACCGGGGGAATTGCCGGAGGGAGAAATGAAAATATTTACTACCAGGGCCGGCAATTTACCTCCACCGACACATCCGATGTATCGGTTGTAACACAGGCCACGGGGTATATCACAGCCAAAAGCTCAACACTTAACGAGAGACAGTTTACTTCTGCGGGCGATTTCAGAAAATTCGCGATCAGGGCCGGATATGATTCGCATATGTATAAACCCGGATCCACGGCGGATACTGAAATCGGGACACGAAATAATTTTTTCTGGTTCAGCGCCACTTATGAGGACCTGTCCTATTTCAGGTTTGGGAAATATTTTTCACTGGGTACGAACATCATATTGCATGCCACCTTCAAACCACTCCTGAGCAATTATTATTCGACGATCATTGAGGCTCCTGTTTTCAATCCGAATATTATCACCAGCAGGCTGTTTCTGGAGCAATACAGGGCCAATCAGTTTATCTCTGCCGGCATTTTACAGGTTCTGCATCTGTCAGGTCAGGTCCATTTAAAACTTGAAGCTTATGCATTTATTCCTGTTCAGGAGTTGTTAAAAGATGAAAACCAGAAGGCATATTACGGAAATTATTTTCATGCCTTTAAACCGGTATTCAACGGTTCGTTGAACATTCTCACCCCCGCCGGACCTGTTTCCCTGAATGCATCATATTTACACCACGAGGGAAATAAATGGATCTTTCAATTAAGTTATGGATACATGTTGTTTAATAAAAGAACACTGGAAGAATGAAAATTGCGATCGCCGGGCATAGCGGTTTCCTCGGATCAAATTTTATCAGGGCCTATCCGGAACATGAATATAGAATGCTGAGCAGAAAACAATTATATGCTGATCCGGAGGAGCTCATGAAGGCTATTAATGACGCGGAGGTGATCTTGAACCTGACGGGTTTTCCGATTATAAAACGGTGGACAAAAAAGAACCGGGTCCTGATAAGACAAAGTCGAGCTGGTGTTAACCGGAATCTCGTAGAGGCCGTAAACCGGAACATCCACAAACCGGCCATGTTTATTTCTGCTTCAGCCATTGGAATTTATAACAACACGGATATCCATAACGAAAAAAGCACCGCATACGGGTCAGGATTTTTATCGGATGTGGTGAAAGAGTGGGAAGAGAGCCTGTCTCTCCTGGACAACAGTATAAAGGTGGTCACTATGCGGACAGGAATGGTACTGGGAAAGGATGGTGGCGCATTTCCTATGCTGGAAAAGATTACGCGATACGGAATCGGCGCTGTTGTGGGATCCGGAAGGCAGATGGTATCGTTTATTCATATCGGGGATTACGTCAGGGCAATGGATTTCATAATGAAACACAAATTTACCGGACCTGTCAATATGGTGGTACCTAATCCGGTCGATTACACAACCTTTGTAAAGACACTGGGAAAAGTCCTGAATCGCAGGATCTTTCTCAGAATTCCCGAATTCGTGGTGAATATCCTTCTCGGAGCGGCATCTCAGGTTATTACGAAAGGACAACATGTGGTTCCCGGAAGATTAACCGAGGCAAATTTTACATTTAACTATCCGGAACCGGAGATGGCGTTTTCAAATTTAGTTGGCAAATAGTGAATCCAATCAGGCAACTATTCGGACAAACAGCGGTATATGGATTTGGGGTTGTGCTTCCAAGACTGTTAAACTACCTGCTGTTAACACCATTTTACACGCGTGTTTTCGAACGTGCAGAATACGGTGTGATTACCGAATTATATGCCTATGTGGTCTTTCTTATCGTCATTCTGACCTATGGAATGGAGACGGGCTATTTCAGATATGCCAGCAGCAGAAATAAAAGAGAATCCATTTATACTACAGTGCTGGGATCACTTTTTATTACGTCCCTGGCTTTTATAGTGTTAATCATTCTTTTCTCTGTTCCGATCGCGGAGATTATCGGGTATAGTTCGCATCCTGAATATATCCGCTGGCTGGCCGTGATCGTGGGGATCGACGCCTTCACTTCCATACCCTTTGCGCGTCTCAGGCTTCACAACAGGCCTTTAAAATACAGCATTATCAGGATTCTTGAGGTTTCCCTTAATATCCTGCTCAACCTGTTTTTTCTTTTTTATTGCCCAAGGCATGAACAGGATATTTTCATTCAGAAAGTGTATAATGCCGATATCGGGGTGGGTTATGTTCTGATATCAAATCTGGCAGCCTCAGGCCTTAAACTGCTACTTTTATACAGGGATATCATCATTGCTTTGAAAGAAAGGTTCGATTTCAGGATACTGAAGGTGATCCTTAAGTATTCTTACCCTCTGTTAATTGCCGGTCTTGCCGGGACTATTAACGAGGCACTCGACCGGGTGCTGTTAAAACATCTCATACCTATAGAGAACGGTCCTATGGAACAGCTTGGAATATATGGGGCAAATTATAAACTGGCTGTTTTGATGACCCTTTTCGTACAGATGTTCAAGTATGCTGCCGAACCATTCTTTTTCTCCAAATCGGGGGAGAAGACGGCGAAAAAACTGTATGCCGACATATTAAGTCTTTTTGTAGCAGCAGGATTGTTTATATTTTTACTGGTAACAATCTATATCGATTATTTCATCCTGTTTATCGGTTCGGATTTCAGGGAGGGGGTTTCCATTGTACCGGTGGTGCTGATGGCCAATCTCATCATGGGCATCTTTTTTAACCTTTCAATATGGTACAAACTCACCAACAAAACCCTGATAGGAGCATGGCTGGTAATCATCGGGGCTTCACTGACGGTTGGGATTAATGTGCTGTTTATTCCGCGATACGGGTATGTGGCTTCTGCATGGGCACACCTGGTCTGTTATTCAGTTATGACCGTCCTGTCTTACCTATGGTCGAGAAAGCATTACAAAATTGATTATGCAACCGGAAAGATAGGGACCTACATTCTGATTGCACTGGTTCTCTTCGGGCTGGACCGGATTCTGACCGTTTATGTTCCTGAAACAGGCTTGTATGTGAAGCCGGTTTTAATAATATCGGCGCTTGTGGTGTATTATTTATTTGAGAAACGTACTTTTGCATTTTACAGTAAGAAACAGGATTAAGGGATGAAAGTAAAAATAGTTAACCGGTCCGGGCATCCGTTACCGTCATACAGTACACCCCTTTCTGCAGGAATGGATATCAGGGCAAACCTGCAGGAACCTGTAGTTTTGAAATCCCTGGAACGCAGGCTGATCCCGACAGGTTTATTTATTGAACTTCCCAGGGGATATGAAGCGCAGATAAGACCAAGGAGCGGATTGGCCCTTAAATACGGAATAACCGTTCTGAATACTCCGGGAACCATTGACGCGGATTACCGTGGAGAAATTGGGATCATCATGGTTAATCTTTCCGATAAGGAATTTGTCATCAATGATGGAGAACGAATCTGTCAGATGATAATAAACCGTCATGAGACAATATCCTGGGAAGAGGTGGAAAGCCTTGAAGAAACGGTGAGAGGATCCGGCGGATTCGGGCATACGGGAGAAGCGTGATGAACATAAGGTAAAATAAAGGGAATGAAGGCAATTCAGATAATCAGACATAAATGGATACCTGTCATACTGTTGAGTGTATGGGCCTGGACGGTAATGGCACAGACACAAACAGGAGATGAGTCGCAGGATTACCAGTATGCACTGATAGAAGCGGTTAAGCAAAAAAATCTTGGAAATTTCCCCGAGGCAGTCAAGTTATATAAACTGGTTATCGATGAACGGGATGATGTTGCAGTAGCACATTATGAACTGGGGACAATATACCTGCTGACCGGTAAGCCAGAAACGGCGGAGACGTATTTGAAAAAAGCTTACGAACTTGATCCCGGTAATAATTGGTATCGGGGAGGCTATCTGGATGTTCTTGTAGTGAACCAGAGATACCGGGATGCTGAAAAAATATTAAAAAAACATCTTAAATCGGACCCGGAAGATGTGGAACATGCCTTTCAGCTGGCTACACTCTATTCTATGGCAGGAAAAATGAAGAAATCACTGGGATTGCTTGATAAAATTGAAGAGGAGAACGGATACAGTGAAAAAGTTACCCTTTTAAAGGCCTCGATATATGAGGAAATGGGAAAATACCGGCTGGCAAAGATTGAAGTTGAACGGGTTCTTGAATATTTTCCGGAGTCGGTTCAGTTTCGTATCGTAGCGGCAGAACTGGCTCTGAAAAGCGGTAATGAGGATGAAGCGGCAAAATATTACGGGCAGGTTATCGAAATCGACAGTACAAATGTGTATGCCCTGACGAATCTTACCGATTATTACAGGAAGAGGGAAGATTATTCAAGGAGTTTTTACTATCTGACCAGGACGTTTCAGGACAGCCGTATCGAAAGAGAGCGCAAACTCGCGATTCTGTCATATTATGTATCGGAGGAAAAGTTCACTAATAATTACCGTTACGATCTGGAAAACCTTGTTAAGGTCTATCTTGAAAATTATCCGGATGATGTAGACGGAAAACTGGTGGCCACGGAATTTTATATAGGGGCAAAAGATTATGAGAAAGCGTATTTTATATTGAAGGAATACCTTTCAGGGCAGTCGGCACCCTATGGTGTATGGATGCAGGGTATTTTGCTGGCTAATGCAGCCGGCCTGAATGAAGAACTTGTGGATATTACCGAACGGGTCATGAATAATTACAATGACAGTGCAGATATTATTTTTTTCAGGGCACTTGGACTTTTCGGGATGGAACGTTATGAAGAGGCGGCAGGAATTCTGGAGGAGATTGAGTTCGAAAACTATTCAAATAAGGAGTATGCCAGGACATCCACAAGCCTACTCGCGGAAGCCTATAATAGGATGAAGGTGTATGATAAATCCGATATGCTCTACGAACAGATCATAAAAGAGAATCCTGCGGATTATATTGCGATGAATAACTATAGTTACTATCTCGCAGAGCGGGAGGAAAAGCTTGAATATGCAAAATCATTAAGCTATGTGACGATTAGGGATAATCCCGACAATGCCACTTTTCTCGATACGTATGCATGGATATTATATAAATTGGGGGACTACAGTAATGCCGATCGATATATAAGGGAAGCACTGAATAAGGGAGGAGATACGGATCCGGATATCAATGAGCATGCAGGGGATATTCTGGTGGCTCTGGGAAGTAAGGAGCTGGCAAAAAAATATTATGAAAAAGCAATAATCCTCGGGGGAGATAAGGAACGGCTGTCCGAAAAAATCATGAACATCGAAAATGAATAGGTATATCCTGTCGGGTATGTTGATGGTGTTGATGGGTTTGACGCAATGCCGGATAAGCAGACCTGTAGTTGAAAATATAAGAGGGGCAGAGGAGGGTCTGGATGGATACAGGTCTGTGTGCGGAAGGAGGGATTCGGTTGAAAGTGTTACCATCAGCAGGGTCAATGCCTTGATTCATATTCAGGAAGAGCGGTATGAAGCCAGGCTGATACTGTATCACCGGTTTGATTCGATTATATTTGTCTCCGCTGTCAGCGGTGGCTTCGAAGTTTTAAGAGGCACTGCAGACAGGGATAGTATCAGGGTGATAGACAGGATTAATAAGATCGTTTATGTATCATCAATACATAGAAATTTAGGTTATGAGCTTCCTGTAACCTTTAAGGATCTGGAATGCATGACGAATCTTTATGGTTGCTGCGGATTGATAGAACACTCAGGGGAGTTTAAAGGACAGGATATAATTTTTGACCTGTCAGGGGATTTCATGAACAAAAAAATATATCTTGACCGGGAGTCGTTCGGATTGTCGGGATTTGAGTTTATAAATACCAGGTCGAATGAATATTTTACGGGAAAGAAGGAAGCGGATGGCGGATTCAGGATTTTTTCAAATTTCATAATAGATGCCTTTGAATTGGAGGTAGAGGGTGGCGAAAGGGTATATAATCGTAAAATGGCTGTTAATATGGAGTTTAACAGGAAAAGATACGATGTTATAAAGATTCAATGAGCAGGATAATACTTTACATAGGCTTTATTTTTATTGTGATTTCAGCAGGAGGTCAGACGAAGGAAGAGCTTCAACTGGAGAAACAAAAGGCTATGGAGGATATAGAGCTAACAAAGCAGTTGATTGAAAAGGCTGAACAGGAGCGGTTAAATAGTGTCAGGCAGGTTCGGTTGCTGGATAGGGGAATCAGGACCCGGGAAAAGCTTATTAAAACCATTGAATCGGAGGTTTCAATTCTTAGCAACGATATTGCGGCACTGGAGCTGAGAATAAATGAGCTGGAAAAGAGGAAAGAGCGTTACCTGAAGGAGTATGCCACCATCATATATTTTGCCTACAGGAATCATACAGAATATGAGAAATTGATGTATTTACTTGCAAGCAGTTCCATTTCGCAGGCCTACCAGCGATATAAATATTTGAGGTATCTCACGGATTATCGAAAGAAGGTGGTAAATGAAATAGAGTCGCTTCTTGAGCAGCTGAAAAATCAGAAAGATGAATTGAATAATTTAAGGAATGAGAAGCTGAAACTGTTGGAGCAAAAGGAGAATGAAAGTAAACGGCTGGAAAGGGAAAAGGGGCAGCGAACATCGGTGATAAAAAAATTACAGGAGGAGGAAGTTAGATTAAGGGCACAGATGCGGGAAAAAGAGCGTATAAAGGAGGAGCTGGAAGAAGAGATCAGGAGGATCATAGAAGAGGAAGCCCGGAAAATGAATGCCCGCAACCTGTATGCATCATTGACGCCGGAGCAGAGGCTGGTAAGTGCGGAATTTGCCAAAAACAAAGGAAAGCTCCCATGGCCAGTTGAGCGGGGAGTCATCACCATGGCATTTGGAAATGCAGATTATCCGGGCTTAAAGGGAACAAAGATAAAGAGTAATGGCATAGACATTTCAGGGATGCCGGGATCGAAGGCAAGAGCAATATTTGATGGGGAAGTAACAAAGGTATTTGCCATTCTGGGTGCAAATTATACTGTGCTGGTCAGGCATGGTGATTTTCTGAGCGTTTATCAAAACCTGGTAAATGTGCGGGTAAAAACAGGTGATAGCGTTAAAACAAAGCAGGTAATAGGGGACATTTTTACGGAGCAGAAAGAGTCTGTCGCAACAATACATTTTGAGATATGGCAGGAACGGAATATTTTGGATCCCGAAGAGTGGCTGAGTCGCTAATTTTATGGAACCTTTAAAAAAGGATTGCGTATAACAAGGCTTGAGGAAGCAATTAAAATGATGAGAGATTTTTACATACCTTCAGAGCTGCAAAACCTCAGACTGGTTGAAAAAGTAATTGACGAGATTTCACTTGAACTGGATTTAAGTGATGAGGTTTACGGTAATGTGATGGTTGCTACTATGGAAGCGACCAATAATGCAATTATTCACGGAAATAAAGCAGATCCGGGTAAAAATGTAAAGATAAGGATCCTGCAGGAAGGGAAGAGGCTTACCGTGCATGTGGAGGACCAGGGAAAGGGATTTGATTATAGCAATGTACCCGATCCCACCGCCCCGGATAATGTTGAAAAAATAAACGGGAGGGGAATATTTTTAATGGAACATTTGTCAGATGAGATAGAATATCTGGAAGATGGCAGAATCGTTCAATTAAAGTTTAATCTGTAGTGGCAATCTTTTTTCATAATGAAGGTATTCAATTTGATCTAAAAAGGAAAAGAGAATATAAGAACTGGATTAATAAAGTTATCTCGTACCGGGACCTGAAACCGGGTGACATAAATATCATTTTTACTTCCGCACCCCGTCTTCTTCAAATAAATCGGGACTTTTTAAAACACAATTACGACACAGACGTTATAACGTTTGATTATTCCGAATATGGAATAATTTCGGGGGATGTCTTTGTCGGATTGGAACAGGTTAAAAAAAACAGCATTATTTTCGGAAATGATTTTGAAATGGAGTTAAGCAGGGTAATGATTCATGGAATTCTTCATTTGATGGGATACCGGGATGCAACAGACGGGGAGAAAGAAAAAATGCATGAAATGGAGGAGTGGGCATTAAAATTACAGGATCAAGGGATTTCATAGGATGGTACAGCTTTACGATGTTATTGTGGTTGGAGGGGGTCACGCAGGATGTGAAGCCGCTGCTGCCGCCGCAAATATGGGCAGCAGAACACTGTTAATAACCATGGACATGACGAAATTCGCCCAGATGTCGTGTAATCCTGCCATGGGTGGTATAGCAAAAGGACAGATAATCAGGGAAATAGATGCATTGGGTGGATATTCGGGTATTGTTACCGACCGTTCGATGATACAGTACCGTCTTCTGAACCGGTCCAAGGGTCCGGCAATGTGGAGTCCGAGGGCTCAATGCGACCGGACAATGTTTACGCTTGAATGGAGAAAGATCCTGGAAGGATTGGAAAACCTGGATTTCTGGCAGGATAACGTGGTGAAGATGGTGATTGAAGATGGTGAAGTCAGGGGAGTAGAAACCATGATGGGAACCAATTTTAGATCGAAGGCGGTAATACTCACTGCGGGTACCTTTATCAATGGATTAATGTATGTGGGGGCAGTGACCATGGAAGGGGGCAGGATTGGTGAACCGACTGCATATGGGATCAGCGAGCAACTGGCAGAACATGGGTTTGAGGTTGGACGTATGAAAACAGGCACACCTGCACGTGTGGACGGAAGGAGCATTGGTTTTGAGAAGCTGATTGAACAGAAAGGAGACAATGAAGGACGGAAATTCAGTTTTCTGGATTACGGGGTGGATTACAGTCAGCACAAATCCTGTTACATTGCCTATACAAATCTGGATGTACACTCTGAGCTGGAAAAGGGATTTGAGGAAAGTCCTTTATTCAACGGCACCATTGGAGGTATAGGTCCGCGATATTGTCCGAGTATTGAAACAAAAATAGTAACCTTTTCCGATAAGGAAAAACACCAGCTGTTCCTTGAACCGGAAGGACTGTCGACAGTCGAATATTATATAAACGGATTTTCCTCATCACTCCCCTGGAAGGTGCAATACGACGCATTGAAAAAAATTGACGGACTGAGGGAGGCAAAAATATTCAGGCCGGGATACGCGATAGAATACGACTACTATCCCCCGACACAACTCTACCATACGCTGGAAACAAAAAAAATAAGGAACCTCTATTTTGCAGGACAGGTAAATGGTACCACGGGGTATGAAGAAGCGGGTGCACAGGGATTGATGGCCGGGATAAATGCGCATTTGAAAATCAACGGGGGAGAAGAATTTGTGCTTGGAAGGGATCAGGCCTATATTGGGGTATTAATAGATGACCTGGTTACTAAAGGGGTCGATGAACCATACAGGATGTTTACATCGCGCGCTGAGTACAGGATCCTGCTGCGACAGGATAATGCCGATGAGAGGCTTACTAAACTCAGTTATCAGATAGGACTGGCGGAACCGAAACGGATGGATCTGCTGGAACAGAAACTAAAGACGCGGGAGGAAATGATCAATTTTCTGAAAACATACAGCATTGCACCGGATGAGATCAATGGGTTTCTTCAAAAATCAGGAACGAGCCCGATAAGGCAAAAGATAAAACTGATAGAAATCGCAAAGCGGCCGCAGATAGAATTAAGGGAGCTGGCAATGATTGTGAAGGAATTAAATAAAATATACCAGGATGCCGGGCACAGGAAGGATGAAATTTTCGAATCAGCAGAGATTATCATAAAGTACGAAGGGTATATAGAACGGGAAAAATTGATGGCCAATAAAATTAAACGGCTTGAAAAAATAAGACTTTCCGAGGAGTTTGACTATGAAAGATTAAAAAGTATTTCAACGGAAGCAAGACAAAAGCTAAACAGGATTAAACCCAAAACTATAGCACAGGCATCCAGGATTCCTGGCGTTTCGCCGAGCGATATCAGTGTTCTGCTGATTTATATGGGACGATAGTTCCACGTGGAACAATTGCATAACAGTTCCACGTGGAACATAAATAAATCCATGTGATATGAAAAAGAGCATCATCAAGGGAAATATTGTAGATATTATCAGTAGGAAAATTTTCCCGGGGGAAGTTACGATCACAGGGAAAAGAATCCATTCTGTCGTGGAAACAGGGGATACATATGATAATTTTTTGCTTCCGGGATTTGTGGATGCGCACGTGCACGTGGAAAGCTCCATGGTAACCCCCATTGAGTTTTCCAGAATGGCCGTTCGTCATGGCACCGTTGCTGTGGTAGCAGATCCGCATGAGATAGCAAATGTTTCAGGGATACCCGGTGTGCGGTTCATGGTTGAAGACGGCAAAAAATCACCGCTAAAATTCTTGTTCGGAGCACCCAGCTGCGTTCCGGCTACACCGTTTGAATCTTCCGGAGCGTCTATTGATGCAGAAGGGATAAAGGAACTGCTGAGCATGGAGGGCGTTGGGTTTCTTGCCGAAATGATGAATTTTCCCGGAGTGGTCCATGATCAGAAGGATGTCCTCCAAAAGATAAAGGTGGCCCGAAAAATGGGAATGAATATCGACGGACATGCCCCCGGATTGAAGGGAGAAGATCTTAAAAAATATTGCAGGGCAGGTATCTCGACCGATCACGAATGTGTAACGGTTGAGGAAGCGGAAGAGAAAATCAAAAACGGAATGCATATCTTGATCAGGGAGGGAAGCGGAGCAAAAAATTTCATGAGCCTGGTTCCGCTGCTAAAAAAATATCCTGAACGAATCATGTTCTGCACGGATGACAGCCACCCGGATGATTTATTGGACGGTCATATTAATAAACTGGTTAAAAAAGCCCTGGACCTGGGGTATGATCTGTTTGATGTCCTGCGGGCGGCATCCTTGAATGCGAAAAAGCACTACAGGCTCAATATAGGAATGCTTCAACCCGGAGATCCTGCCGATTTTATTATCGTAAATAATCTCAGGGATATGAAGGTGCGTTCATGCATCCTGGATGGAAAAGAGATTTTTGATGGTTATACTGTTAAAATTGAACGCGCGCATTCAAAACCGGTCAATAACTTTGTTGCCCGAACCATTGAAAAAGAGGAGATCAGGCTGAAAACCCTTGGAGACAGAATCAAAGTGATTAAAGCTGCAGACGGATCCTTGATCACAGAACAGGAAATCGATACTATTGACAGGTCCGATCCGTTCCAGGTTAGCTGCATAGCGGAAGATCGGCTGAAGCTGGTAGTGGTGAACCGATACAGGATCGCGCCCCCATCCGTTGGATTCATCAGGGGGTTCGGTCTGAAAAAAGGAGCCATCGCCTCCAGTATAGCCCATGATAGTCATAATGTGATCTGTGTCGGCACCGAGGATGATGTTATGGTTGAATTGATCAATTGGATTTTTCGTCATAAAGGCGGGATAGCCCTTCACGACGGACAGGAAGTGTTCGGAATGCCGCTTCCTCATGGCGGCATTATGTCAGATAAAACCTTAGAGGATGCTGCAAAGGTTTATCGTGCACTGTCTGACAGGACATCCCTGCTCGGTTCAACACTGTATGCACCCTTTATGACACTCTCATTCATGAGCCTGCTGGTCATACCCGAACTGAAACTGGGCGACAAAGGTCTGTTTGATGTGAATCGTTTCGCATTCACTCCACTTTTTGCCGACTGAATATAATGAATAAAGAGTTATTGCATCAGATTGTAAATGCCCTGCCGGAAACCCCCGGCGTTTACCAGTTCCACGACAGGAAAGGAAAAATAATCTATATCGGGAAAGCAAAAAACCTAAGGAAAAGAGTCAATTCCTACTTTACCAGGAACCGGTTCGAATCGTTTAAAGTAAAAGTTCTGGTGGATCAGATTTATGACGTTAGCCACATTGTGGTAAATAATGAATCGGATGCCCTGCTCCTGGAAAACACACTGATAAAAAAACATCAGCCACGTTACAATGTGATGCTGAAGGATGATAAATCCTTTCCCTGGATTTGTATTAAAAATGAACCGTTTCCACGGGTCTTTTCAACCAGGACTGTAATTCAGGACGGATCAGACTACTTTGGTCCCTATACATCCGCTTATATGGTTAAAACCCTCCTGAACCTGATTAGACAATTATATCAATTAAGAACCTGTAACCTGGTTCTGAATAAGGAAAATATAGAGAAGAATAAATTTAAACTCTGCCTGGAATATCATATAGGAAATTGTAAGGGACCCTGCGAGGGACTTCAGAGCATGGATGAATATATGGAGACCATTCAGCAGGTGAGGATGATACTGAAGGGGAATCTGGGCGATCTACTGGAGTATCTGAACAGGCAAATGCAGCGTTCAGCGGATGAGTACCGATTTGAAGAGGCCAATCAATTCAAGGAGAAGATCGGAATCATTTCAAGATACAGGAGCAAATCAACCATCGTCAATCCCGTAATTCATGATGTGGATGTTTTTACCATTGTGAATGATGAAAATGAGGCATATGTTAACTACCTGAAGGTTGTTGATGGAGCTGTTAGTCAGGCTCATACTGTAGAGATCAGGAAGAAGCTCAATGAATCGGATGATGAGCTGTTAAGCTTTGCCATAACCGATCTCAGGGAACGGATGCATAGTAAATCAAAGGAAATACTGCTCCCGGTTGATTTGCAGGAAGCATTTCCGGAAAATAAAATAACGGTTCCCAGGAGAGGTGACAAAAAGAAATTGCTGGATCTGTCCATGAGAAATGCAAAGGCATACCGTCTTGAGAAATTGAAAAGGGCTTCGTCGGGAACGCCGCTGAAGGGCGGAGAGCGGATATTGAGCAAACTGAGGGATGATTTGAGAATGAAAGTGATTCCCTGGAATATTGAATGTTTTGATAACAGTAATATACAGGGTTCGGACCCGGTGGCGGCATGCGTGGTATTTAAAAATGGAAAACCAGCCAGAAAAGAGTACCGCCATTACAACATCAAAACGGTTAAAGGACCAGATGATTTTGCCTCAATGGAAGAAGTTGTCTACAGGAGATATGCCCGCCTTAAATCGGAGAAGGGACCTTTACCACACCTGATCATCATCGACGGGGGCAAGGGTCAGCTTAACGCTGCTTTGAGAAGCCTGGAAAAGCTGGAGTTAAAAGGAAAAATATCCATAATCGGAATTGCGAAAAGACTTGAAGAAATATATTTCCCGGGCGATCCGGTACCCCTCTATATTGATAAAACATCTGCATCGCTGCAATTGATTCAGCATATCCGGAATGAAGCGCACCGTTTCGGAATCAGTTTTCATCGTACAAAGCGGTCGGGAAGGTTGATAGGGTCAAGACTGCGAGAAATTGAAGGGATAGGAGAAAAAACAGCTGAAAAATTACTGGTCAGGTTCAAGTCTGCACAGGCTGTTTTTGAAGCGCCCCGGGAAGTTCTGGAGAAAGAGATCGGTCCGGCAAAAACAAAAAGAATAATGGAGTACTTAAATGAAAACCCGGGAATCACCTCTTCCGGGAAACTGTAAATTCAATCAGATTTTTCAGCGCGGTACGGGCATCGCTTTCCGGAAATAAATCCAGTCCTGCAATAGCTTTTGACTTGAACTCCTGCATCTTGTCATCTGCAAATTGCAGTCCGCCATTCCGGTCGACAAACTGAACAACCTCCTTCACAAGCTTACCATTCGATTTTCCAGTACGGATTCTTCGGAGCATTTGCCTCTTTTCAACGGCATCACAATGATTCAACGCGTAGATCAACGGCAGGGTGAATTTCTTTTCCCGGATATCGTTGCCGGTTGGTTTCCCGATGATTCCGACAGGCTGATAATCAAACAGGTCGTCCTTTATCTGAAAGGCCATCCCGATGTTGATCCCGATTTCATAAAGGCTTTTAACCACTTCGTCACCGGCGCTGGCAGCCTTGGCGCCGCAGGCCGTGCAGGAAGCAATCAGTGTGGCGGTTTTCTTACGGATAACTTCATAATAGGTCTCCATATCGATGTTGAGCCTGCGGGCCTTCTGAATCTGAAGTAGCTCACCCTCACTCATTTCCCGAACAGCATCCGATACAATCTCCAATAGCTCAAATTCACGGTTATGGATCGAAACCAGCAATCCCCGGGCCAGTAAATAATCGCCCAGCAGAACGGCAATCTTTGACTTCCATATGGCATTGATGGAAAATACTCCCCTGCGCTCAAAAGATTCATCCACCACGTCGTCATGAATAAGAGAAGCGGTATGCAGTAATTCAATCAGGGAAGCAGCGGTATAGGTCGACTCGGTTATAGTACCAACCATTTTCGAAACCAGGAATACAAAAAGGGGCCGCATCTGCTTGCCTTTTCTCCTTAATATATAATTGATTACAATGTTTACCAGGGGGACACTGCTGGAAATAGAGTTTTTAAAACGCTTTTCAAACGCCTTCATCTCCTCCGCAACAGGACGTCTGATTTCATCAAGGCTGAGCATGCATACATATTCTTTCGTCAAATTTATAAAAACAATCCTATTGCCGGTCAAAAATTCCTAAAACAAGCCAGTGGTCAGGAAATTCAGCTCATTTATTGATATATTTGCATGAACAGAACGGCTGATTCATTTTCACAGAAATCGTAATAATGCAATTTTCTGAATTAAAACCGGAGCAAATAAATAAAGCGGCAAATATGATGAAAGCCATCTCCCATCCGATGAGACTGGCTATTCTCGGTCATCTCAGCGATGGAAGGCAGATGACGGTCACCGAAATACACCGGCTGCTAAAAATTGAACAATCCACCGCGTCCCATCATCTGGGGATACTGAAGGATAAAGGCGTTCTCGATTCAAAAAGGGATGGCAAAACCACTCTTTATTTCATGAAGGGAGAAACCCTGAATAAACTGGTTCTGTGCATCAGCGAATACGTTTGCCATTGAAAAGATCCAACTATATGCCTGCAGTCAGAGTAACCAAAGAGTTCAGTTTTGAAATGGCACATGCCCTATGGAATTACGATGGGGCATGCAGGAATATTCACGGACACTCCTACAGGCTTTTCATCACCGTAACAGGAACACCCCTGCCGGATGCAAATCATCCGAAATTTGGAATGGTCATTGATTTCAAGGACCTGAAGTCACTGGTCAGGGATTCGATTGTCAGGCAGCTGGACCATGCACTGGTATTATATAAGGGTGCAGAACGCAAAAGTCTGGATGCACTGAAAACAATGTATGATAAAGTACTGATTCTGCCGTTCCAGCCAACGTGCGAAAACCTGGTTCTCTATATTTCTGAAACCCTCCGGAAACATCTCCCGGATACGATAAAACTGTACAGTGTAAAGTTACAGGAAACCGCCACCTCATTTGCCGAATGGTACGCAGAGGATAATACCTAACGATCGATGAATCAGGACAGGAAACTATTTCTTCTCGACGCTTATGCCTTGATTTTCAGGGCATATTATGCATTTATTTCAAACCCGATGTCAAATTCGGCGGGGATGAATACCTCTACCGTATTTGGATTTCTGCTGGCACTGGATGAAATACTAAGAAAAGAGGAGCCCACGCATATTGCCGTGGTGTTTGATCCTTCCGGTCCCACCTTCAGAAACGAGCTTTTCGAGGATTATAAAGCCACCAGGGACGCCACCCCTGAGGATATAAAAATTTCAATTCCCTTTATCAAACGACTGGTCGAGGGATTCAACATCCCGATACTGGAGGTGCAAAACTACGAAGCAGATGATGTGATCGGAACGCTTGCAAAAAAGGCAGAAAAACAGGGATTTTCGGTGTTCATGATGACCCCCGATAAAGACTTTGCCCAGCTGGTCAGTGACAATATCGTGATGTACAAACCGGGCAGGGCAGGAAAGCCCGCCGAGATTATCGGGATGGATGAAGTAAGGGAAAAATTTTTGGTTGAACAGCCGGAGCAGGTGATTGATATTCTGGCCCTGTGGGGGGATTCTTCCGATAATATTCCCGGCGCACCGGGGATAGGTGAGAAAACAGCAAAACAGCTGATCGGCAAATACGGTTCAGTGGAAGGGTTATATGATCATATCGAAGAGCTGAAGGGGAAGCAAAAAGAGAATCTTATCAATTACAAGGACCAGGTGTTCCTGTCGAAAACGCTGGCCCGCATTTCACTGGATGTGCCCGTCGATCTGAAACCGGATGAATTGAAACGGAAAGCGCTGAATAAAGATGAGCTTCTGAAATTATTCAGCGAGCTGGAGTTCAGGAATATCACTCAGCGAATCCTGGGGGATGAGACAGAAATAAAATCCGTTGGACAACCCGGTCAGATAGGACTTTTTGATTCCGGAGAGGCCGGTGCTAAAAAACCATTGGGCGAATTTGAAAACATCGATACCGCTGAGCACACCTATCATTTAATTCAGACACCCGGGGAGGTTCAGAAGCTTGCGGATCGGCTGAAGGAGCAAAAGAGCTTTTGTTTTGATACAGAGACCACGGGCCTGGATGTTCTGGATGCCGAACTGGTTGGCATTGCTTTCTGCTGGAAGGCCCGAGAAGCCTATTACATCGCTCTGCCGGAATCGAGAGAACAACTCCTTCAATGGCTGAAACCACTTATTCCGCTTCTTGAAGATCCCGCAATCGGTAAAACAGGACAGAACCTTAAATATGATCTGCACATTTTAAAAAATTATAATATAGGAGTTAAGGGTCCTTTATTTGACACGATGGTTGCACATTATATTCTGAAACCTGAACACAAACATAACCTGAACCTGCTCGCCGAACAATACCTTGGGTATTCAATGGTGAAAATTGAAGAACTGATTGGGAAAAAAGGGACAGAACAGGCTAATTTCAGAAGTGTGCCGGCTGAAAAGGCGAAAGAGTATGCCGGGGAGGATGCCGATATGACCTTCCGGCTGGCAGAGATTTTCAGAAAGAAATTGTCGGAAGAAGGTTTTGATAAACTGGCAGATATCATTGAAATGCCCCTGGTTACCGTATTGATGGATATGGAGCATGAAGGTGTGAAACTCGATCTGGAAGCATTAAAGAGCATTTCTGAGGATTTAAATCGCCAGATTGTGGAGGTGGAAAAGCATATTTACAGGCTGGCTGGAATGAATTTCAATATAAGTTCGCCCAGGCAACTGGGTGAAATATTATTTGAACGCCTCAAGATTGATGCTGATCCCAGGAAAACGAAAACCAAACAGTATTCCACAAGTGAGGATGTCCTGTCCCAGATGGAAGACAGGCATGAAATCGTGCCGGCCGTACTTGAATACCGTTCGCTCAGGAAGCTTGTGTCGACCTATGTGGATGCCCTGCCAAAGCTGGTTCATAAAAAGAGCGGCAAAATTCACACCTCGTTTAATCAGGCACTGGTTGCCACGGGCCGGCTGTCTTCCAACAATCCGAACCTGCAGAATATCCCGATACGGGAGGAAAGGGGAAGGGAAATCAGGAAGGCTTTTATTCCCTCCGAACCATCCCACATTTTCCTTTCCGCTGATTATTCACAGATAGAGTTGCGCCTGATGGCCCATCTGAGCGATGACCGGAACATGATTGAGGCTTTTATCGATGAGGAGGACATCCATACAGCAACAGCGGCGAAGATCCACGGCATCTCCCCGGAGGAAGTGACCAGGGAACTGAGAAGCCAGGCAAAGACAGCAAATTTTGGCATCATTTACGGAATTTCCGCATTTGGCCTGTCACAGCGGATGAAATTGTCCAGAACAGAGGCAAAAAACCTGATTGATGAATATTTTAATACCTATCCGGGAGTCAGGAAGTTTATGGATGAGAGCATAAGATTTGCCAGGGAAAAGGGTTACGTGGAAACCCTGTTCGGCAGGAGACGTTATCTTCCGGATATTTTATCGAGAAATTCGGTGGTCAGGGGAAACGCTGAACGGAACGCAATTAATACCCCCATTCAGGGGTCTGCGGCCGATATTATTAAAATTGCAATGGTACATATTTTCAGGGAATTTTCCAGGAATAACCTGAAAAGCAAAATGATCCTCCAGGTACATGATGAGTTAAACTTTGACGTTCGACCGGAAGAACTGGAGCAGGTCAGAGCCATTATCCGTGATCAGATGGAAAACGCCGTTAAATTAAAGGTTCCGTTGATCATCGAAATGGGTTCCGGCAGAAACTGGCTGGAGGCACACTAGATCGCTAAATCGCTTCAGTCCGTTCAATGGCAAGGGCTCCAATCTGCCCGTTCAGAATTTCTTCCACCTGTTGCGGATTTTGTAAAAGCTCAGTGGCTTTATCGAGCTGGATGTCATTCTGGATTTGCGCCTGCACACGGCCTGCCTGGTAATAGAACCGGTTTACAATCTCTTCCTGCAGCAGTTCTTGAATTTCGGGTCTGAAGGTTTCAAGGTCCTGGAGGTTATCGTGCATAAGTTTTTCTTCAAGCTTAAGGAACGCTTCCTCGGCAACCTGGTAATATTTTTCCTTTTTTGCAGTAGTAACCAGTTCGTTATAAATCTGCTCGGTTTCTGTTTGATATGAAAACCCCCTGGTTTCGACAAAATTCTGAAAATCGAGGTAATCTTCATCACTCAGACTGAATCCATCCGGTGATCCGATTTCGGGATGCATGGCGGCATAACGGGTGGCGTAATCGAAAATGAGATTCTGTGTATAGAGTTGAATGGTAATTTCACCGATTAATTCAGGGATTATCTCAAAATCGGGTTGTATGCCCCCTCCGTCGTATACCATCCGGCCATTCCTGGTTTTATACTCCGAGATCAGGGAATCGGGAATAAATCCCACACTGCCATCCTCATTTCTGTGGGTATAATCGAGAGCCTGGATGCAGCGGCCGCTGGGGATATAATATTTTGCCGTGGTAACCTTCAGCTGGGCATTGTACTTCAGCGGACGGCTGGTTTGCACAAGACCCTTTCCGAAGGTACGCTGTCCCACAATAACGGCACGATCGAGGTCCTGAAGTGCCCCCGCAACAATTTCCGCTGCCGATGCGGATGCCCGGTTAACGAGGACCACAATGGGAATCTCCTTGTCAAGGGGTGATTTTTGGGTCACGTATTCAGAATCCCATTGTTTGACCCTTCCTTTGGTGTTTACGATCAACAATCCCTTGTCTACAAACAAATTACAGATCCGGACCGCTTCAATGAGCAGCCCGCCCGGATTACTGCGTAAATCAAGGATTAATGATTCAATCTGCTGTTCCGACTTAAGATCCCTGAAGGCAATCTCCACCTCCTTGCCTGCACCGGAAGTAAAATTGCTTATCCGGATATACCCGGTTTTGCCGTCATTGAGGGTTCCGTAGTAAGGGACATTACTGATCGATATTTTTTCCCTGGTCAATGTAAATTTAATGGGTTCATCCTCCCCGTAACGCTCTATCAATATCCTCAGTTCTGTTCCCGGTTTTCCCTTGAGCATGTCGCTGATCGTCTCGATTGCCAGGCCGTCGGTGGGTTTTCCATCTATTTCCAGAAGGACATCTCCCGCCCTCAGACCTGATTTTGCAGCAGGAAAACCTTCATAAGGCTCTGCAATGATGGTGTGAGTACCTGAACGCCGGATCAGGGAACCAATTCCCCCGTATTCACCGGTTGTCTGGAACTGGAAATCATCCATGCTGGCTTCGGGAATATAGGTCGTATAAGGATCAAGCGATGACAGCATGGCGTTTATACTCGTGGTAACCAATTCTTCGGGATCGGTCTCGTCCACGTAAAACATATTCAGCTCCCTGAATAACGTGAAATAGATATCAAGGTTCTTAACGATTTCAAGATCCTTATTTTGAATGGTCGAAAAGCCCGAACTGATCAATACTATGATAATACCGGTAATCAGTAACTTCTTTTTTTTCATCACGGAAATGTTTGAGGCAATGCCAGATTGGTCTGCAAAGTTATTCTTATTTTTTTGCTAACCCATCTTCACGGACTGCATTATGATATATAATTAACTTTTTTTAGCGATCCGATATTGCTTATCTTTGCACCAAATAACCATGAATGATATCAGTCGATTCGCTGTCTGTTGCAATTCACAGTAGCATTCTTCAGGATACCCTTGTTCAGGCTGATAAGGGACCCCCGGTTTTTAAAGCATCCCAGCTGGCAAGCCATTCAGAATTACCCGGAACGGTTATGGATCAGGCCTTGCAGGCAGGTGCCCCGTCCCCTGACTGGTATTTTTTTACAATGGTCGGACTTCTGATATTCGTGGCCTGGTTCAGAATGAAATATGGAAATATCTTGCTGAGAACGGTACAGACTTCATTGAGTTTCCCGGTCACCCAGGGAATGTTCAACGACAACAGCATACTGCAAAAGCACCTGGATAATATTTTGTATGGCCTCTACTTTTTAAGTTTCGGCTTTTATCTGGTGGTGATGGAGCATAAATTCGGCTTCTATCCTTATGGTCTGACAGGGTTCAGACTTTACCTGTTTAACATCGCCTTCTTACTGGCACTGTTTCTCGGAAGAGTGTTACTGATCGACATAACAGGCCATATTTTTAATCAAAAAAATCTGCTGAGGGAGTACCGGTACCATATGTTTACGTTCAACAAGCTTACCGGGCTAATAATCATTCCTTTTATTTTTGCTATCATCTATACGAACGGATTGTTCAGGGATATACTGGAATGGACCTCTATATCCCTTATGGGAATCCTGCTTATTCTAAGAATCTACAGGGGAATTCTCTTTTCGCTAAACCGTAAGGTTTTGATTTTGCATTTGTTTTTGTACCTTTGTGCCCTTGAAATGATACCTCTTATGGTACTTTTTAAGTGGATTTCATCCATTGTTTGAGTTGAGATAAGAGAACAGAAAAGAGCTATCTATGAATAGAATCAGAAAGATCCTTGTATCTCAGCCTGAGCCTGAGAACAACAAATCCCCCTATCACGATTTAGCGGAAAAACACAATCTGAAAATTGATTTTCGTCCGTTCATTCATGTTGAAGGGGTGAGTGCCAAAGAATTCAGGCAGGAAAAAGTTGATCTCCCTGCTCATTCAGCGGTAATTTTTACCAGTAAAACAGCCATCGACCATTTTTTCAGAATTGCCGAGGAAACCCGGACGGTCATTTCCGAATCGATGAAATATTTCTGTATTTCAGAGGCCACCGCCTTCTATTTGCAGAAATATATCGTTTACAGGAAAAGGAAAATTTTCTACGGTGAAGGCAAAATGGAGGATCTGGTCGAAATCATGCTGAAACATAAGGATGAAAAATTCCTTCTACCTCTTTCTGCCGCCCATAAAACCGAAATTCCGGCTTTACTGGATCAGCACAAATTCAGGTTCACAAAAACCATCCTGTACAGGACGGAATGCAGTGATTTATCGGACCTGGCGGATGTCAATTATGACATTCTGGTTTTTTACAGCCCCTCGGGCATAAAATCACTATTTCAGAATTTCCCCAACTTCAGGCAAAACGACACCAAAATTGCCTCTTTCGGAGATAAAACAGCCAGAGCGGTCATAGAAGCCGGATTAAGGCTTGATATTCAGGCGCCCCAGCCACAGGCCCCCTCTATGACGATGGCGCTGGAGAATTTTATCAAGGATTTTAATAAGAACAACGGGAAGAAATAAGATTAATCGTTTTTAAGCGCAAATTTCAAGGCTGATCATCACTCCCCGATCAGCCTTTTTTGTACCTTGGACCATCATGCCGGGATTAACATTCAATAAAAAAGAAAGGCTTAAAAGCAACCGGCTGATAAACCGCGTTTTCCGGGAAGGATTTGTCGTCAATGTCTATCCCCTGCGGATTGTCTGCCTTGAAACGAAAACCGCTCCTTTTCCTGCATCGGTTGCCGTCTCGGTTCCAAAAAAGTATTTAAAAAAAGCGACCGACAGGAACCGCGTTAAAAGGAGAATAAAGGAGGCCTACCGTTTGCTTAAACCGGAGTTCTATCATCGGTTGAAAAACGCCGGGAAACATCTTTACCTGGTCATTGTATATCAGTCTCAAAAAATCGAAGGATTTGACGCTATTCAAAAACAGATAAAAAAAGGATTGAATAAAATTACCCAGTGCTAACCGAAGAGATTGGACGGCCGCCTTCATACCCGTAATATTCAAAAAATAAATGCAAGGTGTAAATTGAATTTGTGCTTTTGCTTTTCTAATTTTATTGACGCACTTAAAAATTCCTCATTCAATGAAACTCAAACAGCTCATAATTATTCTTCCGGCACTCTTTTTTCTAATTTTTTCCGGATGCAAATTTGACCGGGTAATCGAACCGGAATGGGTTCCGGAATTCAATCCTCTGGTAGCAGCCTACACCAGCGGGATCATTTCAACAGAATCAGCGGTAACCATACGACTTGCGCAGAATTTCACAGATTCTGTCAGCCCGAATTCGATAGCGGACAGGAATTTAATGGTACTGTCCCCCGATGTGGAAGGAACCATTTACTACATCGATAGCAGGACCCTGGAATTCAGGCCGGCGGAACGATTTAAACCGGGAACTTCATACCGGGTTAAGGTAAAACTGTCGGGACTAACCCCTGTTTCAGCAGATAATAAACAGTTTGAGTTTGGTTTCCGCACACTCTCACAGAGCATGGGTTTGATGATTGAAGGATTCAGGCCTTATAACGATTATGAACCAGGGAAAAACACCATTACTGGCATTGTGAATACAGCAGATGTCGCGGATCCTGTTGCTATGCAGTCGGTTCTGAAAGTGATGCAGCAAGACAGGGCCCTTCCCGTATCATGGGATCATTCAGATAACGGAAGGGAGCACCGGTTTGTCATTGACAGTGTCCTCCGTTCGGAAAAAGAGGAAACGGTCACCATCCTTTATAAAGGCTCGTTGATTGGAGCTGAACAGGAAGGAGAGGAGCTGTTTACGGTTCCTCCTCTGGGGAGTTTCCATGTGATTGGCCACAGGGTGGTGCAGTATCCGGAACAGCACATGGTCATCAGCTTTTCTGATCCGATAATGAAGAACCAGTTTCTTGACGGCCTCATAAGGCTTCAGACCGATACCGATCTAAAATTTGTGGTTGAGGGGAACAACATACTGGCTTTTCCTGAAGTAAGGCAGAATGGGACGGTAAACCTGTTCATCGAACCGGGAATAAAAAACATTACTGGGAAAACCCTTGAAGCAGGAGAGGTAATTTCTGTGGTTTTTGAAGAGATAAAACCCGCGGTGGAACTGCTGGGGCACGGGGTCATTATTCCGGCGTCAGCCGGTGTGCTTCTGCCTTTTAAGGCGGTTAACCTGAAAGCGGTTGATCTTAAGGTTATAAAAATATATGAAGATAATATCGCACAGTTTCTGCAGGTTAATGAATTACCGGGCAGTATGGAGCTGAAGCGGGCGGGACGACTTATCCTTAATAAGCGTGTTGATCTCTTTTCCGAAAAATCCATTCATTACGGTGAATGGAACACATTTTCATTGAATCTGACCGACCTGGTCAGGACCGAACCGGGGGCCATCTACCGTGTTGAGCTGGGATTCAGAAAGGCCTATTCGCTCTATCCATGCGGGGATGATGATCCGGATGAAGCAAACCTTCATGAACAGCAAGAGCAAGACGATCCATACCGTGAGGATGAGATGTCATACTGGGATTCCTATGAGAGTTATCACAGCAATTATGATTATTATTACTATGATGGATATGAATGGGAAGACCGGGAGGATCCCTGCAAGGAGGCCTATTATGGCCACAGTCGGACCGTCAGCAGGAACGTGCTGGCCAGCAATCTCGGACTGATTGCCAAAAGAGGCTCCGGTGAACAACTCCTGGTGACGGTTACAGACCTGCTGGAGGCCGTTCCGCTCACCGGTATTCCGGTTAAGGTATATAATTTTCAGCAACAGCTTCTGGCAGAGGGTTCCACGGATAACCACGGAACGGTTCGTTTTGATCTGAACAGTGTTCCTTTCCTGGTTGTCGCGGAGAGCAGTTCCGGTAAGGGATATCTTAAACTGAACGACGGCTCCGCACTTTCATACAGCATGTTTGATGTTTCAGGCACCTCGGTGCATAAAGGTCTAAAAGGCTTTATTTACGGTGAAAGGGGTGTATGGCGCCCCGGGGATTCAATCTTCATAAGTTTCATCCTGGATGATAAAGCCAACCCGGTTCCCGATGACCACCCGGTGCTGTTCGAATTGATGAATCCCCGCGGCAAAATCGTGAAAAGAGCAGTGGATTATGGCCGGGAAAACGGTTTCTACAGTTTTCACACCGCAACGGAAGCAGATGCATTAACAGGTTCTTACACGGTTTATGCAAAAATCGGGGGAGCCACTTTTACAAAAAGTCTTAATATCGAAACCATCAAGCCCAACCGGCTGAAAATAGAGTTGTCCTTTGCCGACGAGTTACTGAAACCTCATGAGGGCCCTGTCAGGGGATTCATAAAAAGCAGATGGCTGACGGGAGCCACCGCCGGAAATCTTAAAGCGGAAGTTGAAGTATCGCTGCGGTCGCGTCAAACAGCCTTCAGGGGATTTGAAGGCTATGATTTTGAAGATCCTTCAAAAGAGCTCTATTCCTATCCGGTTACGTTTTTTTCCGGTTACCTGGATGAATCCGGCACGGCACAGGTTTCGAAAAGACTTGAAATAACCGGTAAGGCCCCCGGGATGCTTAATGCCGTGTTTACCTCCCGCGTGTTCGAAAAATCCGGAGATTTCAGCATTGATCAGATAGTGGTACCCTGCTCTCCCTACCAGGTATATTCAGGCATAAAAGTGCCGGAAGGGGATCAACGGGGAGCGCTTCTGACCGACACACTGCATACTATTGACGTGGTCACCGTTGATGAGAACGGACAAAGGGTCGGGAACCGGAAATTACGGGTATCGGTTTACAAATTGGACTGGAGATGGTGGTATGAATCTTCACCCGGAGAACTGGCTGCTTTCCTGGGGAGCAATTATCAGGCGCTGGTTCAGACGGAGACCATTTTCCTGAAACAGGGATCAGGTTCCTTTTCATTTAAGATTGATTATCCCGAATGGGGAAGGTATTTCATTCATGTTGAAGATGAAACCGGGGGACATGCTGCAGGTAAGGTTGTTTTTATAGACTGGCCGGGTTGGGCCGGGAGGGCAGGGAAAGGGGAACCAGACGCCGCGGCCGTTTTGGCCTTCAGTACCGGGAAATCGACCTATTCGGTGGGCGAAAAAGCGGTGTTGAATATCCCCTCATCAAACAACGGGCGCATCCTGGTAAGCATTGAGAACGGCTCCGGGGTTTTGAAGCAGGAGTGGATTGAAGCTACGGGCTCGGAAACAACATACAGCTTTGAAGTGACTTCCGGGATGACTCCCAATGTCTATGTTTACGCATCGCTGATTCAGCCGCATGCCAGCACGGAAAATGATTTGCCCATCAGGATGTTTGGGGTCATTCCAATCATGGTTGAGGATCCCGCGACGAAACTCAAACCGATTATTGAAATGCCCGGGGAATTAAGTCCGAGCAGCCAGGTGAAACTGAAAGTGTCGGAGGCGAACCGTAGGGAAATGACCTATACCATTGCCATGGTGGATGAGGGGTTGCTTGATCTCACCCGGTTCAAAACACCCGATCCCTGGTCGCATTTTTACGCCAGGGAAGCCCTTGGAGTTAAAACATGGGATATATTCGACCAGGTTCTCGGTGCCTACGGGGGCCGGATCGACGGCATATATAATATCGGAGGTGGAGAAGAGGGAGCGGGCGTTGACAGGGCCAGGGAGGCCAATCGTTTCCCACCTGTGGTAAAGTTCCTCGGACCGTTTACCCTGAAAGCCAGGAGTAATACGCATACCATTGCGGTTCCCAATTATATCGGATCGGTTCGGACGATGGTGATAGCCGGTACGAAAGGGGCTTACGGATGGACGGAAAAAACAACCCCGGTAAGACAGCCCTTAATGGTTTTGGCCACCCTGCCAAGGGTCCTCGGTCCAGGTGAGGAATCAAATCTGCCGGTAAATGTCTTTGTGATGGATGACAGGATAAAGGATGTTGACGTAACGGTTTCAGCAGAAGGAGTGACGGTAATCGATGAAAAGAGCAAACACCTGCAGTTTGGAGCAACGGGGGACAAGATCGTTGATTTTAAATTGCGGACCCCGCTGCGGACCGGAACAGCCCGGGTTAATGTCAGCGTAACATCGGAAGGGGAGAAAGCGGAATATCATTTGGAACTCAATATCCGGTCGTCCAATCCCCGGGTGGTTCAGTATGAAACGTTTGTTATGAATCCCGGTGAATCGGCCACGGGGGAAATTGCCTTTGCGGGCATGAAAGGAACCAATGATCTCTCACTCGAAGTTTCAGGCATTCCACCGATCGATTTCGACCGGCGGCTGAAATTCCTCCTGCAATATCCGCACGGATGCATCGAGCAGGTTACCTCTGCAGCTTTTCCACAGCTTTACCTTGCGGATGTCGTCGATGTTCCGGAGGCCGTCAGAAAGAAGACAGAAAAAAATATAAAGGAAGCGATTAAAAAACTTGCCGCATATCAGCTGTCCGACGGCTCATTCTCCTACTGGCCCGGCAGAACGACGGTATCATCATGGGGGACATCCTATGCGGGACATTTTCTGGCCGAGGCGGCTGATAAGGGATTTGATATTCCGGGATCTCTCATGGAGAACTGGAAAAAATATCAGAGGAAAGAAGTCAGGCGCTGGACCCTGTCCGGGAAGCAGGATCGTTATGAAATCAAGCAGGAACAGATCATGCAGGCCTACAGATTATTTACCCTGTCGCTGGTCGGCGAGGCTGAACTGGGGGCCATGAACAGGATGAGGGAACGAACCGACCTGGTTTCCGGGGCGAAGTGGAGGCTGGCCGCAGCCTATGCATTGGCCGGACAGGAAGGGACCGCCCGGGAGCTGGCAGAAAAGGCATCCGTACAGGTGGATGAGTATGATGATTCGGGGTATACCTTTGGATCCGGAACAAGGGATCGCGCCATGATTTTGGAGGCCATGGTATTGATGAATATGAGGAATGAAGCGGTTCCGCTCCTTGAGATGGTATCCGGTGCACTATCGGATCAGCAATGGATGAGCACCCAGACGGCGGCCTACAGCCTGGTGGCTGTCGCGAAATATATTAAGGGAACGGAGATAAAGGGGAACCTTAAGTTTGATTATCGTCTGAACGGAGGCGCATCCCACCATGCGGAAACAGGTCTTTCGCTATGTCAGATCAATCTTGATCCGGGGGATGAACAAATGGCGCGTATTGAGCTTAAAAATAACAGCGAACGGATGATCTTTGTCAGAATCATTAACAATGGGATTCCGCCGCCCGGTAAAGAACAGGCCTATGAGGAAAATCTGAAGCTGGGTATAGAGTATATCGATATGGACGGAAATCCCATAAACGTTTCAAAAATAAGACAGGGAACAGACTTCAGGGTGGTTTATACACTCTATAATCCCGGGTTGCTTGGCGTTTATGAAAATATGGCCCTGACAGCCATATTCCCTTCGGGCTGGGAAATTCATAATGAACGGCTCTTCAATACAACACAGGAGGTTCAGTCGTTTCATTACCAGGATATCCGCGATGACCGGGTGATGACCTATTTCAACCTTGGTCCGCGGGAAACAAAAATATATACAATCCGTCTCAATGCGGCCTATAAGGGACGATTTTACCTGCCTTCGGTGAAAGCCGGGGAGATGTACCGGCACAATATTCAGGCTCTTGTACCGGGACAATGGATTGAGGTGACGGAAGCGGAATGAAAGCGGTACTGGAAAGTTATCTGAAAAGGTACACGGTCTATCTGGCACTTTCAGGGATACTGGCTGTTTTATTCTGGCATGCCCTGCCCACGACACTGTTTAAAGATCCTTTATCAACGGTGGTTTACGACAGGGATGGGAACCTGCTGGGAGCCAGGATCGCCGGTGACGGACAGTGGCGGTTTCCGGCTCCCGATTCGGTACCCTTCAAATTTGTCCGGGCGATTACGACCTTTGAAGATCAATATTTCTTCAGGCATCCCGGGATAAATCCTTTGAGCATCGGAAGGGCAATGATGCAAAATATCCGTGCCGGAGAGATCATCAGCGGCGGAAGTACCCTCACCATGCAGGTTGTAAGACTCTCCAGGAAAGGAACAGAGAGAACGCTCTTTCAGAAGATGATCGAATCCGTTCTTGCCGTAAGGATTGAACTGACGCACAGCAAAACGGACATCCTGATCTCTTATGCTGCCAATGCGCCTTTCGGAGGGAATGTGGTTGGACTGGAAGCAGCCTCCTGGAGATATTTTGGTACTGCCCCTGAAAACCTGACATACGGAGAGTGTGCCCTGCTGGCCGTTCTGCCCAATGCCCCCTCTTTGATTCATCCAGGAAGAAACAGGGACCTTTTAAAACAGAAGCGGGATATGCTCCTGAACAGGATGAGGGAGAAAAATCTTATAGACAGCCTGACCTGCATCCTGGCCTGCACGGAGCCTTTGCCCGGTGCACCATTACCATTACCCGACCTGGCGCCGCACGTCACCGATATGTTTTTGAAAACAAACGGGAGTGCCAGGCGATATGAGACCACCCTCTCCTCTGCTTTGCAGGTTCGTGTCAATGAGATTACCGATATTCATCATATCCGCCTGTCTGAAAACCAGGTCCACAACCTCTCCTGCCTGGTGATGGAGGTTGAGTCGGGAAATGTCCTGGCCTATGTGGGAAATAAAGGGGGATACAATGAAAGGGAGCACGGTAATAGTGTGGATGTGGTAAGGGCACCGAGGAGTACGGGGAGTATTTTAAAACCATTGCTGTTTGCAGGGATGCTGGACAGGGGCCTGATGCTGCCTTCGGCACTCGTTCCCGATGTGCCTGTCAGGTACTCAGGGTTCGCGCCCAAGAACTATAACAGGGATTATGAGGGCGCCGTTCCTGCCTTCCAGGCCCTGGAGCGCTCCCTGAATATTCCCTCCGTCATTATACTGAAAAGGTTTGGCACGGATCCTTTTCTCAGATTCCTGAAAAAGCTGGGCTTTACAACGTTTGCCTATCCCTCCGAACACTATGGATTGTCGCTGATACTGGGAGGGGCAGAAGCATCACTCTGGGAACTGTCGGGCGTTTACGGGAGCCTGGCACGCATCTTAAATCATTACACCGATTCGGATGGCAATTATTTCAGTTCGGATCTTCATATGCCCGTGATATTAAAAAACAACCGGGTGGTCAATGCATCCGGACACCCATTGGAACAGGGACCGGTTTCGGCGGGATCGATCTATATTACATTTGAATCGTTACTTAAAGTGAACAGGCCGGATGAACTGTCAATGTGGTACCTTCTTAACTCCTCGAGGCCGGTAGCCTGGAAAACGGGTACAAGTTTCGGATTCAGGGATGCATGGGCTGTCGGCGTTACCCCGGAATACCTGGTTGCAGTCTGGGCGGGGAATGCCGACGGAGAAGGAAGAACCGGACTGACCGGATTGATGGCGGCGGCCCCGGTTATGTTCGACCTGTTTAATGCCCTGCCTGTCACCTCCTGGTTTGATGAACCTTTAGATGAATTAGTAACTGTAAAAATATGTAAAAGAAGTGGATATCTGGCAGGACCATATTGTACTGAAACGGATTCCATAAAGACCGTTCGTCCGGGAATATCAACGAGTGTGTGCCCCTATCACCGGATGGTGCACTTATCTGCAGACAGGCAGTACAGGGTGGGCAGTGATTGTGTTCCCGTTACGGAAATAGTGAATGAAGCGTGGTTTGTACTGCCGCCTTTAATGGAGTATTACTATAAAAGGAAGGATCCTCTCTACAGAAGCCTGCCGCCGGTAAAGATAGGCTGCAGGGACGATCTCATGGACGAAATGGAAATTGTGTACCCTGAGCAGGGCAGCAGGATCCTTATTCCGGTGGAGCTGGATGGCTCGACCGGGAAAATTATTTCAGAGGTGGCCCATCGCAGCCGGAAGGCGAAGCTCTTCTGGCATATCGATAACAGGTATCTCGGAATGACCACCGGCGTCCATCAGCTGGCTGTGTATGCGGAAGCCGGAGAACATACCCTCACGGTGGTGGATGACCGGGGCAATACCCAATCGGTGCGGTTCTCCATACTTGGCAGATGAATTCTAGCGGAGAACGGTTCTGCCGCCAAGGCTGACAGACAGGTCCCGTTTGACGCGTTCAAGGTTCCGGATTCTCTGCAGATGATCATTCAGCCCGGTGAGGTTCCCGGATTTTTCTAATTTTTCCAGACTTTTCCGCAGATCCGAAAGCGCAGAATCCACCACCTTCATTTTATAGGAAAGAAGCGATTTGGGAACCTCAAATCCAAGGTTCTCACCCGGTAGTTCCACATAGGATTCTTTACGCTTCCACACTTTGCTCAGCTCATATCTCGAGGTGTAAATATCCACGGCTAGATCCCTGATACGGGCATCATCATGATAAATGAACGTTCGTTCTGCGATGGGTTCCCCGTGTTCAATAATATCTTTTACATCCTCAAAGATCTTCTTGTAAACCAGGTTAGTAAATTCCAGCTCATCATTCTGTATTTCACGAATAATGTATTGGGCAACGGTTATTTCTGCATTGTTCTCACTGCTCAGGCGAACAACCTGGTTTCCGAATTTCAGAAGAAAGTAGATAATTTCGCGTTCCTCATATTCAGAATAGACCTCCTCGACAAAGGATGGTACGGTGGGTTGCTGCGGGACAGTGATCTGCGGCGGCTCAGTTCCCTCCGTTTTCCATCGCTGTTCGAGTTTTTGCCTGCGAACCCGGTTCACCTCATTGTAAAGGACCTGCTCTTCCACATCCAGAATCATACTGCACTCCTTAAGGAAAACAGAGCGTGCAATCCCGTCGGGAATCACCGCGATGGAACGGACTATATCCGTTATCATATGGGTGCGTTTGATGGGATCATTCCGGGTGTCTTCCAAAAGGATATGGGTTTTAAAAGAGATGAAGTCCTTCTCATTCTCTTTGATGAACTGCAGAAAATCCGAAGCACTGCGCGACCTTGAAAATGAATCGGGATCTTCCCCATCGGGAAGCGGCAGTACCTTGATATTCATGCCTGCTTCCAGGATCATGTCGATTCCCCTGAAAGAGGCGGTGATCCCGGCCTCGTCCCCGTCATAGATGATGGTGATGTTGTTTGTAAAGCGTTTGATCAACCTGATCTGTTCATTGGTCAGGGCCGTTCCCGAGGAAGAAACCACATTGGTGATCCCGGCCTGGTGCAGGGCGGTGACGTCGGTATAACCCTCAACCAGGAAGCATTTATCTTCCGAAACAATCGATTTTTTAGCCTGGAACAGTCCGTATAGAATTTTGCCTTTGTGATAAATATCCGATTCCGGGGAATTCAGATATTTGGCTATGCTCTTGTCCGCCTTCAGGGTCCTTCCACCGAAGCCGATGACATGGCCCGACAGGGCATGAATGGGAAAAATGACCCTTCCGTGAAAACGGTCGGTCAGGTAATCCTCTTTGGCGATTGATAAACCGGTTTTAACCAGGTATTCCTGCCTGTATCCCTTCTTCTTTGCTTCATTGGAAAAAGCTTTCCTATCTTCCGGACTGTATCCGATCTCAAATTTTACAATAATATCGTCCCTGAACCCCCTTTTTCGAAGATAGCTCATCCCCACCGCTTTTCCCTCGGCCGTGCCGAGTTGATCCCTGAAAAAACTCCGGGCAAAAGCCGTCACGGCAAGCAGGCTTTCCCGCTCATTCCTCAGCTGGATCTCATCCGCAGTCAGCTCTTTTTCTTCAATCGGGATATTGTATTTCTTTGCCAGGTAGCGGAGGGCTTCAGGATAGGTGAGTTTTTCATGCTCCATGAGAAAACCCACCACATTGCCTCCCTTTCCCGAACTGAAATCCTTGAAAATGCCCTTCGCCGGAGAGACGAAAAATGAAGGGGTTTTTTCATTCGTAAATGGACTCAGTCCCTTGTAATTGGAGCCGGACTTTTTAAGGGTCACATAATCGGAAATGACTTCAACAATATCTGCAGTCTCGAATATCTGGTTTATAGTCTGTTGATCAATCATAAATAATTATAAGTCAATAGGGTACAAAATCGTTCCCGCACCTCTAAAAATAAGCAAACAATTTGAGAAAACCACTACGGAACACCACTCTTCTCCCTTCAGATAACAGGAAAAAGCACAGGCGATATTTACATCAACTGCCCTTTTTGCGACAATATATCCTATATTTACAGTCAAAGTCAAAAAAAGGATTGCGGCAGATCAACATTATGAAAAAGCTGGTTGTTCTAACAGGAGCGGGCATGAGTGCTGAAAGCGGTTTAAAGACATTTCGCGATTCGGGCGGATTGTGGGAACAATATAATGTTTATGAAGTGGCCACACCGGAAGCATGGGAAAGAGATCCGGTACTGGTTCTGCGGTTTTACAACGAGCGGAGGAAACAGCTTCTGGATGCCGTTCCGAATGAGGGACACCTGGGCCTGGTAGAGCTGGAAAAACGGTTTGACGTTCATATTATCACGCAGAATGTGGATGACCTGCATGAACGGGCCGGCTCCAGAAAAGTGCTGCACCTCCATGGAGAAATCCGAAAATCGAGAAGCACCAGGAACCCGTCACGGGTATACGATATTGAAGGAGCGGAACTGAATCCCGGAGATCTTTGCGAACTGGGGTCACAGCTCAGGCCTCATGTGGTGTGGTTTGGAGAACCGGTTCCGGCCATCGGGGAAGCTATGGCTGTTGCAGGCGAGGCCGATATATTTGTGGTCATCGGCACTTCTTTGAATGTCTATCCCGCCGCCGGTTTATTGCAATATATCAAGCCGGCAATCCCGGTCTATATCATTGATCCGGCTGACATTCCTGCACCGGGGATCGAAAATGTGACGGTTATCAGGGAACCGGCAGGACGGGGAGTAAAAACATTAATGGAACTTTTAAGTAAACAGGCATGAAAAATTTTCTTATTCTTGGACTGATGGTCATCGCACTGCCTGCATTCGGTCAGAAATTTAATGCAGGTTTGTTCGGAGGGGTTTCTGCGAGCCAGGTCGACGGAGATACTTACTCGGGCTTCAAAAAACTGGGATTAACGGCAGGGGCTTACGTTAACAGGGAGATCAACTTCGATATTTACTGGCAGCTTGAAATCAAATATGTGATGAGGGGGGTGTACGAAGGACCGACCGATGCAAATCCCAATTTCCTGCACCGGAGTGTCTATCACTACATAGAATTCCCCCTTTCAGCCCACTATATCTGGAATGATAAGATACAGGCCGAGGGCGGATTCTCTCCCGAGGTCTTTCTGAATTACAGGAGCTGGGACCAGGACGGACTCCAGGATCCGGAATCCTATCCGGAAAACCGCCGCTTCGGCCTGAGCGTATTCGGAGGGATCCATTACTGGTATAAACCGGTGGCCTCAGTGGGAATAAGATATACCTATTCGGCTTTTCCGTTCCGGGATCCGCAGGAATGGCACAATGTCCTGAACCGCGGGTTCTTTCACAATGTACTGGCCCTCACACTGGGCTATCGGTTTCTTCATCACTGATCAGGCATATGCCACGGTGGCGGCGTAAATGCTGGCCTGTATCTTCTTCAGGATCGCTTCGGAACATGCCTCCAGGGTTGCACCGGTCGTAACCACGTCATCGATCAGCAAGAGTGTCAAGCTTCCGGATATCCGGGCGTTTGGGTTCAGGATAAACCCCGATTCCATATTCAGAAACCGTTCGTAACGGTTTTTGCGGGTCTGTGTATCCGTATTCGACGCACGAAGCAGAAGATTATCCCATACCGGTTTGTTGAGGATGGAAGCAACCCCGCCGGCAATGATACCGGCCTGATTGTAGCCCCTTTTTCTCAGTTTGCCGGGGTGCAGTGGGACGGGGACGATCGCATCACAGGATGCGAAAACCGTACCGGCAAGTTCGAGCCCCAGGAGTTTTCCCAGGTAGGTACCGTTGCCTTTATACCCCCTGTACTTTAAATTATGCAGTAAAACCCTGAAATCAGAACCTTTATCGAATTTCATAAGCGATGTGGCCTGTTGGATCTGCGTACGGCCCCAGAAAATCCGGCTGACAGGATTATCGGGATCGGCTGTGAACAGGGTGCGGGGCAACCGGTTTTCACATGCAATACATATCACCGGCTCCGGTCGGGTGAGTAATTTCCCGCAAACCTGGCAGTTCAGAGGGAACAGCGTGTTCAAAAAGTCATACAACCAGATATTCATATCAGTTAATGACGGAAGCGGGCATATTATCAGCGTCCTGAAGGCAAATTTTTATGAAAAGGAGGAATAAGGCTACGGAAGGGAACGATTCAGAAGTTCATAGGTGGACAGTAATCCGCAAGCGGCCCGGATATCTTCACCCCGGCTGGCACGGATGGTAGCAGTGATCCCTTTATCGTTCAGACGATCCCTGAAGGCTATTACATCCTTTTCATCCGGCGATTCAAACGAGGTATCCGGGATGGGATGAAAGCGTATAAGGTTAACCCTGCAACGTATGCCATTGAGGATGCGGGCGAGTTCATTGACATGGGCAGGAGAGTCATTAAGATTTTTAAACAGGATATATTCAAAAGATACCCTTCTCTGACGTCCGAAATCCCAGTCGCGGATCTTTGCAAGAACCTCTTTTAAGGGATACTTATTCTGTACCGGCATCAACATCTGACGCTCCTCATCAAAGGGTGAATGCAGACTCACGGCCAGGTGGGCTTTGCTGCTTTCAAGGAACCGTAGCATCGCCGGGATAATGCCTATGGTTGAAACGGTGATCCGTTTGGGGCTGAGACCGAATCCCCATTCTGAAGTCAGGATCTCAAGACTTTTCATGACCTCGTCCGGATTATCAAGAGGCTCGCCCATCCCCATATACACGATATTGGTAAGCAGGGCCCATTCGGGAATGGACCGGAACTGGTTCAGGATTTCGGAGGCGGTAAGGTTACCCTGAAAACCCTGCTTGCCCGTCATGCAGAACAGACACCCCATCCTGCATCCCACCTGGGTGGACAGGCAGATTGTATGACGATTTTTTTCAGGGATATAGGCGGTTTCAATAAACTTACCCTCTCCGGCCGGGAACAGATATTTTTTTGTGCCGTCGGAAGAGACCCGCACACTGGCAGGTTCCTGCAATCCGAATGAATATTGCGCGGATAAGAATGCCCTCGATTTTTTTGAGAGATTGCTCATCGAATCAATATCCGTAATGGCTTTTTTATAAAGCCATTCAGCGATCTGCCGGCCCGCGTAGGATGGCAGGCGGACCGTTTCGGCTATAATCTCCAGTTCCCGGAGGGTTTTTCCAAATAAATGTTCTTTATCCATATCTTTTTCCATTGCAAATATAGTGTTTTGCCCCCATCATCCGGAAATATTAAATTTTTCATGCCATCGTCGGAGATCAGAAAGATATTTTATGTAAATGGGAGAGCCCGCGAACACCCCTCAAATGCAAAATTTTAATAAAAAATGCTCCTTAATTCATTAAAATTTCATTTCTTGCTGCCGCTAACTAAAAACTTTATCTCATGAAAAGATTCAGTAGTGCGATACTATTGATTTTAGTATCATCGTCATTTTTGCTGGCGGGCGGACTGGTTACCAACACCAACCAGAGTGCCGCATGGGCCAGGACCCTTACAAGGCAAGCTACCTGTGGAATTGATGCGGTTTATTACAATCCTGCCGGTCTGGGATTAATCGACAATGGACTGCATTTATCCTTATCCAATCAAACTGTTTTCCAAACAAGGCAAATTACCAATGATTATCCATTGATTATCGGCCAACCTAAAACCTATGAGGGTACGGCAAGGGCTCCGCTGTTCCCGAGCGGATACGCGGTTTTTAAAACCGGTAAATGGGCATTTTCTGCCGGATTTAACCTGATCGGCGGGGGCGGAAGTGCCAATTTTGAAAAAGGACTTCCTTCCTTTGAAATGCAGGTTGCCTCTATTCCGGCCATTCTAACCGCTGTTGATCAGGGAATTGAAGATGCAATCGGAGTGAATCCTGGCTTTGGGAATATTGCCGGCTATTCATTGGATGCAGCATTCAACGGAAGATCGGTATATTATGGCATCCAGGCCGGGGCGACTTATGCTATAAATGATATGGTTTCAGTTGCGCTGGGTGGAAGATATGTGATGGTTAATAACAGTTACGAGGGCAGTCTTGAAAATATCATGTTGCAGGCTCCCGATATTTATGGAGGTTCTCAATCGGCGACCGCTTATCTTACACTGGTTGGGAACCAGGTGAATCCGGTTGATCCCCAAACAGGTGGGCTGTTGTTGGCCACTGCGGCAGCACTGGACAATCCGGAACTGGAGGCCGTACAAAAAGGATCCGGAATTACGCCCATCGTCGGGTTGAATGTCAATCTCTTTGAAACAGTCAATATCGGGCTGAAGTATGAACATCATACCAAAATTGAGCTGGAAAACGAAACAACGGTGGATGATGTGGGTATGTTTCCCGATGGCGCTAAAACAAGGGCAGACCTGCCGGGCATGGTAACTGCAGGGGTACAGGTCAGTCCGACCAATAAACTCACCGCCACCCTGGGTTATAATACGTTCCTCGACCGGCCGGCATATTATGGAGACACGGATGATACGGGCAACCAGATTAACAATGAAACCACGATCGATAAGAACTCCTATGACCTGGCTTTAAGCCTGGAGTATATGCTCAAGGATAATTTTGGCCTGAGTGCGGGCTATGTATTAAGCAGGAACGGGATCAATGAAACCTACCAGTCGGACCTCAAATATGCCCTTCAAACCAATTCGGTTGGCGGCGGATTCTATTTCGGCATCGGCGAAAGAATAGGAATCAATGCCGGGGTAGTGTACGTAATCTACTCGGATGATGCAGTGGAAAGGACCTATCCACGAACCGGACTGGCTTACACGGAAAGCTACTCGAAAAAGACGATGCTTTTTGCCATTGGTCTGGATTTCCACCTGTAGGATTTCCGAAAGCATAAAAAGAATCCGTCCGTTCCCGCGGGCGGATTTTTTTTTTGAAATCTGCCCGTAAAGTAGCTCAGGAATGAATAATTTTTAATAATTTACTCACTATAAAAGAAATTCTGTTTCATTTAGCGGGCATCCTAAATAATTACATCATGAGAAGATTCAGTAGTGCCATACTGTTGACCTTTTTATCCTCATCATTTTTATTGGCCGGCGGGCTGGTAACCAATTCCAACCTGAGTGCTGCATGGGCCAGAACATTAACCCGGCAGGCTTCCAGGGAAATCGATGCGGTTTATTATAATCCGGCAGGATTGCGTTACCTGGAAAACGGGTTTCATTTTTCACTGAATAACCAGTTCATATTCCAGTCACCCCGGATTTCCAGCAGTTATGTTTTTATCGAAAAAGAGGACCGGATTTTCGACGGAACGGAAAGGGCATTACTTTTCCCCTCTTTTTATGCCGCCTACAAAATGGACAGACTGGTTCTTTCAGGGGGCGTTAATTTCATAAGCGGCGGGAGGAGAACCCTCTTTGAAGAGGGGATGCCTCTTTTTGAAGTTCCCGTGGCTTCCCTCGTGCCCGACATGCAGGTGAGCCTCTTTTCCGTCGATGATCAGGTTGCGAGGCTGACCGGCACCTTTCCGGGTTATTCAAATGTCACAGGGTATGATCTTACAGCTTCATTCGAGTGTTCAAAGAGGTATATGGGCTATCAGGCCGGGGCAACCTACGCGGTTAACAACCTGCTTTCGGTCGCTCTCGGGGCAAGGTATGTATCGGTGCATAATGTGTTAGAAGCCTCCCGGACCGGGGTGACCATTGATGTGACCGAACCCGAACCCGCAACAAAGCCACCCGGGACGTACATAAGATACATTGCGGATGAGGTCGAACCACTGAATGCCTCCCTGGGTGAACGGCTGTTTGCCATGGCGGATGAATTGGATGACACCTATGCTGACAGGGAGCTTAAAGCCGTGCAAAAAGGATCGGGCATCACCCCGATTATCGGGGTGAATATCCATCTGGCTAAAAAGATGGATATAGGAGTGAAATATGAACACCATACCAGGATCGAGCTGGAAAACGAAACCACTGTCGATGAAATGGACATGTTCCCGGACGGGGCCCAGAGCAGGGGCGACCTGCCCGGGATGCTATCGGTGGGCGTTCGCTATCATGCTCCGGCCACCGGGGTGTTGCTGAGGCCCATTAACAAGCTTACGGTCAACTTCGGATATGATTTCTATTTTGATAAATCCGCCTGGTATGGTTTCACAGATGCGGGGGGAGAACAGGTCAACAACAAAACAACCGTCGATCATAATACCTTCGATCTGGCACTGAGCCTGGAGTATATGCTGATGCACAATTTCGGGATCAGTGCGGGATATGCCTATGCCAATAAGGGGGTGAATGATCTATACCAGTCGGATCTCAATTTTGCACTGGAAGCCAATACCATTGCCGGGGGCTTCTGCTTTGCACCGGCCAGACGGTTAACCATCAATGCCGGCATTGTCTATGTGATCTCCAATAAAAATTCGGTCAGAAGAAGCTACACCCTCACCTTTGACGAAGAGCCCTATGCAATCCCCTATACCGATACCTATGAGAAAAGATCCGTTTTATTTGCAGTGGGTTTGGATGTCCGTCTTTAAGTGATGCTTTAAGGAAATATCGTGCCGTTTTTCTCTGACGGATCCCTGACCGGTCAGGTGATTCAGCACAGGGATTTCATTCCTCAGCAATACTTATCAACATCATTTCCAATTTCCTTGCATAACCGTTATTTTTGAATATCCTATTATTAAAGCATTGGATAAGCCACCGGGAAATATTGTCGAAACGCCCCTGATGAAGCAATACTATAACATCAAGGCCAAACATCCTGATGCTATTTTACTGTTCCGGGTAGGGGATTTCTATGAAACCTTCGGGGAAGATGCGATCCGCGCATCAGAAATACTGGGCATCACCCTGACCCGCCGCGCCAACGGGGCCGCCTCTTTTGTCGAGCTGGCCGGTTTTCCGTATCACGCCCTGGATACCTATCTGCCGAAACTGGTGAGAGCCGGACAGCGGGTAGCTATCTGTGAACAGCTTGAAGATCCAAAGCTTGCAAAGAAAATAGTCAAACGGGGGATTACAGAACTCATAACCCCCGGGGTTACAATCAATGATAACGTGCTGGAGCATAAGGAAAACAATTTCCTGGCAAGCGTTTACCTGGATCACCAGGTTGCCGGTGTTTCCTTTCTCGACATCTCTACAGGGGAGTTTCTGACGGCTGAAGGAAGCTATGAATATGTCGATAAGCTTCTGAGCAGCTTTAAACCAAAGGAGGTGCTGGTCGAACGGAGCAAGACCAAATATTTCAATGAGAAATTCGGGACCGATTATTATGTCTTCCCCCTGGAGGATTGGATTTTTACCGAAGAGAATGCAGGCGACAAGCTGGTCCGGCACTTTCAGACCAGAAACCTGAAGGGATTCGGGGTGCACAACCTGGTGCATGGCATTATTGCCAGCGGGGCCATCCTGCAATACCTCGAAATTACCCAGCATACACAAACGGCGCATATATCAAGGATATCGAGGATTGAAGAGGATCACTATGTGTGGCTCGACCGATTCACCATCCGGAACCTCGAGTTGTTCCAACCCATTTATGAGGGGGCGAAAACACTCATTGACGTCCTGGACCGCACCATTTCCCCGATGGGTTCAAGATTGATGAAACGCTGGGTGACCCTGCCGCTTAAAGATGTTCTCCTGATTCGCGAAAGGCACAATATGGTGGATTATATTCAGCAGAACGAGGCGTTCAAAACCATTCTGGAGGAGCATATCAGGCAGATAGGAGACCTGGAACGGGTCATTTCGAAGGTTGCCGTGGGAAAGATATCCCCGCGGGAAATCGTGCATCTCAAAAATGCCCTGTCAGCCATTGAGCCCATCCGTGAACATTGCGCAAGATCGGGGGAGCCGGCATTGAAAAAAATTGCGGAACAGCTCAACTCCTGTGAATCGGTGAGGGAACGGATTGCGAAAGAGATCGTGGATGATCCGCCCAACCAGGTTAACAAAGGGGGTGTCATTTCAAAAGGCGTGTCGGAGGAGCTTGACGAACTGCGCGACATCATGCATTCGGGGAAGGATTTCCTGCTGAAGATACAGCAACGGGAAATAGAGAATACGGGCATCCCAAGCCTGAAGGTCGCCTATAACAATGTATTCGGCTACTATATTGAAGTCAGGAATACCCATAAGGATAAAGTGCCCTCCGAATGGATCAGGAAACAGACCCTGGTGAGTGCGGAGCGGTACATTACGGAGGAGCTTAAAACCTCTGAGGAAAAGATCCTGGGGGCCGAGGAGAAGTGCCTGGAGATTGAAGCGCGGCTCTTCCAGGAGCTGGTTCTGAGTATCGCAGACTATATTCCTGCAGTTCAGCTGGATGCCGCCCTGGTGGCACGGCTCGACTGCCTGCTTTCATTCGCCCTGACGGCAAAGGATAACCGTTATGTACGGCCGGAGGTCAATGAGACCACGGTCATTGATATCAAAGAGGGGCGCCACCCGGTGATAGAACAGCAGCTGCCCATTGATGAGGCGTATGTGACGAACGACATCCGGCTCGATAACGACGACCAGCAGGTCATTATCCTTACCGGTCCGAATATGTCGGGCAAATCGGCACTGCTGCGGCAGACGGCCCTGATCGCCCTGATGGCTCAGATTGGCAGTTTTGTTCCGGCTGTTGAGGCAAAGATAGGCTGGGTGGATAAGATCTTTACCAGGGTGGGTGCTTCGGATAACATCTCACTGGGAGAGTCCACCTTTATGGTGGAAATGCTGGAGGCGGCCAGCATCCTGAATAATCTTTCAGACCGGAGCCTGATCATCCTGGATGAGATTGGGAGGGGCACCAGCACCTACGACGGGATTTCCATTGCCTGGGCCATGGTGGAATATATTCACGAACACCCGAAAAGCAAGGCCAAAACACTGTTTGCGACACATTACCACGAGCTGAATGAGATGGAAGCCTCTTTCCCCAGGGTGAAGAATTACAATGTATCGGTCAGGGAGCTGGATGACCGGGTGGTTTTTATCAGGAAGATCGTAAGGGGAGGGAGTGAGCACAGTTTCGGGATTCATGTTGCCAGGATGGCCGGCATGCCGAAGAGTGTGGTAAAAAGAGCCAATGAGATTCTGGCAGAGCTTGAAAAACCGGGAGGGGATCAGCATCTCAGCAAACCGGTTACAGAGATTGCACAGCAGCGGGAGGGCCTGCAGCTCAGCATTTTTCAGCTGGATGACCCGGTGCTGAAACAGATAAGAGACGAGATTGCCGACCTGGATATCAATAACCTTACGCCTGTTGAAGCTTTGAATAAGCTGAATGAGATTAAAAAGCTGATAGGCAAATAGAAGGAAACAGAGTACCCGGAGCCGGAATCGAACCGGCACGGCCTTTTCAGGCCACTGGATTTTAAGTCCAGCGCGTCTACCTATTCCGCCATCCGGGCAAAACATTTCAAGATTGTGGCGGAACAGGGGACCGTTCAACAGGACAGGCTTCCGCCACGCATGCCATCTGGTTCTGAGAACAAAACGGTGAGGCAAATTTAGTCAAAAAATCAAAACCGCCCCGGAAAAATTCAGAAGCGGTTAGAATTTATGAGCGGGAAACGGGACTCGAACCCGCGACCCCGACCTTGGCAAGGTCGTGCTCTACCAACTGAGCTATTCCCGCAATAAAGTTATATACTGCCCTGCTGTGCTCCCGGCCCGGTCCGACCGGGATGCCGGTGCTCTGCAAAACTGGCATGCAAATATAGTATCGAATTTTCAAATTCGCAAAAGAAAAGATCCGGACCATCCACGGCAGATTGGGAACAACCTGCTTCAGACTGCTCAAGAACATTAATAATTATTCCGGCAATGGGAAAAAGGACCTGATTCTCTTCGTACTTTTGTTATGAATCCTCAAATCTTTTAACCTATGGCAAAAATTACACGTGACGATGCTTTAAATTATCACAGCTGCGGCAGACCGGGAAAAATAGAGGTCATCCCGACCAAACCACATTCGACCCAGAGGGATCTCTCCCTGGCCTACACCCCGGGTGTAGCCGAACCATGCCTTTTAATCAAGGAGAATCGTGAAGATGCCTACAAGTACACTGCAAAAGGGAACTTGGTGGCAGTGATGTCGAACGGGACGGCGGTACTCGGACTGGGAAACCTGGGGGCCCTGGAGGGGAAACCGGTTATGGAGGGAAAAGGACTCCTGTTTAAGATTTTTGCAGATGTGGATGTGTTCGATATCGAAATAGACCGGACAGATATTGATGAGTTTGTGGAGGTGGCAAAAGCCATCGCCCCGACATTCGGCGGAATTAACCTGGAGGATATCAAGGCTCCCGAATGTTTCGACATCGAAGAGCGGCTGAAAAATGAACTCGATATCCCTGTATTTCATGACGACCAGCACGGCACAGCGATCATTTCGGGGGCGGGATTGCTGAATGCACTGGAGCTCATCGGTAAGAAGATCGGGGAGGTCAAAGTTGTGGTGAACGGCGCCGGCGCTTCCGCCATCTCCTGTTCGAGGTTGTATATGGCGCTGGGAGTGAAGCAGGAAAACCTGCTGATGCTCGATAGTAAGGGGGTATTGAACAGGAAACGCAAGGATTTAAACAAGTATAAGCAACAATTTGTCAGGGACGTGGAAGCCGATACGCTGGAGGAAGCCATTGAGGGAGCGGATGTGTTCCTGGGCCTCTCGGTGGCCGATGTGCTGAAGGCTTCGATGCTGAAAAAAATGAACCGGGATCCCATCGTGTTTGCCATGGCCAATCCCAATCCCGAAATCGCCTACGAGGAGGCCATATCGGCACGGAAGGATCTTATTTTTGCTACCGGCCGGTCTGATTACCCCAACCAGATCAACAACGTGCTGGGTTTTCCCTTTATATTCAGGGGCGCACTGGATGTAAGGGCCACCTGTATTAATGAGGAGATGAAAATAGCGGCCTGTTATGCCCTGTCAGAGCTGGCAAAGGAGGATGTCCCGGAGGTGGTTAATAAAGCCTATAAAACCCAGAATCTCTTCTTCGGCAGGGATTATATTATTCCCAAACCACTCGATCCGAGATTGATCTATCATGTGGCCCCCGCTGTAGCCCGGGCCGCCATGGATACCGGTGTGGCCAGGATTCCCATTAAAGACTGGGAGGCCTATAAAGAACAGCTTAAGGAACGTATGGGACTCGGAAACAGGTTGATTAATGAAGTGAGGATGAAGGCACAGCAGGAACCCATGAAGCTTGTATTCGGTGAAGCGGGAAATTTTAAGGTGCTGAAAGCGGTTCAGACAATCGTCCATGAAGGGATTGCAAAACCTGTTCTTTTAGGTGGGAAAGAAAAGATCAGGAAAATGATCGGGGAGTATCACCTGGATATTAACGATGTGCCGATCATTGATCCCAGGGGCAGGGAAGCCCAGGAGATGCGAGAAAGATATGCAGAAAAGCTTTTTGAAAAACGACAGCGGAAAGGGATGACCTATGAGGATGCACTGGAACAGATGAATCTGCAGAATAATTTCGGGATCATGATGGTGGAAGCCGGTGATGCCGATGCTTTTCTGTCGGGATTTTCCAGCAAATATGCCGATGTCATTCGCCCGGCCATTCAGATAACGGGAACCAACAACCCGGACAGGCAAATCGCCGGGATGTATATTGTGCAGACAAAGAGCGGACCCTACTTTTTTGCGGATACCACCGTCAACAAGATCCCCTCTGTCCAGAATATCGTGGGGACCACCCTGCTGGTCAGGGAAGCGATTGAACATTTTAATCTTGAGCCGGTAATCGCCATCGTGTCCTATTCCAATTTCGGAGCCATTAAAGGTTCAAGTGCCATCAGAGCCCATGAAGCGGTGTCCATTCTTCACCATGAATATCCCGACCTGATTGTCGACGGGGAGATGCAGATGAATTTTGCCCTGAACCCGGAGCTGAGGATGAAAAAATACCCGTTTACGAAACTTGGCAACAGGAGAGTGAATGCCATCATCTTCCCGAATCTCAGCTCGGGCAACATCGCCTATAAGATGATGCAGGAAATCGGGGAAGCTACTGTGACGGGCCCCATCCTCCTGGGAATCGGGAAACCTATTCATATACTGCAGATGGAGAGTGATGTACGTGAAATTGTCGACATGGCGGCTTTCGCGGTGGTGGATGCACAATATAAGAAACAGCAACCAGGGAAAGGTAATTGAGCAACCTGATGCCTGTTACGGGGATACTTGGAAGGAAAGTTATTTTTGAAGCATGACAAAAGATCAGGTTCCGATCCGATTTTACGATGTTCCGATCCGATTTTACGATGTTCCGATCCGATTTTACGATGTTCCGATCCGATTTTACGATGTT